>JAGQQE010000210.1 GCA_020426345.1 Planctomycetaceae bacterium
TTGACGCTGGTTGCGAAGGCAAGCCGACCTTCTTCGTCAAGGTCCAGCCAGGCCTGCTTTGCCCGCCACGTTTCCATGTACCAATACATTCTCAATGCTTCCTGTGAATGAGGGCGATTGATCGTTTGTTCCGGGAGTATGACTCAAGGCAGACTCTGTCGATCACGTTTTCAGAAGTCCTGACTTTGTGTGTCCCCAATCATATCGTTCATTTGGGGAATAGAAACCGTCAGTCGAAGAACGCTCGCAGGAATGGTGTTGGTGTTTCGCCCACTCCTGCTGATGACAGCTGCAGTTGTTCGGAACGATTTGATGCGGGCCGTGCTGCATCTGTCGGTATCAACTTCAACAGCACAGTCAGCTAGAGCGACATCAAAGCGCCAACAAGTTCGTCTGCGGTCAGCTGGTTTCCGCCAATGTTCACCTGGTCAAAGTAGTCGTAAAAACCAACAGCAGCCGTACCGTCTGCAATTGCCTTGACGCAGGATTTATCCCTGACTTTCCAGACAACCAGATAGGCATATCCGGCTCTGGGCATGGTGTCGCCATCATTAACGCAGCAGCCATAGACTTCGGCATCTTCAGGCTTGATCGTTGCAAGAAATGCATCCACTTTCTTCATGAATGCCTCTCGCTGACCCTGCGGCAGTCCGAGCCATGATGGTTTGGCGTTCCACATTTCAACATACAGATACATGCTGCTTCCTTCTCTTGTTTGAAGTAATGGACATCATCGCAGGATTACGGTGAATCAATCTGAAACGTCAGCGAGGCCCATCGACTTTCCCAGTCAACGAGATTGTCATTGTCAACCTGAACCATCTGAATACAGGAAATCAGCCACTGCCCGTGCTCCGGAAGACAGAATCGGACGCGGCCCTCTTCATCGGTGCGTGCGGAAACAGGCTGATCCGGTGTGTTCATGTTTCGTGCGAATACCAGTGCATCGCCCTGAGGCTGTTTGTCATGCAGTAACCGGAGGCTCATGATATGCCCGGGCTGTATGGTATGAGGGTTGGTTTCCGGGATCAGTTCGAGTGTCAGGCCAAGGATGCGATCGAAGCCATCGGAGTTCTCTTTTCCGGCCAGAACCATCGCCTTTGCACAACGGATAAATCGTTCGCGACCGAGTGTTTCAGACTGTCCGCGTTCCCTGCGGATACGGATCACCGAATCCAGACCAGCTTCCTGCAGATAGGCCTGAAATCGTTCTGCATTCATCATCAGTTTTGTGGGATGACTTTGGTAGCTCAGGACGTGCAGGCCGGGCGATGGCAGCAGCACAAATCCGGCCGGTTCATCGCCTGGATTTCCCTGGATCTCGCTGACTCCATCATCAAACGTCGTTCTGAACGACTGAATTGCTGTTGGGTTTCGGCGAAGCGAAGCGCCATCAAAGTCCTGCCCGACCTTTAGACGAACGAAGATCAGTTCGCTACTGGCCGCCCGAAACGTAGAAGGTTCGATCCAGAAATCATGCGCTGAGATTTCAGGGGCGAACTGAATGAAGACAGCCATGCTGATCGCCGCAGATAACCATTGCGTCCTGCTGGTTTGTTGACAGACTCTCGACGCACAGCTGTTCAGAGCCTCGCTTTGATCAGTCCTTGTCATTCGGCTGACCAATGGAAAGGTACTCGCGAACCCGAGAGATGCGGCTGTTTGTAATTTCCCAGCAATGCACACAGTTGAATTCGACTGGCTCTTTCGTAGCTTTCTCAATTCCTGTTTGCCGAACAATGGCAGTCACAAAACTACCTTCAGTGACATAACGATCCACCGTTACAGACTTAATGTCATAGATCGCCTGCAGCTGTCTGAAATGGTCATCTATCCCTTCTTTGCCCGCAAAGGTACCGGAATAAGGTGCCCCCGAAGGCCCGAAGCACGACCATTCCACGGTGGGGGAGCATTGCGAAGGGATGCCGCTGAAGTTGCCTCGCTGCATTCCTTCGTATAAGTCCGAGACGATTTTGACCATATACTCGTTAGGAGGTTCAGCGGGAGGTGCGACTGGCGGTGCGGCAAAAGGGAATTCCGGCAACAGGTTCTGTGGATTTTTCTCCGGAAGTCCTTCTGGTGTGAACTGGAACGGATTGACGTGTTTGATCGTCCAGAACACAGAGTCGTCATACAGATTTCTTCCGTTGGGATACTCGTCGGGTAGATGGGGATCATATTGCAGGATGTCCGGCAGATAGAAATCTGCCAGGTTTTCATCTGCCTCCAGCACGTCTAGTGTATGCCGGAACATCGCACCATAGTTGGCCCGGTCATCAACGGGTCGCGTGGTGTTATATTTTTGTTTGTTTTCTCCACCGTATGGATAATCGGCCGGGTTGCGGCCTGTGGGTGTATTCGGCAGAAAGACGGCCGTGACAGACGCGCGGCCGCAGCGATCAATTTGTTTTCCATCGAGGGATGTTGTTCCCCACATCCCGAATTTTCTGCCGCGCATCTCCTCGACTTCCAGCATCAGCATGGTGACGTTGGTCGGGCCAAAAGTATTCTGCCAGCTACCGTCGCTGGGAAGTCCGTCGGCACCCAGTGCATACTGCAGCGCGAGCGCGACGGGCGACTGAACGCCCTTGAAGTTAAAGAAAAACGGATCCTGTCGGGGCCCGCAAAACAGGCGGAATCCTTTGCCTCTGGCGATTTCAACTTTCCCGCGTGTACTGGATACGCCTTCCAGAACAACGTCACCGGCTGCGCGGTTTGAAATGGCATCCACACCTTCGGCTCGACGAACTGTCAGTTTTTGTTTCTGCCCCAGACCGGACACCGAGATCTTGTAGGCCAGATCGGCCACACCGTCACTGTCCATGTCGAACTTAAATTCATATAAGACATCCTGATCCAGTTTCATCTGGTCGATCAGCAAGGGATCGGAAAGCGGATTGAAACTGGCTGCGAAGAGGACGCCATTTTTCGTCGGGAACGCCCAGGTATCCCCGATGTCGGCTTGCGGATGCTCGTCGATGTAGGGTGAATCCAGATGATCCGACGCCCACAGATGTCGTGGCTGAAGAGTTGTTGTGGCTAATACGGCAACGACGATTGTCATTCGTAAAGTGATATGCATGCCAGTGGCCCTGTCATTCCGCAAAGAAAAATCGACACACGAATACAGGCGAGAGCCTTCGCGCTGGCCTCACCGGTCAGCATAGGTTTTGACGACAGAATTGTCAGCCGTCAGGATTTCTGAGGTTTTGCTGCCATCTCCGCTGTGCGGCGAAGCACATCAAAGATGACATCAAAGAAATTCCCGTTGCCTTTTCCAGATGGGGTGCTGTCAATCCAGGGGTCCATGACAACGGAACGATTCACATAGATCTGGCAGTTGCCTGGTTCAGGACGTGTGATCTTCATGCGATCCAGATAGGACTGGATAAAAGCATCGCCATAATCGCTGACGCTCATTTGAGTCTGAGTGATCAGCAGATCGTACTGGTTGACGTCCCTGCCCTCCTGAACATGCAAGGCATCGTAGATCTTTGCGTTCATGCTGTTCATGTCAGCGAGACACTTGTTGAGCGTTCCATCACCACGGCGGAAATTAAACGTGTAGTCAACAATCTGCTGGTCCGGCCCCAGTTCGTTGAAGAATCGAAGGTCGGCAGCGGTTGCTGAGTTCAAAAACTCACGAATGCCCCGCGACCGAACGATGACCTGAATTTTCCTGAGCTGCTCCATGGCATCGCTTCCTTCCGTTGCTCTGGGCAATGGAGCAAGCGGCGTTACAACAAAGCAGTCTTCAGGTCTTGCCATTAACCAGAGTCGCATTGTGAACAGTTTGGCGTTTAGCAAAGCAGCATTCAGCAACTTTCCGTAGCCGGAGACCGACGGGCGAATCACGGCGTGACTAAGCCACACGGCTGCGGCAGCCGCGCCAGGTTTACTGCCTTCCAGTCCGAACTGTCCGACAGACGGTGCTGACCCTGCGACGCCGATCACAGGAGCCCCAAATGTGACCAGGTTCTTCAGATCCGTGTTGCGATACAGGATTGCCCCGGCAGGATATTGAATATAACCACACTTATGAGGATCCACTGTGACAGAGTCGCAGTACCTGATGCACTTCATGTTTGTTTTCGTGTGGGCACTCAGATGCACGGAACTGTCATCAGACAGGAAGGGCTCCAGCGGCACTGGGGGAGTAACTTCGTCCATTTCACTGAACTGAAATGTCGGTTCATCGAAATCCTTGCGGAGCGTAGAAATCAGGTAGCCACCCCATGCCGCATCACCGTGAATGTTGAATTCCAGCCCTTTTGCTCGAAATTCCTCGCGGATCTCCAGAATCCGTTTCAGCGGATCGACCGCACTCTCTTCTGTGCTGCCCATCACTGCCACCGTCAGAATGACCGGGGTCCTGCTGTTCAGGCAGCTATTGAGGGTCTGACGAAGTCGGTCGAGGTCCATTCGGGCCATCGGATCGACCCAGATGTCAATGACTGAGTTCTCGTCGCAGCCCAGGCCGGTGACCGCCGCCGCCTTCGGCCAGGAGTAGTGTTTGGTCGATGGAACGATAATGACGGGTGATGCCCGAAAGCCATCCATGTAGTCTTCGTAGAATCTGAACCATCCGACTGTATTGATCGAGTACTTATGAAGCAGGTCCTGCCAGATGTCGGCTGGATCGCGATTCAGGATTTCAGCAATTTGCCCCGGCAGGATGAGAATATCATCCATCTTCAGATTCATCAGCGACCAAGTCGTCTGTTTCACCAGAGCTTTGCGGCTACCGTCCAGAAGCGTCACTTCAAGGCCACCCGCATCGTGATACGCGGGATCATTGATCAGCGCGTAGCGAATGGAGATCGGCAGGAACTTCAATTCACGACTGGCCCAGGTGGCTTCAATATTTGCGAGCGAACCATCAGCAGTAATGTGTCCCCATGGCTGAAGAGCCTGGCTGTCGAAGCCAATCATTTCGCAAAGGTCTTCACCGACAACCATTCCAAGAAAGGTAGTAAGCGTCGAAGCCTGAACGGTGACGTTGTTCGGGTTGTGAAGCATCGTTGCAAAATAGCCGAGCATCGCTGGCAGCGTGGTATCCCAGAGCATGTGGCCCTGATAGCGAAGGCTCGTGTAAGGAGTCGCGAACTCATTCAGTTTCTGCAGAAGGATATTGAACTGATACTTGAGCTTTCCGACGCTCTCCAGATACTCAGGGGCTGCTCTGGCTGTTTCAGAAATGGACGGATGATCTTCCGGGTGGAAATACCGCCGATAGTTAACCGCGGCATTGATTGCTTCCTGCACCAGCGAAGAGAAGAGTTCCGCGTTTTCACCTTTCGGCCCCAGGAACCACGCATCAATAGAGTCGGAACCGCCTGTTCGAACATCTGGTAGCCCGGAATAATCTCCCCATCCTACCTGGCCACCCGAACGGCTCAAATCCCCGTAAGCAGGCGTTGCGTGAAAGCGTTTACTCATGGTGGCCCCTGTCGATTGGTGTGTATCTCCGCCTGCACGTTACTCTCACCCTGTCGTAAGGGTAACCCCGACTTCATTCACGCACATGGTTACCAGCTGTTGATTGCAAAAACAACCTGTTTCGAGTGAAATTAGTGACTCCTTCCAGAAGCTTTCGATTTGGGCTGTGCAGTGTGATTCAGGCCCGGGTTACATCCGCCTCTGTTTGTCGCGGTGCGCTTACCATCCCGATATACCAACCGTAGGGCCATCATGTCTCGACCGTTAACTGATGATGAGTCGATATGGATTCGGAACCACAGTCGATTGCAACGACAGGACGGATGGATCCACCTGAAAACCTCCGGGGAGCCGTTTGAACGAGGCTTTCAGCACGGATATCACCTGGCACACGAACTGCAGGCCGCTCTGCGGTCAAATCGTTACTGGGCTCGATGGCTCACCGCTCAGGACTTCGACTATTTCATCGATGCTGCTCGGCGTCTCTACTTTCACTTTATTGACGACGAGTTGAAAGCAGAGATGGAAGGTATTGCACAGGGAGCTCAGGCTCAGGGTGTCGAAACATCCTTTGATGAAATTCTGGCCTGGAACAGCTTTGTCGACCTTGTTTATTCGTGGTGGCCAACTCAGAAGAACAAACAGCATCCCGAACGGCCGGCACGACACCGGGAAGTTGGACACCGATGCAGCGCGTTTATCGCGACCGGTGATGCCACCAGCGATGGAAGCATCGTGATGGCTCATAATACGTGGGATGCGTTTCTTCAGGCGCAACATTTCAATGTCATCATCGACCTGCAGCCCGTACAGGGCCAACGTATTGTGATGCAAACGGCCCCCGGATGGATTGCCAGCATGATGGACTTCACAATCAATGGCGCGGGCCTGATGATTACTGAAACGACGATCGATGGCTATAGCGGGTTTGACGAAACGCAGATTCCTGAATTCTATCGGTCGCGCAGGGCATGTCAGTATTCGACCACCATTGACGAGTGGGTTGACACCATGACCAGTGGTCGTAACGGAGGATATGCCAACAGCTGGTTACTGGGAGACTCCAGAACAGGAGAGATCGCTCGGTATGAATTGGGACTCACCTGTCAAAGCCCCGTTGAGCGAACAAAGAACGGCTTCTTCTGCGGTCAGAATATTGCGTCGGATCTGAGACTTCGAGTGCTTGAGACGAGCGATCCCGGAGCCTGGAGTGATATCGCCGGCAGTGGTGCGCGACGTGTTCGCTGGAAAAAACTCATGCGAGAGAATTATGGCAAAATTGACGCCTCGATCGCAAAGCAGATGATCGCCGATCACTACGACGAATATCTGGGAGAGATTCGGGCGAGTTCGCGGTCCCTTTGTGGCCACATTGATGAAGACAATGCGCATGTTGGCAATGCTCATGGTCACCCACCATTTTATCCCTGGGGAGCGGTCGACGGTAAAGTTGCGGATACCCGCTCTGCCGAACGAATGGGTCTTCATGGTCGCTGGGGACGAGCTTGTGGTGAGCGCTTTGACGCCGATCAGTACCTGGAGATGCATCCACAGTACGACTGGCTGGAAGGGTATCTTATTTCTCGCCCGTCTCAGCCGTGGTCAACATTTGGAGATTGATAAACCAGCATTCGTTCTGATGTCTTTGAGAGATGCCAGATTTCACTCGCATTCGCCTGTTCAGGTTGCCTGGTCGCGAAGCAGCGAGCCCCGGACCAATTTATGCCTTCAATATGCCCGCAGTGTGGAAGTCCCTTCGAGTCATCGTCTGATGATTTCGCTGCCCGCTGTCTGCAGTGTGGCTTCGTGCAGGGCGAATCCGATTCCACGATCATCGCAGACCTGGTTGCCGGTGCAGAAACGGTGTCCGTCTCAACGAATGGTCCGGAAATGGGGGCAACGAATGAAATGGAACTCATTCGGATTCCGCCACCGGAGCAGGTTGGCAGGTATCAGATCCGCAAGCCATTAGGACAGGGGTCGTTCGGTACTGTTTACATGGCATTCGATCCGGAATTACAGCGCCTGGTGGCGATTAAGATGCCTCGACACGGGCGACGTTTTACAGCTGGTGAGGCTGACGCCTTTGTTGCTGAAGCCAGAATGCTGGCACGACTCGATCACCCGAACATCGTGCCTGTGCATGACGTCGGTCGCGATGAACTGGGTCAGTGCTACATGGTCTCAAAGTATATCCAGGGGCGCGATCTGGCGGATCTGATTGCATCGGGGACGGAAGCAGAGTCTTTAATTCACATCATAGTCATGGTTGCAGACGCACTGGACTACATGCATCAGACGGGTGTGATCCACCGTGACATCAAACCCGCCAATATTCTTCTGGATGACGAAGAGAATGCCTACGTCACAGACTTTGGGCTCGCACTTGAGGAAGAAGCGGCCCTGAGCGGTGAAGCTGGAATGAGCGGCACTCCCGCTTACATGAGCCCCGAGCAGCTTCGCGGTGAAGGGCATCGGGTTGACGCCCGAACGGATATTTACAGCCTCGGTGTGGTTCTTTATGTCGTGTTGACTGGTCAACGCCCATTCAAGTCCACAAAGGTTCGGAAGCTCGTCCAGGAGATTCTCACCTGCGATCCACCTTCTCCCTGTGATCTTCGGGCCTCAGTCCCTGTTGAACTGCAGCGCATTTGCCAGCGAGCCATGAGTCGCAGGGCCGTGGATCGGTACCAGACTGCCCATGATATGGCAGAAGACCTGCGGTGCTGGCTGTACTCGACGGTACCCGGGGATACAGTTTCGAACCCCGGTGCTGACCGGGGCAATCTCACAACTCGTTCACAATCCGGGTCCAGGAACTGGAATGAGCAGAGAGAGCCGTCATCTCACCGTGTTCAAACAGCGGTCAGGCCAAAGGGGCTCAAGTCGTTTGATGCCAACGATGCCGAGTTCTTCCTGCAGTTGTTACCCGGTCCAACCGACCGAAACGGACTCCCTGACAGCATTCGATTCTGGAAGACGCGGGTCGAAGAAACGCAAACCAACGGAACGTTCTCTGTTGGTCTGATCTACGGACCATCGGGTTGTGGAAAGTCGTCTCTGGTCAAAGCAGGCCTGATCCCGCGACTCAGTAATCATGTACGCGTCGTCTACTTCGAAGCGACCCCGGATGATACAGAGCAGCGATTGCTTCGTGGTCTGGGAGAAGTCGTACCGGGAATCGGCCAGCAGAATGACATGACCCAGGCCCTCTCCCTGGTTCGTCGCAGTGTTAACCTGCTTCCACCGGGCCAGAAGGTGCTGATTATCATCGACCAGTTCGAACAATGGCTGCATGCGCACCGGGTTTCGGAAAACTCTGAACTCGTCAAGGCAATTCGACAGGCCGATGGCGAACGCGTTCAGGTGATCGTCATGGTTCGGGATGACTTCTGGCGAATGGCCACACGGTTCATGCACGACCTCGAGGTTCCTCTGGTCGAAGGCGGAAACAGTGCCATGGTGGACCTGTTTTCAAAACGCCATGCACGGAAGGTGCTTGCCATTTTTGGTCGAGCACTGGGCTGCTTACCCGCCAGTCCCGGGAACACCACACCGTATCAGGATCTGTTTCTGAATCGGGCTGTCGAAGGACTATCGGTGGACGGCTCTGTCATCTCAGTACGGCTGAGCCTGTTCTCGGAAATGTTTCGAAACAAAGAATGGTCGCCCGAGACCCTGTCCCGTGTGGGCGGCACAGAGGGCACGGGGATCGTCTTTCTTGAGGAGCAATTCGGAGCCGGGGCGCGGGAAGAATTCCGAGAGTATCAGGAGGAGATTCGGGCAGTGCTGAACGCACTTCTGCCGGATCCCGGTGCAGATACCGACATCAAAGGGGAGGCACAGTCGTATTGTCAGTTGTTTGCTGTTTCGGAATGTTCGGACAGGGAATCGTTTGATCGAATTATCTCCATCCTGAATGCCGAGCTCCGACTCATTACCCCTACCGAATCGCCCAATCAGGCTGATGATGACGCACCGTCAGATCTGAAGTTCTACCAGCTTACTCATGACTATCTTGTTCCGGCCCTGCGAGCCTGGCTGACTCAGAAGCAACGCGAAACGATGCGGGGCCGTGCAGAGCTCAGGCTTGCCGACCGCTCTGCTTCATGGAATTGCAAGCCCGAATCAAGGCAGCTTCCGGCGGTGTGGGAGTGGATGAATATTTCGTTACTCACCCGGCGCAGCAACTGGACCGCCCCTGAGCAGCGAATGATGAATGCCGCGAATAAGTTCCATGCAATCCGAGGGACAATCGGCGCTGCCATCGCGTCTGTTCTATTGATAACGGGCCTGCAGATTCGCCACAACATTCGCTATGAAAATAATCGTCGTCATGCCGATGCTCTCGTGGCTCGACTTGTGGATGCAGAACCATCGCAGGTTCCGGTGATTGTTCAGGAAATGTCGGAATACCGGACCTGGACAGACCCGGGACTCCAGGAGATGCTCGCATCCGATGAGACAAACAACAAGACAAAAATTCACGCCAGCCTGGCACTGCTTCCTGTCGACAAGTCTCAGGTTGACTTTCTGACAGCTGAACTGCTGGATGGAAACCTGCAAACACTCGACCGCTTTCCAGTCATTCGCGACAGTCTGCAGAGTTCGCAGCGCGAAATCGAATCGAAGCTCTGGGACGTGCTCCATTCGGACAATGAAACACCCGAACGAAGATTTCGTGCCGGAATGGTGCTGGCCGAATATGCGCCATCGGATCTGAAATGGTCCGCGTACGACGCAGACATGCTCGCCGACCAGCTTGTGGCATCCAGCCCTGAATATCAGCGCGAATTGCGGGAGTTCCTTCGGCCACTGGCAGAGCGGCTGCTGGATCCGATCGAAGTCATTTTCCGAGACCCTTCACGCGGAGAAACAGAACGAGTGGCGTCGGCGAGTGCTCTAGCCGACTACGCTGCAGATGACCACGTGCGACTGTGTGAGCTGGTTTCAGTTGCAGATTCCATCCAGCACGAAATCATTCTCAATGCGCTGCTTTCTGAGCAACAGAATGCTTCGCAGATTCTGCAGACACTTTCGGACATCGTCCAGCAGTTGCCTGACGCCGAATTGACTCCGGCTGAGCGAGTATCCCTCGGCCAGCGGCGAGCCGGTGCGGCAGTGACTCTGTTGCGTCTGGGGAATCATCAGGCTGCACTTCCGGCATTCACCACGACCAGCGATCCCGAATCAATGACTCAGACAATTCATCGCCTGAAAGACCGTAAGGTTCAGGTCGATGCTGTTCGGGCCTGCCTGAATGACGCCTCTTCTGACAGTCAGAGATTTGCTGCAATCCTGGCGCTCGGCGAATTCGGGCCGGACGAATTCGCGGCTTCGGATTTCGATTCGCTCGTCGAAAAAATTGCCCGCTGGTATGCAAGTGATCCCAGCTCCGGTATTCACGGTGCAGCAGGGTGGCTGCTGAGACGCTGGGGCCAGAATAAACATGTTGAACAAGTCGATCACCATGTCGTGCCCTACGATCCCGATGGACGAAGACAATGGTTCGTCGAAGAGCTCGCAGGAGAATTCCTCACGTGGATTGTTTTCCGACCAGGCGTCGCCGCAATTGGTTCGCGATCAGGTGAGCCT
>JAGQQE010000211.1 GCA_020426345.1 Planctomycetaceae bacterium
AAGCTTTTGAGCAACAAAGGCATCGATTCCATTTGAGATCGTTGGGGGCACAGCGGAGTGCCCGGAAGTCGTACTGGCTGGAGGTGAGGAGTCTGAGAGGGCTTGAAACGCCCAAAGGTGTCTTGGCTCGTATCGCCGGTTAGTCCAGTCTGCAGTGAGGCCACCGCTGGTTTTCACAACGAGGCCGCTGCCCGATTCATGGCGAATTCGTTCGATTTCGTTGTCGCTTGGCCAGGGCGCACCCTGCTTGATCCAGCTTTCCAAAAGCTTCAACTCTTCCGCGGTGAGACGCTCGGATGCTTTCGGCGGCATCATGCGGTCCGGATCCGCCCCGGATGCCAGCTGAAATAGCAGACTGTCTGCCGAGTCTCCGGGAACCAACGCAATGGGGCCGGAGCTTCCTCCCTTCAATGCGCTCTCATGGCTGGTGAGATCCAGGTTGCCTTCTCGATCGGCTTCATCCGAGCCATGACACCCAAAACACCGACGCTGCAGGAGCGGCTGGATCTCCAGTGCAAACAGTGTTTCTGCACTCTGTATTTCTGCACTCTGTGTGACTTGCGCTCGGTTGCCATCCTGAGCATTCACGTCGGATAAAGCCGATAACATGAAGATCGCAACGACGACTGATGCGACGCAGCGGGCTTGTGTGCATTTCATCCGAGTGAGGCCAGTGCGTCGTTGTTCGAACGCACGCACGGTACCGTCGCTACCAGCAGACGACAGGTTGATTGCCGACATCTCGAGGTTCTTTCGCTCGGAGTGTTCTACGTCAGATATCCAACGATGTACTGAATTGCGAGAGTACAAAGTACTCCAATCACCATCCAGACCACAGAAGCAGCACTCAGCACCTTGCGATCACGCCATTTCAGAAGTTTGACCACGGTTGGTTCTGAGTAGACGGAAACCGGATTTCCGAGAAGCGAGGCTCGTAAGTCTTCCATCATCAGGCTCATTTTCGAATAACGATCCTTCGGTTCTTTCTGCAGAGCTTTGACACAAATGGCGTTCAATTCCGGAGAGATGCCATTCCTGGGTGCAACTTTGGCTGGCTCCCGGATGGGATCTTCGAGGATCTTGCGTTTGATTTCCTTGAAGTTCTTACCCGACATGTAGCTTTCGCCGGTCAGAACTTCAAAAAGAATAATCCCCATGTTGTAGATATCGGTCCGTTCGTCGACGTCTCCGGTTTCAGTGGCCTGTTCGGGCGACATGTAAAAAGGTGTTCCCTGAACGTCACCTTTGCCCGTCAATCGTCCCGCAATCCGCTGCTGTCCACTGCGGATGAGTTTGTCGACTTCGTCGTCATCGTCCATGTCCCAGACCTTGGCAAGCCCCCAGTCCAGAACCATCACTTCGCCGTATTCACCAATCATGATGTTTGCGGGTTTCATGTCCCGGTGCACAACACCGCGCGAATGTGAGAACGAAAGGCATTGAGCAACATGGACCAGAACGTTAATCAACTGATCCCGGCTGAACTGGCTTTTCGTGGGTTCATGTCCTTCTGCGATGTGATCGAGGATGTCGCAGAGGTCCCGTCCTCCGAGCTTCTTCATCGTGAAGTACGGATTTCCTTCCGAATCCCGACTGAGTTCATAGACCGGAATGGTCGCCGGGTGCGGAATCTGCGAAGTCACGCGAGCTTCTCGAAGAAATCGCTTCTGGTACGTGTCCAGATTCTGGAACTGCGGCTGAAGTGTCTTCATCACCACGGTCCGACCAAGATTTTCATCAACGCAGGTTCGCAGAATCGCTTCACCTCCCTGTGTCAGCGGCTTAAAGTCTTTGTACCGCATAAAGCCGTTTTTCACGTGCTTCGGCAGGTCGCGGTCGGTGTCGGATAGGTTGATATTTGTATTCTCGGCCACTGCGGACCTCCTGTTCGAAATCAAGCGCCCTGCGACTCCCGCAAGGGGGTGGTTTGTATTCTGACGACGAACGTCGGACCGGATTCATACGCCAAAATGTTCGATTCCTCAACATTGACCGGTGTTGCGAATGGCAAACGTTTTGCAATTGATGTCTGGCGCAGGGGACTTTGACCGGCTGGCTGAGGAAATGGGGCGAACTGCCTGCTCAAATCTGTTGCCCCCTGTTGCCAGCGTGTTTGCAGCGTCCTATGCTAACCAGCTTCGGGTAAATCTGCATCAGCGTCGGGCTGAATCAGTGTTGCGATCGTCCAGACAAAACGATTAGTCAATCTGACGCAAAACTGAGGCCCAGGTCGGAGCGATTCTCTTCAGGGGGCCTTCACCTGGATCATCCCGGATGGACATTCACGGAATCTGGATTAACGTAATCCACCACAATTGATTCCGGACCTTTACGGATTCTTTATTTGTATCACTCTCATCCCCTGACGCTGTAGTCGCGTGTGGGAGATCGGGGTGAGAACTGAATGCAGTTGACTCTGCAAATGCAAGGAGTTCACGTGGACTTCCAGATCAGCAGATTATTGGTTCCTACTGTTCTAAGCATCGCTGCCGTCTCCGCCACGATGCTGTCTGCGCAATCCGAAGACCATGAAACACTGTTTCTGGAGGGACTCAGGGAACGTGCGTACTACGACACGGCCGTCGAATATTTGAACGAACTGGAAAAATCCTCACGCATCAGCCCGGAATTCAGGCAGACAATTGAACTGCAGCGAGGGATCACGCTGCAACAAATGGGTGCAGCTGCACGCGTACCCGAAGATCGCGAGCAACACCTTGGCCAGGCTGAAGCGGCCTTTCGAAAGTTCATTGCCGCCAACCCACAGCATGAAATGGCTGCTTTCGCAAACTCCAGCCTGGGGGAGTTACTTTTTGAACGCGCTCGGACTCTGATCTGGCAAACCGAGTCGCCGTCGAACGCCGACAGGAAAGCGGAATTACAGGGTGCCGCCAGAAAACTGATCGATGACGCAGAAGGCATTTATAAAAAGGCATTCGATCTTTATGAAAATCAGTACAAATCCTTCCCAACCTTCATTGATGAAGCACGCGAGCCAGAGCAGTTTCAGGCGCGGAAGGATGCTGAGGCGAGATACCTGAGAGCATGGTTTCAGCTCAGTCGATGCACCTACGAACGAGGACAGACGTACGAGGCGGGGTCCAAAGAGCGAAATGAAACATTGATTCGGGCGTCTGAGCTCTTCGAGGAAATTCACACAAGTCGCCGGACAAATGTCATCGGGCAGAACGCGCGCCTGATGATGGGAAAGTGTTTCCAGGAACAGGGGGACATCGGTCGTGCGCTCGGCATCTACAACGAGATGAAAGACCATAGATCGGACCACCCTGCCGTACGCGACCTGAAAAGTATTGCTCTGCACTATCGACTCATCTGTCTCAATGATCCGCAAAAGTCAGATCACCAGGTCGTTTTGAAGGAAGCCAGCGAATGGCTTCAGGAGAACCGATCGAAGATCGCTACTCCAACGGGACTTGGAATTCTGTGGGAAAAGGCCCTGGCGGAAGAGAAGCTCGCCGAAGATCGAAGCGGTGACCCCAAGAACAGAGAGGTTCTGCTTCGTCAGGCGATGGAGGACGCTCAGTCAGTAGGACGGTACCCCGGGGCTTTCCGTGAGCCGGCCAACGCATTAAGTCGACGGATCAAAGCCGCGCTGGGTGATAAAGATAAAGAGCCCCGCGACTTTGAGACAGCTTTCGAACGTGCTCGGGGAATGATCGACGAAATCGAACGTCTGAAGGGTGAGGCTGCAAATGCAACCGGCGCAGAACGTGAAACGAAACAGAATGCCCTCGACCTGCACATCAATGAAGTCGGCAGACTGCTTCGATTGGCTCTGGACCTCCGGGAAGACACGACCGATGCAAAAGCTGTAGCACAGGCACGATATCTTCTTTCTTTCGTCTACTTCCGACAGAGGAAGAATTTTGATGCGATCATCATGTCATCCTACTGCATGACAAAAGATGCCATCGCAGACCCGGATACCGCCTTGAATGCGACAGAAATTGCAATTTCGGCGGCGGTGCAGGCGTGGAACGACGCGCCGCCGAATGATCGTGATTTCGAGACCACTCTCATCCGGGATGTTTGCCTTGAAATTCTTAAGCTGTATCCCCAGTCGGCACGCGGAAATGAAGCTCGAATTCGCCTTGGGCTCGTTTATCAGCAGCTTGAAAATCCAATGGAGGCCGCGAAGTGGTTTCTTCAGGTGCCTCAGAATGATCCGAAGTACGCCTCGGCCCGCATTAGTGCCGGGCAGTCATTCTGGGCAGCGTACGCCAGACAGTCTGCTGAAGAAGAAACCAAGGATCCGCTGGATCGCAGGAATCCGGACGATCTGAAGAAGCTGCGCGAAGAAGCCATGGCATTACTGGCAGACGGAGTGAAAATCTCCAGAACTGCTGGCGGAGAGAATGTCAAACCTTCGGATGAGGTCGTGGCGGCTGAGGTGTCACTTGCCAGCATTCTGAATCTGGAAGGACGTTTCCAGGAGACCATTAAGCGCCTGACGGACGGTGGAGAGAATGCAGTCGTCTCACTGATTTCGGTGGCTGAAGGCACCACTCGCCCCGCGAAGGGAATCAAAAGCCAATCATTTGCCGGGCTGACATATCGTCTGCTTCTGCGCGCTTATGTCGGAACGCAGCAGATCGATCAGGCCATCGCCACAATGGCTTTGCTCGAAAAGACAGGCGGTCAGGACATCACCGCGGTGTACACGCAGCTTGGTCAGGAATTGCAGGAAGAATTGAAGCGACTGAAAGCGGCCAATGAAACGCAGCGTCTGAACGAAGTGAGATCGTCGTTTGAGAAGTTCCTGGAGAACGTCTACGCACAGCGAAACCAGAGCGATTACAACTCTCTGCTATGGATCGGGGAGACCTATTTCGGGCTTGGCCAGGGTGTTTCTGAAGACGTCGCAGCGGCAGCCGCTTACTATGACAAGGCGGCCACTGCGTACAATGAAATTCTGACCGGAAACCTGACTCAGGAACCGACAACGACCGCGATCAATCTTCGATTGGCTCGGTGTCGGCGACAGCAACTCCAGTTTCAGGATGCTCTGGAAATCACGAAAACAATTCTTCTCCAGAATGATCTTGCCCTGGATGCCCAGTTCGAAGCAGCACGAATCCTTTCAGACTGGGGCGCCAATGGAGAACCTGCCAAACTGCTTGAGGCAATTCAGGGGGTCAAAAAGGATGGCTCAGACGATCTTCTGATTTGGGGCTGGTCGAATATCGCGCGTCGACTTCAACAAACACTGTCCCGAACTTCTGCAGATGATTCGAACGTTGATTTCAAAGATCGCTTCCTGGAGGCTCGTTGGGAAGTCTCCAACTGTCGTCGAAGGTACGCCGCATCGGGGGCCGCCGACGCACAGGAACAACTAAAGTCTGCTCTGGCTGAAATCACAATTTTCGTTGAGGTCTTTCGCGATATCGACAACAGCTGGTGGGCAAAATTCGACCGGCTCTACCAGGATATCCAGGCTGATCTGGGTGAGTCACCAAAGCCACTTGCAAGGCCGGTGACTGTGGCCCCCGTCGAACCTGATCCCGTACCAACCCCGCAGGATTCGCCTTCGAACTCAACAACCGCCAAAACAGATGCCGCGACGGCGGATGCAGGCGGCAGTGGAATCCTCCTCCCCTTGATTGGAGTCTGTCTTGCGGCTGGTCTGGCGGCAGCGTTCTACTTCTTACTCAATAAGCCGAAGAAGAGAGTTCGCACCACATTCTCCAGCCCCGGAAACAATGCCTTTCCAACCATTGGTGGTGGCGACGGTGGGATACCTGACCTGAGTAACCTTTCGAGCGGTGGTACAAAATCTCCCCGTGCGAAGACGTCAGAAAAGGCAGCTGCTCCCCGCCCTAAACAAACACCATCCGTGCCGAAACCTTCGTCAGCGTCCAGTGAGAATTCGCCAGTTGCGGGAGCTAAGCCCGTGCGTCGCCCCCCGACCACAAGTGGACAGGTCTCGTCCGGTGTGCCGTCGGCTCAGCCGAAAGCCGCGCAGAAACCGGCAGAGCCCCGTAACCCGTCGTCGGGCGCGAAGCGACCGGTTGAAAAAGCTTCTCCCCGTCCCGCCGCCGAAAAACCGGCCCCTCCGGGCCGACCAGCGCCGGGGCAGCCTACCGCACAGCCCGCTAAGAAAAGGCCGAATCCGCCCGACGTTAGTCCACCTGCGACGAACGGAGGAAATGCCCCTCGACCAAAGCCATCGGGGCAACCACCTGCGAAACGCCCACCGTCTTCGTCTGCGTCAGAAGGCAAGCCTTCTCCGTCACCAGGAACTCGACCAAAGCCGCCCGCAACGAACGAAACGAAGCCTGCCAGGCGTCCCAAGCCGCCCGAGCAATAATGCTTGCCGAAGTAGACCGATATCCTCGAATCCGTGTGCGGGATTTGCCAATAGAAGGTTTGTTGCTTATGAAATCTCTGAGAACTTTCACGATGACAGAGCTGTGCCACACTTCCGGAGAACCGCGGTCGGTATCTCACGCAGGGATACTTCTTGCGGTGTTGTGCTTTCTTGCTGTCGCGTCTGAAGCACGGGCCGATCAGGTGACGCGTAAGAGTGATGGAGCGACACTTCGCGGCGAGTTCACCGATATGACCGTGGAGTCTGTTTCCATCAAGCTCTCGAACGGGAAGCTTGAATCTGTGCCGGTCTCAGACATCAGGAACGTCCGGTTCGATGCAGAGCCTGCATTGATGTCTCAGGCTCAGGTCAACGAACGCAGTGGGGCACTGGATGTCGCATTGGAAAAGTATCAACAAGTACAGAGCGAACTCGGGGGTGGTGACAAACGTGTGTCGGCCGAAGTCCAGTTTCTGATCGCTCGAACACTGGTCAAGCTTTCGGAAGCAGATCCTGCAAAGCAGCCCGAGGCTTTGAAGTCTATTCAGGAATTCCGAACGGGATTTCCAACGAATTTCCGCTTCCTCGAAGCCTGCCTTCTGGAAGCGGAAAGTTCTTCGAGAGCCGGCGATACAGCAAATGCGCAAACTCTGCTGCAGCAGGTTCAGGCTTCTTCTGTGAAAGGGTTTCAACTGCAGGCTGGCGTGCAGCTTGGGCGTTTGCTGCTTTCGTCAGGGGACGTCAATGGTGCCTCAATCGCATTCGATCAGGTCGTTCAGCAAAGCACTGGCGACACTTCTGCGACCACAGCGATGTTTGACGGGATGCTTGGGAAGGCAATGTGTCAACTTCAGCAGGGACAGGTGGATCAGGCCATTTCCGCCCTGGATGATGTGATTTTCAAGGCTGGCGATGCAGATACGCGCGTCCTTGCTGAAGCATGGAATAAAAAGGGGGATTGCCTCCGCCAGAAGAATTCGCCGAAGGGAGCCATGATGGCCTATCTCCACGTGGATGTCCTTTACGCCTCAGAACCAGCCGAACATGCTCAGGCATTGTACCGATTGTCACAGCTGTGGGGGCCTGCAGGGCACGCTGATCGGGCTGATGACGCCGCCGGGCGTCTGCTCGAAAAATACCCGAACAGTACCTGGGCGAAACAGATGCGGGCGGGCAACTAGACGCCGGATGGCCCGTTATATCCTCGCTCACCGGTAAGCTGCACAAGTTTCCGAGGCTCGGGGGTTTCGGGCAGTTAAATGAGGTGACGGATGATCAAACAGGTATTAAAGTTACCCGCCTGTTGCCAGTAGAAGAACAGACTCACACGGAAAGGGAGGGCAATCTATGCCAGGGTTGTCCGTCCGGTATAAACTCAAAAGCCTGTTGGGTGCGACCCTGCACGGAGATTGATCACAATGCGGAACATGACCTCGGCTGACCTCCAGAGCACGCTAAACTCGAGCGCGACCCGAACCAAATGGGCGGCTTTCCTGATGTTCGCTCTGATGGTGCTTACCATTCCCTCCACTATGTCTTCGGCTCGTGCTCAGGATGATGGCGCACCAGCGGAAACGGCAGCTCCGGCTGCTGACAACGCCCCGGCCACGACAGATGGAGCAACCCCGGAGCCGAAAAGCATCAGCTTTCTGCAGTCGATGATCAGTGCCCTGGGTTGGTTCTGGCTGATGGTGTTCGCGTTACTGTCCTTCGTGATGGTGGCCCTGATCATGATGAACATGCTGCAGGTGCGACGCGATGTCTTGCTGCCAAACGAGTTCGTTGAGGAATTTGAACAGAAACTCAACGCAAAAGATTTCCAGAATGCCTACGAAATGGCCCGCAGTGACGATTCCTTCGTCGCGCGAGTTCTTGCTGCGGGAATGGGGCGGCTTAGTCGCGGCTATGCCGAAGCCGTTGAAGGTATGCAGGAAGCGGGCGAGGATGAAAACATGGCATTGGAGCATCGCCTGAGCTATCTGGCCCTGATTGGTACAGTGGCGCCCATGCTTGGACTGATGGGGACGGTTCAGGGGATGATCGCGAGCTTCAATAAGATTGCGGCATCTGCAGTGTCTCCAAAGCCATCGGAACTCGCTGAGGGCATTTCAACCGCACTCTTTACAACCCTCATTGGGCTTGGGATCGCCATCCCCGCGATGGTGTTTTACAGCATTCTGAAGAATCGAATTCAACGCCTCGTGCTCGAAATCGGTATGGTGAGCGAAGGACTCATGAGCCGATTTGCCGTGGCAGGTAAGCAAAAGAGCTAGCTGTCCGTTGAGAAATCGGGCAGGCACGCTGGACGGCTGTAAACCGTCGTATTTTTAGGTCTCCTGCTCTGGCTGCTCCCGTTGTTCAACAGGCTGTTATGCCTCCTGTTTCACGTGAAATCGATGTTCGATTGATTCCAAGCTCCGGGTTTCGCAAATGAAGATCAAAAGCCAGCCATCGACGGTTCCCGAAGTCGATATGACTCCGATGATCGACATTGTCTTTCAGTTGATTGCCTTCTTCATGGTGATCAGCAATTTCGAGCAGGACAAGGCCGACGAGCGGGTGTCTCTTCCCAAGGATCAGCTTGCGAAACCCCCGGTTTCCAAACGCGAGAGCGCTTTCACACTGAATTTCGGGTTTGATCGTGACGTACAGGGAAACATCGTCGATCAAACTGCCTACATCTTCGACGGCGATCAGAAGTTCACGATCGATACGGTGAGGAATCGCCTTCGACAGGAGGCTCGTTTCTACGAGGCAATTGGAAAAGAAAAAAGCGATGTGACTGTCGAGATTCGGGCGGACAAAGATGTGAAATCGGGAGAAGTCCAGGAACTCATTCAAATGTGTCAGGAAGACGACATCCAGTTTGAACGATTTGCGCTAAAGGCTACGCAGAAGGTTGACGGATTCTGACGGTGATTCTGCCAAATTCCGTATCGACGCAAAGGCTCTGACCTGCGAGTGTAACCAATCATGAAGATTCGAAACCGAACTGGTGAGACGAAAATCGAAGCGCAAATGGCACCCATGATTGATGTGGTGTTTCAGCTTTTGATTTTCTTCATGCTGACGTTGAAAATTATTGAACCAGAGGGTGACTTCGACATCAATATGCCAATTGGAAAGCCGGCAAGCAGTTCCAGCAGCGCCGACCTGCAACCCTTCAAGGTCAGGATGGAAGCGGATCCCGATACCGGAGAATTGCAGCAACTCTACTTCAATGGTAACCCACTGGGGAAAGGTGAAGGCGCATTTCAACTGTTGAATGCAGAAGTATTTCGCAGCATCAGAGCTCTGGAAGCTGCGGGTTCTTCAAAGATTGCGGAAGACCAGGAAGTTGAAATCGACCCCGCATACGGGCTTCACTACGAGAACGTGATTGCAGCAATCAGCGCATGCTCCGGGCGAATGGACAACGGAAAGATGGTGCGTTTCATCAGCAAAATCAAATTTGCCCCGATTCGAGACAAGCCGTGATGGTCAGCCCGGACGCGGTCATACTGCTATGCAGTGACCTGATGATGACATCCCGGTTGAGTGCCATTGCCGATCGGCATGGGCTGAAATTTTGTCGCGTTTCATCCGTTGATGAACTTTCTCCTGCGGCCGCACAATATCCAGAAGCGATTGTCGTCTGGGACTTTGGGATGTCTTCGATCAGCCCTGATGAGGTGGCAGCCGTCCTCAACGACGAACAGCGATCGCGAGCCATTGCGTATGGCCCGCACGTGCGTACGCAGCGAATGGAAGCGGCTTCTCTGGCTGGAATCGGGCTGGTTATCGCCCGGGGAAGATTTGATCAGCATGCAGAATCGCTGATTCATGAACGTTTGACTACAGGATCAGATGCCGACTCGCCGGAAATTATCTGACAGTTTCAGGAATTGCTTGTTTAGGAGATGGCAGGATTTCAGAATCGAGGGAGGCGGCACCTGACACGCGAATAGTCACTCTCTCTCCGGACGCAATTGTGCCTTCACATCGTAAAAGAAGCTCATCCAAACGGCACTCGCCTTACAAGTGTCAATTCTGTGATGAGTACCTGAAGCCGGCAGCGGAAGAGTCGATTGACAGAATCGTCAGCTTGTTTCTGGTACGAACGTTTGTCTGTCCCCACTGTTTCACACGGTATCAGCGTCCCATCGCGTTTCTTGGTCGACTGCCTTTTGTCACGCGGCTGTTTTCTATTCGCAGCGCCAACAGCGACAGAAATTCGCTGGTAGAGAAGCACCGGGCCGATCGATCCAACGGCTCTCGGCCGCTGCTTTCCCGGATGGGAAAGAAGATGGAATCCATCGAGAAGGCATTCTGGAATGCCATAGCGTCTTTCCTTTCAACGCCCGCTTCCTACCTCAAAAAACGTTTCCGTAAAGAGCAACCAAAGGGGCGGTCTTCGAGCAGTTACCGAGAGTCTTACGCTCGGGAGAGCCGCTTCGTGCGAATAATTCGGTGGCTGGCCGGCCGAAAATAGACGATTGGCCGCGGTTACAGTTTGCGATGCCGAAGGAGGGATATCTCCTTTTCAAATCGGCAGTCGCGATTTTCAATTGCTGCGGTTCCGTTGCATGAATGGTGCAATGATGCAGAGGTCGCAGCGGAGAATCTGACTGGGTTGAAACCATTCTGTTTGATGGAGCACGCAATTGTGGGCATCTAATTCGCCTGAATTCTTTGCGTTTTTGCGGATTGCC
>JAGQQE010000212.1 GCA_020426345.1 Planctomycetaceae bacterium
AGCAACAACCAGACCCGTCAAAGCACCAGCAGGAGCGGTACCGTCTTTCCAGAGTCGAACCGGTGTGGCAAGATTGCCAACGTTCACCTGATGGACACCGCCACGAACACCTTCAATGGCGAAATGACCATTTGCAGAAGTTGCAGCGCGAGCCACAGATTTGCCCTGAAACTGAAGTTCAACAGCGGCGTTGCTGACAGGTTTGCCGTCAGAAGAGTAAACCTGGCCGTGCAGCGTACCATTCGGTGTCAACTGAACATCTCGCATGACCGACTTCGTGCCGGCAACCGCTGTAGCAGAACTGGACAGCAGGATTCCAAAGCACACAGCAACGCTGGCAGCCTTGGTCAGAAGTGTGTGCATTCGCATCGTTTCGGACCTTTTTCGTATCTGCGGAAGGCAATCACCAGAATCGGCGAATTGCATTAAGACCATTGATATCCGTTTGATCGTCAACGGTTGCTGGACTGCTACAATCGGTTTTCCGGTTTTCTCCAGATTTTTGAAACAACTGGGAAAATCGTTAGTGCCGTCAAAGTCCCGGTAACACGATCTCGAATACCCTGGATCCCCGCGTTTTCAGGTTCTGCTTGCCGGAAAACATCAACTTTTGCCGACCTGTTTTCATTGGTCATGGACGTGGAGAGAAATCATGGCAGCCCACAGAAACACGGGCAGCCCGCTCTCTCTGTGCCAAAACTCACGCAGGTATTGATGTCTTTTGGCCACTTCCTAAACTATCCTTCTACAATATCCAACCCGGTCGACGAATCCCCCCGAATTCAGCCTCCTCAAGAGACGGATTCAAGCCATCCCACCATAACCAAGGAGCGCGATATGTTGCGATCTCCCTGGATGCCGCCATCAGCAAACAAACTGAAGATCTGCTGTGGCTGGATCTACCTGTTTATCAGTCTTGCCGTACCACAATTGGTCGCCGATGATACGCGGACCAGATCGTTCGCTCACCAAATTGATTCGCACATCCGCGCGGCAGCCGTTGGACCTCTCTCTCCTGTCTGCACAGACGAAGAATTTGCCCGACGGATCTGGCTCGATCTGGCGGGTACCGTACCGCCGAAGGAAGCTCTGACCCGGTTTCTGACCGACACCCACACCAACAAGCGAGAGCAGCTCATTGACAAACTGCTGAACAGCAGTGAATTCATTCGCCACTTCGCTCAGCATTGGGACCTCACGCTTCTGGAACGGCGGTCGGACAAATACGTCCCGGAAACCGATTGGGAAAAGTTTCTGATCCAATCAATCAGTGCAAACAAACCGCTCGACCAGATGTTCCGGGAATTGCTTTCTCCGCCAGACTCCGGAGATGAGGCGGTCGCAGCAAAATTCATTCTCAACCGTGATGCGGAACCCAACGCTGTCACACGCGAGGTTGGCCGGATGGCGTTCGGAATGGATCTGCAATGCGCCCAATGCCACGATCATCCGCTGGTCAGCGACTATTATCAGGACGACTACTACGGAATCTATGCGTTCGTCCAGCGTACGGCACAATTCACTGACTCAAAAACAAAGAAGGTCAGGCTTAGCGAAAAACCCGATGGTTTGACGAGCTTCAAATCTGTCTTCACTGGCGAGGGCTCCGATCGGTTTCCGCCACGACTTCCTATGGGAGCGACAGTTTGGCAGGAGCCTGAGTTTGAGAAGGGCAAAGAGTTTGAGGTCGCGCCGCAAAAGAATGTCCCGGGGATTCCCAGGTACAGCCGTCGCGAAAAGCTGGCCAGCCTTCTGTCTGACAATCGTATGTTTCAGAGGAATATTGCCAATCGCTTGTGGGCGATGATGATGGGGCGGGGGCTGGTGCATCCACTTGATCACCACCATTCTGAAAATCCACCAAGCCATCCGGATCTACTCACTCTGCTTGCCGCTGAACTGAAGGCAAGCAACTTTGATGCACGAAGTTTGTTGCGCAGCATTGCCCGGACTCGATGTTATCAACGTTCTGTCGTCGCCCCGAATCCAGATACGATCAACCCTTCTGACATTGCCGCAAGGGTCGAAAGCCTGAAACGGCAACTCGCTCAGATGGAATCGGATTTGCCGTCATTGAAGGCCACGCTGGCAGACGTAAATGGTGCACTGAAAGCATCTATTGCCGCCAACGAGGAAATTGATGCGGGGCTGGAGGAGCTGGAGAAGCCAATCGTGGCCATTCGAAAGCAGCTCACAACAGATCAATCAGCGCTGGAGAGTGCGAAAGCAAACCATAAATTGCTTTCCATGCAGCAAAAGGCACTTCAGACAGCGAAGTCGATGCTTGAACTCGGTGACGATGCGACACTCTTCGCCGACACCAGCAGCACCACTGCTCAACAGGCACAACAGACGCTTGAGAAAGCACAGGCAACTCTCAGCAGGCAACTGAAAGACTGCGACCTTCTGGTCCAGTCAGCAAACCTGAAGATGACCGAAGCAACAGATGTGGTCGCAGCCACACAAGAAAAACTGAACGAAGCCGATGCGGCTTATCAGGCCAGAAAGCAGACCAGGATCGGGCCCGATACGCTGAACCATCAGGAACAGCAATCAGTCGAAGCCATGGCATCTCTTCAGGAACACCAATTCCGAATCCGGCAAATTCACAATGCGATCTCGATTTGCCAGGCCATTCTGAATTACACGACGGAAGAATCAACAACTCCGGATGAGGCATTAGCCCGATGGTTGGTCATCACTGAACAACTGACAAACAATCGGCAAATTGCCGGGCTGAAAGCCCTGACTCCTGAACAACTTGCCGTCAGCATGATGCAATCCACCGGCAAACTTCAGAGTGAGACACAGGCTGTTGAGGCGGCTGTCAAGAAGACGCCACCCACAATTAAAGATGATGTTCCGGAACCAGAAAGAAATCGCATCATTCTGACGGCAATCAACACTGGTGTGATTAATCGCCTTCGTCCAACAAGTCGACAGTTCGTCACTTACTACGGAGGATTGCCGGGAGAAGACTTTCAGGCCACAGCAGGTCAGGCTTTGTTCTTCGGGAACAGCTCCATTATCAACGAATGGCTGAAGCCAACCTCTGACAACCTGACCGGACGCCTTGCAACAATGTCCGACGACGATGACATCGCGGAAGAATTGTACCTTTCTGTATTCAGCAGACACCCGACCTCCGAAGAGAGGCTCGAAATCAAATCCATTTTAGCCGAGCACCCGGATCAGCGGGGTAAAATGCTGAATGAAATCATCTGGGCCATGCTTTCCAGCACTGAATTTCGTTTCAATCACTAGGCCTGCCGGAATGCAACACAACTCCTGAAGCAGTGAGGATCAAGCCATGAAATGCCCATACGCATGTGACTCTTTCGACCATGTCCACGGTCGTCGTGCGTTTCTGCAAAGAATCACTGCAGCCGGATTGTCATTCGGTGGCGTCTCTGCAGCGACAGGACTCGCCGGTCTCATGTCCGACACACCTGTGCTGGCAGAGCAACTGAAGTCGCGTCATAAACGGGTGCTGAACGTATTTCTGCATGGCGGTGTCAGCCAGTTAGAGTCGTGGGACCCAAAACCAAACACAAACACAGGTGGTCCGTTCCGCGCAATTTCAACTTCTGTACCGGGGATCCACATTTCCGAACTCCTGCCACACACAGCGCAGCAGATGCACCACCTGTCGATCATTCGAAGTCTGAATACAAAGAATAACGACCACGGGCGCGGGCAGGCAGAGATGACCACCGGCCACAAGCAGATTCCGGGCAGCAACTATCCACACCTGGGTGCGGTGGCTGCAAGATTACTGACACCCGAAGACTTCACACTGCCCGGCCATATACTCATCCGAGGAGCAGGAAGCAGTTCGGGCAAGGCGGCCTATCTCGGACCAAAGTTCGAAAGTGTCGTGATGAATGACGGTAAGCCGCCGCAATATACAGAACGGCCATCCGGACTAACTGCAGAAGCCGATCAACGCAGGAACGAACTTCGCGCCAGATTCAGCGATCGCTTCGCAGCTCGACGCCGAACGGCAGATACCGACGCCTACACGTTTTCCTACGACCAGGCTCAAAGTTTGCTGGCACAACGTGATGTCTTCGATGCAAGCAGAGAACCTGCGGCAGACCAGCAGCGATACGGAACCAGTGAATTTGGCGAACACTGCCTCCTTGCACGCAGATTGCTGGAGCACGGTGTACCGTTCGTTCAGATCAATCATTCAAACTATGACACCCACTACGAGAACTTCGATTTCCATATTGAACAGCTTGGCGAATTCGATCTGCCGTTTGCCACGCTGATTTCAGATCTGGCTGAGCGTGGACTTCTGCAGGACACTCTCATTTGTGTGATGTCCGAATTCGGAAGAACGCCAAAGATCAACACTCGCTACGGCCGGGACCACTGGGGAACAGCGTGGAGTGTCGTGCTTGGTGGTACTGGAATTCAGCCAGGCGGAGTTATTGGGATGACCAATGAAAACGGAACCGCAGTTGTTGAACGACAGGTCGATCATGGCCACCTTTTCCATACGATCCTGCAGGCAGTTGGCGTTCAATCCGCCGGAGAATTTGAAATCGGAGGACGCACCTATCCGATCGCCGACCCGTCGAAAGGCCCGATTGAGGAGCTTCTGGCATGACAAACACACGGCAGTCCGTTGAAACATCGCCAGCACACTCAGCAATGATCGATCCAAAGAAAACGCAATTAGCGAAGGAATACAAACACGAACGTCCACTGACGGCGTGCCACTGGAGCAGTGATGCCAGATATATCTTCTTCGGGGCAGAGGATAACGACGTTCATCGATTCGAAGTCGCGACGGGCCAGACCACAGCATTTCAGGCCCACGAAAGCTGGGTTCGCGCAATGGCGAGCTCCCCTGACGGAAATCAATGTTTCACGGGTGGGTACGATGGAAAGCTCGTATGGTGGAATTCCACCGATTCTGCCCCGAAGCCTGTACGTGTCGTTGACGCTCACAAAGGATGGATCAGAGCAATCGCTGTTCATCCTGAGGGGACAATGATCGCGAGCTGTGGCAACGACAATGCCATTCGCATCTGGGATGCGAAAAATGGGGTATTGATGCATGAACTCATCGGTCACGATTGCCACGTTTACAATGCGTCGTTCACTCCCGACGGAAGCTCGATTGCAAGTTGTGATTTGAAAGCCCGCGTCCGACTCTGGAACTCGTCCACCGGCCAGCTGGTGTGTGAACTTCCGGTCGCAGAAGCTCTTTATAAGTACGACAAGACATTCCGGGCAGACATTGGCGGCGCGCGATGCATCGCCTTTCATCCTGGCGGGCAGCAACTGGCTTTGGGGGGTATCACAAACGTCTCGAATGCTTTCGCCGGGATTGGCGAGGTGGCCGTTGTTCTGATGAACGTCGGTGAAAAGAAGGTCTCGGAACAGTTTGAGACAAAAGCCAAGCATCGCGGATGCGCCTGGGGAATCGACTGGCACCCTTCTGAATTCTGGATTGGACTGTCCGGCGGGGGTGGAGGTGGCTGGTTGCTGTTCTGGAAGAATGGAGCGAAGCATGAGTTCTTTCAGATGAAGCTGAAGAGCGATGGCCGCGGCATGAGCCTTTCACCTGACAAGTCGCAGGTCGCCGTTGCTCACTCAGATATGCACCTCCGAACATACAAACTCAGCTGACCCCGTCACCTGCAGGTTGACGATTGCGAACCATCGATTTCTCTCCATGCAGGAGGCAGGAACCGAAGCAAGTCTGAGGCAATCATTCCCTGTGGGCCCAATGCGGCGGCGGCCAGATCGCCGGCTAATCCATGGGCGTACACTCCAACAGCTGCCGCATTGAAAGGCGACAAGCCCTGACCCAGGAGCGAGACGATGACACCCGTCAACACATCGCCGCTTCCGCCTGTCGCCATACCGGAGTTTCCGCTGGTATTCCTGAACAGCGTTCGACCGTCTGTCACAATGGTACCCGGACCTTTCAGCACAACCACTGCTCCTGACTCATTGGCAAACCGGGCAGCCAGCACTTCGCGATTTGCCTGAATCTGCTCGATGCTGTGACCAGTGAGTCGAGCGAATTCACCTGGATGCGGCGTCAGGACGACGGGAGACTTCTGTCGCATGAATAACAAACGATTTCTCGCCAGAAGATTCAAGCCATCGGCATCAACGACGACGGGACAGAGAGCGGATTCAAACACGGCTCTCAGTACAGATGCGGCTGCCGGGGAGGTCCCCAGGCCAGGCCCAATCCCAACCGAATCCTTCCCTTTTATCAGGCTCGGGACGATGGCAGAGGCTGACGACTGAAGCAGCCCTCGCCGATTCACGGGAAGCCCCACGGTCATGAACGAAGGCTCGTACCCTGCGACGGCAGACTGAATGCTTTGCGGTATGGCCGCGGTGACAAGACCAGAACCACTTCGAAGGGCTGCAGTGGACGCCAGACAAACGGCACCACTGAACCCCACGGAACCACCAATAATCAGCGTTCGACCGAAAGTTCCCTTGTGGCCATTCGGATCCCTCTGCGGCAGGGCAGGGCGGTCAACCTTTCGAATTTCCGTCATCACGACACCTTGCAATTCCCTCAGAATGCTCCCGGCGCAATGAATAAGGGCCTGACCGTCTGCTGCTCGGTCAGGCCCTTCTCACGGGATCAGATTTCATGTCGAACGAGGCAGATGACGCCTCATTCCATCTACTGAACTCGGGTGCCGTCGAACTTGCCGGCGGACTCTGATGTTCGTGTTGGAAGCCCCGACCGGCTTGCGGCCGTTGGATTCGTTGGCGCGGATCGTTCGCCAGCGTCCTTGTCGGCAACTTCCTGATCGGCACGTGGCACCCAGTTTGCAACGGCCCACGTTGGGTACTCATCAGCGACACTCGATGCCAGATCCTGAAGGATCTCCATCATGCGTTTGCTGCTCATGTCTTCATTTTTCACAACGCGCTGCAAAACGAAGCGTTTGTTCGTCGGGATGTAGGCAAAGAACTTGCCACCACCCAGACGGTCATTTGCCGCCAGCAGCCGGAGCAGGGCGGTACGAGGCACTTCGCTGGCTGTTGACGGAACCTGATCCAGCCATGCCATTACCCAGAGTGATTCGCCGTCGCGGCTCAGGACCGCCGACATCGAAAACTTCCACTCTTCGCCACGATAGCTTGTCTTGAAGGCAAAGTCATAACGCTGCTCGGTCTTTGTAGGCTGCAGGCCGATCGCTGCCAGCAGGTTTCCGAGATCAGATTCTGACAACTGGCCCGCTGCAGGAGCCCGAGTGGCAGCGGCTGGTGTTTCCTGAGCAGAAACATCTGGTGCCTGGCTGAATAACATCAATGCCGGCAGCAACACTGCGCTCAACTTTTTCATCATTCACTCCCTTGAATCGAACAGGCAATCCTTTGCCTTATTCCGTCAGGAACTTGAGACAAATCTGTGACCAGGTCTCAAATTGGTCGAATTCATGGACCAATTCCGACGGAGTTGCGAACCCTGCGTTTATCATCGACTGTTCACGGGGTGAAACTTTGGGAATGTCGAGGTCGAAAACATGAACAATTCCCAGATGAACTTTGCCCACTTCTGATTCATCGTCGTTAATCAGCCCTGCACACGTTTCAACCCAACCTGTTTCCAGATCAACTTCCTCCTCAATCTCGCGACGCATTCCTTCGATGTACGGAATCGCATCCTTGTTCAGATCCAGGGTCGACACATGGCCGCCAACACCAATCGAGCGTTTGGCGTGCAACCTGGCTTCCCCCTGTGCTGTACCACGCTGGTAGTAGAAAACCTGACCATTGCAGCGAAAAATACAGTACGGAATGAGCTGCTTAAATGAAGGATCCTGCTCCATTTCGGGCCGCGGTCGATAGCTGGCATGAGCCGGGTCGAGAATAACTTTCAGGTAGCGATCCGTATCACTGCAAAATCCATTGAAATGGCCAACCTCATGAAAGACAGCCGTGGGAATGACCAGCACGTGTTCAACAGGGGCATTCATACCAGAGTTTTCCGATTCAGGAGCAGAAAGCGCTTAGCCCATCAGATCACGGACGGCTTGCGCAATGTCGTGTTGTCGCATTAAGGTCTCGCCCACCAGAACTGCACCCACGTTGGCAGCACGCAGGCGGGCAATATCGTCATTTGTTCGAATTCCGCTTTCGCTGACCAGCAATATCTCAGCGGGAATCGCCTTCTTCAACTGGAACGTGTGATCCAGCGAGGTATGAAACGTTCGCAGATCGCGATTGTTGATTCCGACGAGGCTGGTACCGGTTGCAAGAACGCGGTCCGTGTTCTCGAAGTCATAGAGTTCAATCAGTGCATCCATACCCAGATCGCGAATATAGCCGTACAGATCCGCCAGTTCCTGATCATTCAGACACTCAGCGATCAGCAACACGCAGTCCGCGCCGGCGACTCGTGCTTCCGCCACCTGATACCGGTCGATCACGAACTCCTTTCGCATGACCGGGATCCGGACCGCCTCACGAATTGCCCTCAGGTAGTCAAGATGCCCCTGGAAGAAGCGTTCGTCCGTCAGAACACTCAGGCATGCGGCACCCGCTGCTTCGTAGGTCCGAGCAATGGTAACCGGATCGAAATCCTGCCGAATAATTCCTGCCGACGGCGAGGCTTTCTTGACCTCAGCAATCAGGCCCGGAGCTCTGGCTGATGAAAGCGCGGCGTGAAATCCGCGAACCGGAGGAGCATCAGCCAGCTGAGCCTGCAGTTCTGAAAAGGGCTTCCCTGCCCGAGCGACAGCAACCTCCCTGCGCTTGTGCTCAATGATTTCGTCAAGAATAGTCGACAACGCTGAAGCTCCACCGCCTGAATTCCGAGTGACGGATAGTATTGCTAACCGAATGATGATCAAGCATCACAGCCCTGGTTCCGGAGAATGTCGACAGTTCTTTTTTGACTGAGAATTTACTTTGGGAACAATCCGGACAGTGCCAAGCGTGACGTGAAACGTGCCACCGTGTTAACCTTTGCCATTCCGCACCATTCATTCCAGTCATTCATGACACTTATTTTCCAGCTGCGATCCGCAGGCAAACCATGATCGGAACCGTCATCCTGAAAACTTTCTCCGATTGTTCCCCGCTTCTGATTCTGGGGCAGGTCGTCGATCCGGAAGTCACGCCAACTCTAATCGCGACAGGCGCACTGATGTTGCTGGCCGCTGCCGGCAGTGCGGCGATGATTGTCGTCTGGTTCATCCGCTGGCAGAGGTTTGGCTTTCTTCTGCCAGCCGCGCGACGACCAATGCTGAGGTCCCCGGTGTCCCTGTTGGCATTCACTCTGATCCTGGGATTCCTTCTGGCAATTGTCGTTGCGTTTCCTCCTTCCCCGCCTGTTGCTGCTGCGGCAAATTCGAATACGGCGGAAAACAGCGCCGACACAGATAAGAACCCATCCGACTCCGAAGAAGCTCAGCTTACTGTGGATCAGGTTGAAGGCGCGGGCGACGATACCGGGCAGGGTGCAGCTCCGAATTTGAACGCGCACAACGTGATGGCCAATATGCAGGCAATGCTGTTATTCGATCTGGTTCTCGGACTCGTTCTGGCGGGAAGCTTATTTGTGGCAAGTCAACGAGGACGTGTCTGGCTGCCTGAAAAGAACGTCCAGGGCTCCATTGATTCTGCTCACCTGCCCAGGCCCATCTCAGTTGACGCCTGGGGAGATCTTGATGCCCCGGTGCCGGTGGAATCAACTTCCGGTGCCTGGCGGCCAACAGCAGCATCCATGGTTGCAACATCCGTAGATGAGCCATCCTCGGTGCCCGGCCCGGATCCGGACACTGAGACCATCAACGGTGCTTCCCTCGAGGGCGATCCCGGTGACCTCGCCACACTTGCGACTTCGGAACCTGTGGAAGAGGAGCATTTTTCCCTGTTGACCGAACTACGCTATGCGGCTGAAGTGTTTCTGGCAGCATTCTTACCGACAACCATCCTGCGTATTCTCATTGTGGCCATCGTTGTCAGCGTGACGGGTGAACAGCCAGACTCGCATCCATTCCTTGAAATGATGGACGACGGAATCGCGGTTCCCGTTCTGGCAATGATCGCAATCATGGCCGTTGTCGTGGCGCCATTGCTGGAAGAGATGATGTATCGTGTCATCATCCTCGGTGGTTTCGCACAGCTGGGTTACGCTGGCGGTGGACTTTTCGTGTCGTCTCTGGTCTTCTGCTTTGCACACAATTTCCCGGATTCGATTGCCCTTTTGCCGCTGGCTTTCGCTCTTGGCTACACCTACCTTCGCCGAAAAAACTACATCACTGTCATCCTTGTACATTTCCTGTTCAACACATTTAACATGGTGATTGCCGGGCTCGCGTTGCCGAATCTGCCGTGATGCACACCCCTGGCGTAACGATTCATCTTTTGTCTGTCCAACACCCGAACGGCCATCCATCTGATCATGACAACTGCATTTCTACCGGTTGAAGAACAACTACAAATCCTGACTCGAGGCGTTGAAAAAATCGTTCCGTCTGACGAGCTGGCCAGGAAACTTCAGCACAGTCGCGATACCGGAACTCCACTGCGCGTCAAGTACGGAATCGATCCCACCGGAATTGATGTTCACCTGGGACACACTGTTCCCCTGCGCAAGATCCGTCAGTTTCAGGATCTGGGGCATCAGGCGGTCATCATCATCGGCAATTACACTGCCATGGTCGGAGATCCCAGCGGTCGGGACGAAGCCCGCAGCAGGAGACTGACCGAAGACGAGGTCGAAGCAAACGCGCGAGATTACCTGGCCCAGGTGGGCAAAGTTGTCGACATGAGTCGAGCAGAAGTGCATCGCAACGGTGACTGGTTCGGCCGGATGTCATTTGCACAGGTGCTCAACCTTTGCGGCCGCGTCACGGTCGCACAGTTGCTGACACGCGATGATTTTGCAAAACGGTACCGTGAAGAACGCCCCATCTACATGCACGAATGTCTGTATC
>JAGQQE010000213.1 GCA_020426345.1 Planctomycetaceae bacterium
GGTTGCACACCGACGACTCCCTATCATCTGTTTAACGAAACCCGACCTGTCTGTCGAAACCCGACCTGTGTGACGAAGCCCGAAAAACTTCGAGATTCTTGTGCTGTGGCGTATCTGTGAAATCACCACAACTTGGGGAGAATCATCGGCGTTGCGCGTGCAAAGGTGAAGGGAAGAGTTCGAGCTCATTCACACAAACTCTAAACTCAGATCGGAAACCGGGGGTACTCAATCACCCCCGGACCTGATCGCGCGGAGACAATAGTTCAGGTATCCGTTGTCGAGCTCTGTTCGGCTTCGGCAGTCCGCTGAAATTCGTCCAGACGAGGTCGACGATCATCGGGTCGCATCGCTGTACGAACGGCATCATCCGCGTTGCGATCCCGAAGGGCAGCAAAGACCTGGTCGCGAGCTTCCTGAGCAAACGGGGTTGGTACACTGAAGCCTGCCTCGAACGCCGTCTCTCTGGCATCGTTCAAAAGAAACGGGTCGGCACCGCATTGCATCAGCAGCCACGCATAAAGTTCATTGCCGGATCGCACTGCGACGTGGAGCATGCGATTCTCTCGGTCATCGAACGGATCGTTGACAACAGAATGGACAAGCAGTTTGAACTCCATTTCAGGGAACGCTGAGGTGCCGTAAAGAAACGGTGCGAGGGACTCGTTGTCGATTTGTCTGATTTCGTCGAACAGGTTGAACTGAATCATCGCCAATTCGAAGGGTGTGGCGTTGTCGCTGTCAGCGTCCACCTCAAGTAAGCTGTTACTTTCCTCTTTAAGGCTCAGGCTTTCACGCGTGCTGCTCAGTTCGACAACAGGTCCGGATTGAGCCTGTGCCGACCGGCCGGACCACGCAGTTGCGAAACCTGCTGAACCGATTACCAGCAGGCAGATGGTGACCATCTGCCATCGACGGAAGAAGGCGTACCGTGACAAAGCTGATTGTCGATTCGTTGCACAATGTCGATTGATGTTTGAATGCATGGGATCGTTGTCTGAAGTCGTCTCAGTACCGCAAACTCGAAAAGCCTGAAAACGGAACTGACGATGGGGAGGCTGTTCGTCGATTAAGAGCGGTTCCTGGCTGGAAAAGTTACAGATTTCGTTTTTCACTCGTGCAGAAAATGCTGGCTGAAAAGAGCCCAGAGCATCGTGCGACGAAGAACAACGCAGCAGCAACCTGTTTGGGCCGCGCTGGTCCGTAAAAAACGTATGCACTTTTCTGAAGAAATCTGTTAAAAGCTGGCTGAAAACTGCTCTACGCAAAGTTGCCACGAGGGCCGCCTGCCCGAGCGCCAAAGGACTGGATATGCGAAATTTTGATGGAAAACACGTTTTTCTTACCGGAGCCGCTTCCGGGATCGGGCGACAACTTGCCGTGCAACTTTCTGCCCGAGGCTGTCAGCTGTCGCTGATTGACGTCAACGAAGACGGTTTGCAATCGGTTCAAAAAGAATTACGAAAAGCCGGAACGAATGTCCGCATCTATCCGTGTGATTTGTCTGAGGCCGACTCTGTCGATTCGATGCTGGATCGATTCTGTACCCACAACTCAAAGCTGGATCTACTGATAAACAATGCAGGCGTCGCCTATTACGGGCCGACGGATCTGATGACGCAGCAGCAATGGGACTGGCTAATGAATATTAACCTGCTGTCCCCACTTCGAATCACAAATCGACTTTTGCCAATGCTCCTTTCCCGGCCGGACACACACCTCGTCAATATGTGCAGCATTTCCGGACTTGTCGCTGGCGGCCGATTTGCTGGTTATCACACCAGCAAATACGGATTGATTGGTTTCACGGAATCGTTGCGAGCAGAATTCGGACGACACGGTCTCGGAGTGACAGCCATTTGTCCAGGTCCTGTTCTCACACCGCTTTATTCATCTGCAGCCAGCCCGAAGCCGGATCGGCCCGTCCCGACACCTCCGGCATGGATGAGTACGACGCCGGATCGCGTCGCATCAGTGACCATCCGAGCGATCGAGCGCAACAAACGGCAGGTACTGATTACTCCTGTGGCTCATGCTCTGTTCCAACTCAAACGATTTGCACCGGGACTGATCGATTTTGCGAACCAGTTCAGCCGCCGGAAAAAGCAACGACAGGAATCGCTTCGGAAAGCAGCCGACGAAGCGGATCGAATGGAATCTGCACGGAGGGAGTCGTGCGCAGAAGCTACGCTTCCCCTGAGCCCTGACGATCAACCGGTGGCTGGCAAAGATTCATCATCTTCCCGCGCCGCGTGAAGGATGTCTTTCAGACCAATCAGAACGCCGTCAGTGCGACTGTTGATCGGGAAGATTCTTAGCAGATCCTCCCGGTTCGGATTCGGTGCCTGAATCTGTCAGGTTCAGGTGAGTCAGAAAGGACTGACTGGAATCCACAAGGTAACGCCCTCGAATAGCCTCTCTCCCAAGAAGCATTCGGAACCCCATTAAACGTCGGTTAGCCAGAGTGACTTCGATTCTGTGTGACCGCCTGTTAATGACCACAGTCGTCGCGATCACAATGCGCAATGAAGCTCGCCCACTTGAACTGCGTACTAAACGTTCGTCAAGAATCGGGGCCGAGGCAGTTGTACCAGCGTCGTCGTGGGTTTGCTGCGGAAAGACCTGAAATCGAATCCATGGCTTCCCATCAACTTCAAAGCGTTCCAGTTCCGAGGCATGAATGGCCGACGATCTTGCTCCAGTATCAACCTTTGCCTTGATCTGACGAATCCCAAGATCGGGCAGTGCGACCCATTCACGCCAACCGATGATTCGCCGGCGCCGCTTCCTGTCGGTCATTGTCTGGTAACTCCCTGAGCCTCACTCGCGTCTCGCAATCTGACATGTCGTCCTGCTGTTCATCAGCCATTCCGGCACAAATGTCTTTTGTTGGTCGACTGTGGATCCACCGAATCGATTATAGCCATTGTCCGGGGCTTATGAAGGATCGTGAAACTCGGCCCGCCAGAAGAATGGTACGACGCGCAGGAACGAGAATGAGGTGAAAAGCGTACGAAGTTGGGGATCTCCGGTTTGAGTTCATCCGTGAACATGTCAGCATGAGTTTGTTCGGTTCTGATGATGAATGCAGGCAGATTCTTCCCAATACAGGCAGCCATTCGGTCGATTCCTTTTCTCACGTCCACCTACACCTGATGCCCCTGTTCGAAGTTTCGAAAGATCCGGCTCTCAATCGCCAGTACGCTGACAGCGATACACAGTTTACTCGTCCTTGCTTGATTCTGCCTGATCAGATACTGACTTGTCTTTAGAAATCGTTTCATGAAACTCGCCATTTTGTCGCGGAGTCACAGATGCTACAGCACTCGCCGCCTGCGTGAGGCAGCGGTTGTGCGTGGTCATTCCGTTCGCGTATTCGACACCCTGCGATTCTCCATCGATCTGAAAGCCGGAGAACCATCACTGACCTTCAAAGGCAAACCGCTCGGCCAGTTCGACGCAGCTTTGCCCCGCATCGGCGCATCGATCACCTACTTTGGCACGGCCGTTGTCAGGCAGTTCGAGCAGATGGACGTTTTCTGCGGCAATTCATCGGCGGGCATCAGTAATTCAAGAGATAAGCTTCGAAGTTTTCAGATTCTGGCACGTCACCATATCGGAATTCCGGATACAACTTTTGCACGTAATCGCGCAGATGTCCTGCCCGCGATTGAACGCGTGGGCGGGGCTCCTGTTGTTATCAAACTGCTGGAAGGAACTCAGGGGATCGGCGTTATTCTGGCAGAAACAACCAAAGTGGCAGAAGCCATCGTTGAAACGCTCCAGAGTACCCGACAAAACGTTTTGATACAGAGATTTGTCGCCGAAAGCAAAGGGCGCGACATCCGCGCTATCGTTGTCGGAGACCGCGTCGTAGCGGCGATGCGACGCGTTGCCAGGGGCGACGAATTCCGAAGCAACGTGCATCGTGGTGGTTCAGTCGAAGCAGTTCAGTTGCCCGAAGAATATCAGGAAACTGCGGTCCGCGCAGCACAGATTATGGGGCTGCGAATTGGCGGAGTGGACATGCTGGAAGGCAAAGATGGGCCACAGGTGATGGAGGTGAACTCTTCGCCTGGCCTTGAAGGAATTGAACAGGCTACCAGGCTGGATATCGCGGGGGCAATCATCGAGTATATCGCCGCGCAGGTCGACTTTCCCGAGCTGGATGTGCGTCAGCGGCTGACCGTCAGTCGGGGTTATGGAGTTGCCGAACTCCATATACCCGAAGGCTCTGAATACATCGGGCGGACCATCGCTGAATCGGGACTCAGAGAGCTGGATATCAATGTCCTGACACTTTATCGCGGAACCAGCGTCATCCCGAATCCCAAAATCAGCCGCACCTTCGAAGCGCATGACCGTTTATTGTGCTTCGGAAAACTGGATGCCATGCGGGACATGGTTCCCCAAAAAGCGCAGGCGAAACGGCGTCCTCGAGTTCGTAAGCTGACAAATTCTGCCGTGGTCAAAGAAAAAGAAAGTGGTTCGTCTTAGCTGTCCGTTGAAGAACCGGGGCAAGCACGCAGGACGACAGGAAACCATCATATTTTAAGGTCTCCTGCTCGAGCCAGTCCCGTTTTTCAACAGGCTTTCAGTTCAGTTCAGACTGAACCTGAGACCCAAAGGGCGTGACATTCTGTGAACCTCGGTCAGAAAGTCGTCGGGCGATTCCGGGACTACTCAACGCGCGAACAAACATAGGGAACCCGGTCGACCAACGGCAGCACCTGCGGGGCATACACTGTTGTGAATGCATGGGCCGTACGATGAACATCCAGAGCGTCCTGATTCACCCATCGCTCGATCAGAATAAATGTCCGTTCAGTGGAACTGCTTTCGTAAACTTCAAAGCGTTCACAGCCGGGTTCCTGGCGGGAAAGAATCGCCTGCTGAACCAGTAACTGTCGAACCTTTTCGACATCATCGCTCGATTTGACAGTCAGAATTACGGTGATATCAACCACAAATGCCTCTCCTGAAGCGAATCCGAACAGATGGAAACCCAGCACCTGGAAACACAGGTTTCATGCTGGTTGCTCAGGCATAGTAGGCAACGGATGAGAAAACAGCCACGACTCACGCTGGAAACAACCTGAGGCTCGCAAGCCCGCCGAGGCAATTCAGTTCACGATGGCCGTGGAACGGGCGTCCAGCGACTGCAGAACGGATTCCAGAAGACGTTTGTCTGCTGGCAGAAGCGGGTCGCTGTCGGCTTGTTCGCGGGCCATCAGAGCAGTAATGCGAGCTTCTTCGATGCGGTTCAGCCTGCGAAGTGCAATCGCATAGTAGACGAATGCCGCGCTGGGAATGGAATCACTGCGCGTGAGCCGTTCGCCAATGTTGACAACCTGCTGATCATCCCCGCTTGCCAGCAGCACTCGCATTTCAGATGTCTGAAGGGTGGTGTTTTGCGGATCGAAACGGAGGGCTCTCTGAACCAGGGCAGCTGCCGTCTTTCCATCCGTCCCCGTCACTCCATCCGTCCCCGATACCGCAGCGACCGTCTGTTCCATTTGCCCTGCATAGATCCACGCAAGGCGAGCCATCGCGAAGACCTGTGTTTCGTCGTGAGCCACCACCGGCTGAAGTACCTGAAGCGCGGCTTCAGTCTGATCGTCATACAACAGGATCTCGGCGTACAGTGTACGGAGAGTCATATTGCCTGGTTCCCGTGTAATCAGGTTCATCATCTGATCACCTGCGAATACAACGGCCTGTTCGCGATCGCTTTGAAAGCGTACATATTCCAGGCAGTTCAGGGCGCACCGGACGGGGGATTGCTGAGCGGATCGCCGAATAATGTCGACCGCTTCGTTGACGCGTCCGGCTGATGCCAGCTGTCGAACCAGAAGAGGTTCGTTGTCTCGCATGCGTTCTGTCAATTCCTGACTCAACTGAATCGCTCGCTCGTTAAGCCATCCTTTGATCTCTGCATTCCGGACCAGATGATGCGGATGATTCATCGAACGACGCGTCTCCCACAGTGTGGCCAGCTGAAGAGCGCGAACCAGAATCAACTTTGCCTGATCTCCCTGTATACCGCGAGCCATCCTGCCCGCCACAAGATCCTTCATCCATTGTTCGACGGCATCTGTTTCGCCCTGAGCCAGCTGGAGTCGGATCAAAGCAGCGTGCGCTTCGGGATTGGCGGGTGAATCTTTGAGAATCGAACGCAATCGGTCCTGCAGTGTCGAATTCAAAGCGCCATCAATGCGTGCCAATGCAGCCGACATTTCCGGACTGTTCTGAAACTGAACGGACATCTGATCCAGTAATCGCAGAGCCGCCGTAATATTGCCGGTGGCCATTTGAAAATCAGCCTGAAGCAGCGCTCGCTGCAGAGGATCGGTGATAACGGCAGCCTGATCGCTGATCAGTGCCAGAACATCGTCCCATTGACGCAGACCAGCGGGACGCTGCAGGTTGTATTCAATCATCATGCTGGCAAGGTAAGGCGCCACGCCCGGCACATGAAGCAACTGTTTGTACTCTGCAATCGCCAGTTCCGTCTGATTTGAACTGACCAGTGCGGCAGCTTTGCCAAGGCGTCCATCAATTGAGTCCGGTCGGTCTGTCAGCACCGTTCGGTAAACATCCATCGTCGACAGTTCACGTCCGCTGTTACGTTTTGCGATGGCGAGAGCCAGTCTTGCCCGTGTGAGTGTCGAAGACGACTTATCAGCGAATGAAACTGCCTGGTCCAGCAGCGACTCTGCTTCCTTCCACTGGCCTTCCGACATAAGAACCCGCCCCTGCAAATAGGCGATATCGGAACGAGGAAGTGCTCCATCGGGCAACTGACGCATGACGTTCCTGGCTTTCGCAATCTGCCCGTCATTTAGCAGGTATTCAACCAGAAGACGATGGAGCGCAAAAACGCGCGGCATATTGCGGATGCCGTCTTCCAGTGTGCCAATGGTCCTGCTGCGATCACCATCCATCCACTGCACCGTGGCGAGATTCATGACAAACCGCGGCTGGCCCGGATTTAATTTCAGGCAACTTTCAAAGTGTCGGGCGGCGGCGGCGATGAGTTCGCTGTCGTGTTCGCCCCGACGATCCTCGGCCAGCTGGCAGACATGAACAAGCAGCTGATTCAATTGAAGATGAGCTGCGTCTATGCGAAGTCCGGACCAGAGATCAGCGGCGGCCGCGTCCACCTCGCCGTGTTCAAGCAACCATGCCGCGCGCAGAGCAAACGCTTCAGGGGACTGGCAACGCTTAATCATCAAATCCAGACGTTCGCGTGCTTCCCGGACGTCTTCGAAGTCGGCATTGCGAATGCGCGAGACTTCGTTCAGCAGCGAAAACGAACGCGGCAACGGTTTGTCACAGCCGATTGCCGTCTGCAGGAACCGGTCCGCCCTATCGTACTGCCGCAGCGCGATGGCCACTTCACCGGACATGGTCCAGACTTCCGCTGAGTTTGGCTCAGCCGACTGCAGGACATGCAGGTGAGCATCCGCGTCCGATAATTTTCGCAGTTTCATCGCCAGACGGGCCTGCCGCATGCGAAGGTCAGACTGTGGCACATTGTCGCGAAGCAGGTCTTCATTGATTCGGAACGCACCTTGAAGCGCCGCCAGAGTTCCGATTTCGTCCTGCAGAATCGTCGACAATGTTTCACGGGCTTCGATGTCCGAATGACGCATTGACAAATACTGATTCAGAAGATTCGCCGCGCGCGGGTAATCCCGGGCGTCAACAGCTTTCATGGCGGATTCGCGTAAGAACGTGACCGTCTTTCCGAACTGACGACCATGGATTTTTCGCACCGCAATCGTGGCCCCGAACATCAGGCAGACCAGAATAATGGCTGCTCGGGGATTTAAAGTCCTTCGGACCGTGTAGGTACACGTATCTGCCATGATTTAATCAGCTCCCAGCGTTTCACGGATAACCGGCAGGGCATCGTGCAGAAAGGCTTCGGCTTGTTGCAGGTCGTTTGATCCGCCACTCGATCGGTCCACCACATAAAGCTTGTAAAGCCCGGGCTGACCACGGAAAGCAAAACGAGGGTTCGCAGGCGATTGCCAGTTGCCATCGGAGCTCCATCCCCAGAAGACACGCACGACTTCTGAAAGATCGTTTTCTTCGCGGGAGAAGGAAGCGCGATTGAGTTCTGATGAGGTGCCGGTCGCATCCCGAACCACGGCAACTGTCGGAACACTCCGGATGGAATATCCAATTCCCTGAAAGCAGGCTGTTGGCGGATGGACCGTCATCGGACCGGCTTTACCGCTGATGATCGTAAGCATGACACTGTAGCCTGTCGATCGGTGTCGATATTCGCGCCGCAGAGAACCTTCGATATCGGCGAGCCTCTTTTCACGATCACTGATTTCGCCGTCAGTCGAAGTCCAGTCACCAATCGTTGCCGGAAGGTTCTGAATGCGTTCGGCAGCCTGCTGCAGATAGAATGGATCGCTGGTTTGCGCTTTGAGAACATAATCTGCAATCGCGCAGGCAAGGACGATAACGATTCCAGACCCCAGCAGCAGGAATTCTCTGACAGGAGCTGTCTCAATGGCTGATGGTATCCCTGCAGCGAATCCATCAGCGCTGCCCCCTGCAGGGATCGACGACGGTGAAGCGATTGGCGAAGTTGACTGCGCAGAAAGCGTCGCTGCGTTCATGCTGAGACTCCCGTGATGCCCAGCGCCGGTGACTGGTTCCTGACTTCAACAAACAACCAGTCGAAGGTTTTCATGGCTGCCAACAGCAATCCCAGCCCCATGGGAATCATCAACCAGCCACTCAGATCATGAAAGACGAGATCTGCCGTCTGCTGTCCGAGGTAATGATGGGCGATGGCTGTTGCGACAATCCGAGCGATGTTGCAGATCAGAGCAATCGGCACTGCACTGAACAGGATGACCATTCGTTCCCATCGAGGTCGCTTGCTGAGAATGACAACGGCAACGGAGATCGCCGTGAATACCATCAGCATGCGTAATCCGCTGCAGGCTTCTTCGACACCCAGCTGCGTATCACCCATCAGAATGGTATTTCCCTGAGCAATGGCAGGAATGCCGCAAGTCTGAATGTAAAACGCAGCTTCGCTGGCACCCAGCATTTGGAGTGGGGCAGACATCGCGTGTTCGAGTTCATAAGGCAGCGGCATCATAAAGCCAGGGAACAAAACCGCAGGCCAGATTCCCACAAACAGCCGCCGTCCCCATATCAGAAGAACGCCGCCCACCAGCACAAAAAGAAGTGCCAGCCCGTCCAGTGGAGCGAAGTACATGTAGTTGGCAAGCAGATGCATTCCAGCGCCGGGAATCAGCAGAAACAATCCCCAGAACGAACTTCGCGCCAGTCCCGCCAGCACTCGATCTCGGCGAAACCAGCCAAGACCCACTGACATAAAAGGGATAAGGTAACCGTGAGAGTACTGGGGTTCGGTCGCCCACCTGGAAACACATTCGGCCAGGAAATCCCGGAAAGCAAACGCCACTGTTGCAGCGAAAACCAAAGACACCGTCGCGCGCAGCGGCCAGTCCGGGCATTGCCAGACTGTCGGCCTCGTCTCGCGATTCTGCATGTCGAGTACTCCGCAAAGATCTCCTGAAGTGATGCGAAAAAACTACGTCACACACGGCAACGTGGACTGTGCCTGTAAGGGAATTCACTCTGGCGCAGCAATCACCCTTTGAGTGCGCGGTTTGTAGCGATCACGCAGGCAGGGCGCTGCTTTCTCTGCTCTCAGATTGAGAACAATCGAGTCAACCACTACCAGTCGCAAAGCGGTAAGGCATGAGGCGAAAAATCAATAGCGCCCAACGCATCCCTGCATCCGGCGCACTAACTTTCAGGATGGCATGGTCCTGAAAACCAGTCTGCTCCTCATGCCTGAATCAATTTCGCCGAGACACGAACTGATGAAACCCTTCTCAATCGATGCCGTTTCGCCTGATATGAATACAAAGAAAAAACCCGCTCGCGACTGGTATCGTCTGATCATCCACCTTTTGACCGCTGCGAGTGCTTCGCTGATGCCAGTCCGCGCTGCTGTGGGACAATGTCCCTGCAATTGCTGCGGGCCGTCCACACCAGCCGTCACGATCGATCGCAGCCCGTTTGGCAGAGCAATGTATCGTGACCCGTTCAGCGGGCAGGCGACCGACAGCGTTCCTCAGTGGCCAACAAACCGATCGGAATCGATCCGGCAGGAAGAGTCAGGCGGAGAACTTCGGCTGAATGACGATCCAGCTGTTGGATCAATCGATTCGCAAACCCAGCGCGTGACTACTGACCGTTTAAGAACTGGTGGCGGAACCAGCAGCTCAGTTCCCGCACTTGGTAGCGCGGCCATTGGAGGGTCTTCTTCTGGCTCCGGAATCATCGCTGGAGGCACATCGGGAGGCCTGTCGGGCGGAATGTCCTCAGGTAGTTCCGGCAGCAGACTTGGGGGCTGGTCAGCTCAGTCCAGTGGTTCCGGAGCCGGTGGCTTCGCGGGCGGTGGAGGTTCCGGCGGCGGTTCTGTCAGTCGTAGCGGAACGTCTTCCACAATTCCTTCAGTCGACTCCAACGACGCAGGATCAAAGACAAACGTCACCATTCCAACTGAAGGCGATTCGCAAACACAGCGCGATTCGCAAACACATAGCGGTTCCAGTTCAATTCAATCTGCCGAAGTTCGGAATTTTGGAATCCGGTCGAACACTGTTCCCCAGGACCCCACGCCGCCCGCGGAACCCGGTCAGTGCGAAACTGGTGGATTGGTTGTCATTCAGCAGCCGAAACCGAGCATCCCCGATCCCACCGTTGATGAAGAATTGCCCGAAAACGAAGTCTGCGTTCCGGCAACTGGAGGAACGTTACCGGATTCTCCAGTCGTACCGGAACCAGGT
>JAGQQE010000214.1 GCA_020426345.1 Planctomycetaceae bacterium
GATTGTCTTCTTCGATCGCACCGAAGATGTGAAATCAAATGCGATATTGAAACGTTTGAAAGACGTCTACCCTGTGCTGAAGAGCAATCGCATCATCGTGTGTGCCATCACGAATTTGTTGCCTCAGCAGGTACGTGCCGGAGATGCCAGTCAACTGCCCTTTCCGGTTCTCAGCGACGTAGCCAGTGGACAGATGGATTCTCCGACTGTTGCCTGGGGACGCGCAGCTGAAGAGCCCGTGGTTTCCGATCAGTCCGCCGGAATTGCTGGAGGCGTTTTCTACATCGACCGTCTCGGGTTGGTAGACTGGAATGGCAATGCTCCACGTCCCGTCGACAACCCTCAGCACATGATTAACGCATTGATTACCGGGGAAATACAATAGCGGCTGACGTCCATCGACTTCGTGTTTTTTCGTTAGTGACGTCCGGAGAACTGCTTGCATTCGGTTGGGAGAATCAAATCAGATCGCTATTCTGCCTTTCGCCGGAGTTTACAGATTGAACTGATCGGCAGGAGAATCGTTGCCCAAAAGGAGCAGGGCGTTGGATATTGCTGGAAGAGTCGTTGTCGTCACAGGAGCTGGATCAGGAATTGGCGCTGCTATTTGCAGGAAGGTTGCTGACCTCAACGCTTCCGGAGTGGTTGTTTCTGATATTAATTTCGATGCGGCTGAAGCTGTTGCAGCTTCCCTGGATTCTGACAAGGATCGAGTCATTCCTCTTTGCTGCGATGTTTCCAGCGAAGCCGAAATTCAATCTCTTGTGCGGCAGGCGATCGAGAAGTTTGGTCGCATCGATATTTTTTGTTCGAACGCTGGGATCACCGCCCGGGACGGCCTCGAGTGCTCAAATAAAGACTGGCAGCGGCTTTGGGATGTCAATGTGATGTCGCGAATGTACGCAGCCAGAGCAGTTGTGCCGCATATGCTGGAGAGTGGCGGGGGATACCTGCTGCATACGGCGTCTGCGGCGGCACTGTTGACTGAAATTGGATCTGCCGGATACTCAGTCACCAAGCACGCCGACCTGGCGATGGCAGAATGGCTGTCGGTGTGTTACGGACGTCAGGGGATCCGAGTTTCGTGCATCTGCCCTTTAGGCGTTTACACTGATATGCTTGACGATTCGGATCCCATCCATCGGTATCTGCACCTGCATGCCCTCACTGCGGATCAAGTCGCAGATTCTGTCGTGGAGGGCATCCGGAAGGAAGAATTTCTGATCCTGCCTCAGCCTGAGGTTGCTGAGTTCTTTCAACTGAAAGCAGAGGACCGAGACCGATGGATTCGAGGTATGCAGCGGCTTCGGCAAAAATTGACGCGTGCAATCCAGCGCACTGCTGACTCAGATGCAGCATGACCACACTCACCGTTGAACGTTCGACCGCTGGTTAATATCCGCTTGATGGTCGAACCCAGAGCGGGAGTTCAGCAGATAACAATTCCGGTATCGGTGATATCTGCGATTTGGCCATGAGCGTCGTCTGAATCTGAGGTCCACTCGAGCGACGCACGGCGACCTGAAATGTCGCCAGGTTCGTCGCATGAGTGGCTCAGTCGGATTCGTAGTCGCGCGACAATAGGCGACTCGCCAGTTTCTTCTGCGTCACCCGGACTCGAGCCTGTTTGCAACTCTGAAAGCTCATGACAGATCTCAATCGTACTGTTGTTTGGGCTGGATCTTATTGTTTTCTGAACCACAAAGAAGGCGTCTTCGATCATGAATTGCATACCCGGTTGCAAGCTCAACAGTCTACCATCTGATGGCGAAGCTCGAATTCGATCAACCATCCACCAGCTTTGGCAGAGCTGTCTGAGCGTTGCAATGAACGACATCGGGAAAGACTTTCTAATGATCTGCGTTCGGAAGTTCGCACTTCGTTCAATCCGGATTTCCGATGGATCGAAACTTGCCAGGCTTTGCAGCATTGGCTGCAAAGCCTGAATCCTGTTTCTCAGCATGAATGGAAAATCCGTCAGGAGTTGATCTGCTTCCTCAGTGCTTCCAGTTCATCGGATAGACGAGTCTTTCGTTCCTGTTCTTCGAACTGTCGTTCAAGTTCTGCAACATCCGGGTCGTGTCCTTCCATGCGATCCCATGCTTCGACCATCGCTTCTTCTCGTTCAACCTTGGCTTCGAGGCGACTGAACTGGGCAAAGGCCGACTGGTTCCCGGCTCGATCCAGGGCTGAGCTGATCTTTCGTGTCGACTCTGCCCGTGCGATTCTGGCCGTCAGCAGGGTCTTCTTTTGCCGAGCTTGTCGAATCTTATCCTCCAGATCATGAACACCGTTCCGGAGACGCGACACTTCTGCTTGTTGTTTGGCATGATCCGCGGAGTATCGAGCCGCGCGATCCTCTGCCAAAAGTTTTTGCGAGAGGGCCGATTGAGCTGTGATCTCGTCACTCCGTTTCATTGCAGCCATCGCGCGTTCCATCCAGCGTTCCGCTTCACTGGCTTCACGATCCGCTCGCTTTCGCATGAGGATTTCATCAGCGACAGCTTCCGCAACGCTTGCCCGAACTCGTTCTAATTCTTCTTCCATATCAATAATTAACTGATGCAGCATCCTTTCCGGGTCTTCAATTTTCTCTCGGAGGGTCGTGAGGCTTGATCGCATAACAAGACTAAACTGGCTTAACCATTTCATGTGAAGGTCTTTCCGTAACGATAAGGTTTCTGAAACAGGAGGATTCAAATCGAGGGCCGGTATCCTGCCCGAACGAACTGCCGATGGAGAGGGAAATCGCTGTCATCACATCGGCACGACAAGCAACGATGAACATCAGGAGGTTCTGTTCATTCCCATGTGGCAAGTTGAGCCGTCAGGAAACGAATTTTTTGCAGCACTTTTTCACGGTGGCTTTCGCAAAATGCTGCCAGGGCAATGACTGCGATCCCGACACCAACTCCGCTGACCCACAACAATGCCGGGTGATCGACGGAGCCACGAACAACGATGGCAATCAGGTCAGCAATCAGAAATGCACTACCTGTATAAACCAGTACGCGAAGCCTCAGTCCAATTGAAAGCAGGATCACAACAACACAGAGTACGAGCAGCGAAAGCAGATGAAGCCAGCTGCCGTGCAGGATTTGAAACACCGGGGACACCAGAATCGTCAATGATCCGACATAGCGAAGGGGATCGTGCAGTCTGTCCGGCAATTCCTTCCTGAGTAGCTCTACCAGCCCAAGTAGCGATAGCCCCAGCGGCACCAGGTACAGTTGGGCGTCCTTCAGATTCAGCGTATTCCACGTCACCATCAGTGAGAGGTTCACTATGAAACCTGCAGCCACGGCGTAGGTTCGACGGTGTGTCAGCATCCATTGGTGGAAGCAGATACCCGCTGCGAAGAAAAGTATCAGCGAGTTGAATCCGGCAAATGGACTATAGGCCCCCGTCAAGCCGCGAACCGCCGAAAGAATGCTGGCCAGTGCAGTGAGTGCAAGCCCCGTGGCTTGAAACGGCAATGAAAACACGCCCGTTCCTGGATTTCCTGCTGTACGAAATGCAATACGGAGAGCCGCTGCAGACATGAACAGCAAAAGAAGTGGTGCGACGCCCGCCCCAATGGAGATGATTCCATTGAAAACGAGATAGGCCGTCATTATGGCAATCAATACAAGTCCGTTCCATACTCGCGCACAACTCTGGTTCCTGATCGCAAGGCGAAATTCAGCTATCGCGATGAGGACGCTACCTGTAATGACTGGGAGTGGAAAGAGGCTTTGATTGTTTGCAGGAAGGTAAATCAACAGCAACCCAAGGGCAGCCGCAACTCGCAGTATGATTGCCCATGCGGAAGTGACAGTTTCGTCCAGTTGCCTCCATGATCGATCAAAAACAAGGATGCTCGCTGCCAGCGCCGGAAGCAGAACAGGAAGTATCTCTGTGTTGGCCTTACCGAATATCAAGAGGCTTAAATGGCCGGTGCATCCAGCGATTTTTGCCAGCAAGAGCAGCAGATGAATGTTTACGCCAATACAAAACCATGCCCGCTGTGCGGGTGAAACGTTCTTTCGCTCTATCGCATAGAGTGTGGCCATTGCCACAAGTCCGGCGGTTCTGACGGGAAGTGACAACAATGCAAACGACAGCAAGGCAATGCTGGTCAGCCAGCACATCGCGACAGTTCTTAACGTATCATTCTGGTTTCGTCCTCTGAAAGCATTCGTCGCAAGCATCAATCCGGCTGAGGTGCTCCAGACTGCGGGATACCATTCGTAGGATGCTATGGAGGGAGCGAAAGTACACAGCAGACCGGTGCAAAGCAGCGGAAGGAGAGTCGCGCCGACAACTGTCGGGAATTTGGTTTGAATTAGTTGGCCGATGACAAACAGCCATACGACGACAGCCATTGTCGATACGGATGCGGGAATCGCTCCCAGCGTAGCCGAGGTGGCCAGCAACGATGGCAGATGATAGATGACAGCCAGACACGAAGTGACGAAAAGACTCAGATCACACAGTGGCACAACGAATGCCTCTGCAATTCGTGTCCGGCTGCCAGTCAACGGGCTGGATTCCTGCGATGCGATGAGCCGCTGACGCAGAACTCGAAGTGAATCAGCTTGAGCAGCGTTGCAGCGGAACTTTCGGATAGCCAGCAGACAAAGGGAAGAGATCCCTGCCCCAATGACAGAGATGCCACGGACAAGTTCAACGAATGTCAGATCCAGTGGATGAATGCAACTTGTGGCAGCCACAGTCGCCAGCAACCAGAAGATCATACCCCACTGGTACGTACGGTCTCGCATTGTCTGAAGGCCAAGCAGACACATGACCATGATGAATTGGAGCTGGTTGTTGCCCGTCCACGGTTCGCCCATGTGAGAAACCATGATTCCGGATAACAGCACTGCGAAGACGCAGCCCATCGACAGACCAGCGTTCTGTAGGATTCTGCGTCCATTCCCTGAGGAATCTTCAAACAGGAATCGCCCTCTTCCAGCTGGCAATGGAATTTGCTGGATCAGTCGATCGGGTTTGCTCGACAGGACAAGAAGCAGACTCAATCCGATCAGGTATGTCGCCGTGACCGAGGCGTCCCACGTGTGACTCCATCGCATGGCTGCTGCAAACGGATTTGCGGTTGCCGTTGCAATGATGAGCGCGGCGATCGATCCCAGTACATAACGACGATCGGCGAATACAACAGCCAGCACACCGAATGTAAGAATACTCAGGCAGGGGATCAGGAACGCAGCCTTGACGTGCGACAGCGAAACTGAGAAGCAGATCAGGACGAGGGCTGTCGCGAACTGCTGCACAGCCGGACAGAATTGTGAGTAGCGCCCGAGTCGCAGTTTCCTCGCAACAGTGGCCAAGACAGCTACCAGTGGTAAGTACGTAATGCCATAGAACGCTACGGGAAGTCGCTGTTCCTGAACTGCAGAAGCTGCTGAATCTTTTAGTTGCTGTACAAGGGTGCCCATGAGTGTGGGTGCGCACTGGTAGGCAATGGTGGTGCAAATCAGTGAGCACCATACAAATGCAGCGTGACCGGTGTCTCTGGCTGCCAGTGCCATCACGCCCGCCGCAATGATACAAGTGGGAACAACGGCAAATGTCGTGGGGCCGGAGAAATGAAAACTGTGGAATGAAAGACAAACACCGGCTGCAGTCAGGGCGAGTCCAAGATAGATCGGTACGATGATCGAAGCTGGCATCGGACTCATCAAACCACCCGTTCTCTGCCTGAAGACCGCTGCGATTGTGCGGGCTGTCTGAAAAACTGTTGCTGCCACCAGGACAAGTGCCAACCCGAACCATTGGATGGGTTGAGTACCAAGAGTCTTGGTACAGACCAGCAGCACGAACTGGATGCCGAGAAGGGCGATGGGGGAAAAACCAAAGATCCTGGGCTTACGGTGTTCCTCTGTCAGCCAGAAGATGTGTCGATTGACCTTCAATACGCCAGCTGACATCGTGACCCAGAAAACCAGCGTCGCCACGGTCGCCAAGACTCCAGCACCCGCATCTGAAAGGCTCAGGTGTTCGGCTACAATTCTGGCATGGGGCAGTGCACCAAACAGACACAGAAGAAAGTAACTCACGACGAATGTCATTTGCCGACCATTCAGCAACTGGTCGAAAACTCGCGTACCAATCAGCCACGCCATGATGCTCGCCGGGATCATCAGGCCAACAGCCTGTAGCATCGAAAGTGACTGTGCTGCTTCGCCAGCCGACAACCAGCTCAATGCAAGAAAGCAGACAGGCATGAGCAGAATGCAGAGTGAATGAAGTACACTGGTCGTAAGTTTGAGCCCCAGCCGTTTTCGGCCAACTTCCGCAGAGACGAAGAGTACTCCGGTATAACCAAGAACTGTGAGAAACTTTTCGGCAACAGACCATTCCTGCCACTGACGCGTCACCAGCATGAGCGAGCAGCTAAAAACAATTGCTGCTCCGATGCCGAGCATCCAGCGGATGTTTTTCTCCTGAAAGAAGTTTTCAATGAAACTTCCGCTGTCGGCTCGATTAATGCCAACCGTCGCCCCTGAATTCTCAGGGCAACCAGCCGGCTGTGTGTTTGGCGAATCTTCTGTGTCACCTTTGACTAAGTGCGTCGACATCTTCGTTGGCTCCTGTGCTTCGTGTGAACTGAGTCGACAGGGGCCATAAACAAACGGCATTCCATTCAGCATGCGGAATTGCACATTGGTTGTAAGCTTTTTTGTGCAATAGAGTTGCGTAGACTCGCAATCGGGTGGACGACGGCACGTCTCACCGTGATGCAGTCTGGTGACTGCAGACGTTCTGCAGTCGGTAAACTGCAGTCATTCTATGGGGAATGAGGTGAGCCAGGTGCGAAACGAGTCAGATCAAGCCGTCGCACCCACTGCTGATTATTTGGAGTGGACGTGAAGCCGGAATTGCTGCATGGCAGATTTCAGCTCCTGCTCGAACCGCCTCCAGTCCACCAAAGGTGATACCTGTCCGCCCAGTTTGGTGATTTTGTTCAGCGGACGCCCCGATTGCAGAAGCCTGCATGCGGTCCTGACATCATTCTCGAGAAAGACGGACGGCGTTGAATCTGCTTTTTTGAGTCCTCTTCTGATCGCAACATAGACAGAACAGCACGGTACGGGGATCGCCGGGGAAGACGGTGAACTGATTTGGGGTTTGACCTGTTCACCGGGAAGATCAGCCAGCCAATACCGACCCGTCTCGTGAAAAGTCTCTCCTGTGCTGTTCAATGAACTGAAATGGGATCCAGCATCCAGAGCTTCTTCGGATCGACTGTAGACAATGAGTCTTAACACCGTACTCCATTGGTCTGGCATATGCGTGACCGCCGGAGAGCGAAGATGCGCGTTTGGATCCGTATTCGAGACTGCAGCTACGTGTTCAGCAAAGAGGTTTCGATTGCTGCTGAGTTCATAGATCTCGTGGGACGCTGTGATTCTTGGGTTGATTTCCAGTAGCCAAAGCTCCCCTTCCTTCAAGATCATGTCCACGCCAAACGCACCTCGCAATTGAGTTCTGCTGGTCACAGCTTGTGCCGCGCGAATAAGCCTGTCCTGCAGGAGCTGGGGCAGTACCACCGGACCAATGTTTCCGCAGAACTGAAAGCCGCTGGCATTCAGCGATTGAACTCCACTGAGTATTAAGGAGCAACCAATCAATCTGGTCGATGCCGCAGTCGCAACAAATGTTGCGGAGATCGGACAACCATCGATAAATCTCTGGTATTGGAAGTCGGGGGAGACTGCTGCCAGGTCGCCGGCGGAATCAAGCAATCGAATATGCTGACCGCCGGAACTATGAATCGGTTTGATCAACCATCGTTGTTCCTGATCGCCACCAGTGTCAGGAGCATTCTCAGGGAGGTAAACTCCACAATCGTTCAATGTGCCTCGCAGGGATTCCGTGTTTCTTACGGCCATGACGGAATCAACCGTCGGGCCGATCACTGGACGCATCAGCGCCAATTCGGCGAGCGTCGATGGGTAATTCTCCATCCCACCGCACCAAACAAGCGGGACCTCGCCAGAAATAGCATCCAGGATCGAAGGCAGGTCTCGAAAGGAACGCAACTGACCGGCAAACTTCCCACCAGATCTCTGCAAAAGCTGGATCAGGTCGGTGTCGGCAAAGAAGTCGAAGCAGATCGGGGCCCATCCACACTGGATGGCTGATGCGGCAAGGCTGCGAACACTGGCGCCACAGATGATGACGGGAGGACGCGACATAAAAAAGTGGCGGTCGGCATACTGCAGACCACCACCCCGTATAAAGGTTGAGATGTTCAATCCATGGCAAATCGCGTGCTCGACACGAGTTGTCATTCAGAGTGAGATTCAGGCTTCTCGTGCGTAGTCAAACATCGGTGTCGATAAATATCGTTCTCCGGAATCCGGAAGGATGACGACGATATTCCTGCCGGCATTTTCGGGGCGAGAAGCAACCTTGATAGCGGCGGTCATTGCAGCACCGCAGCTGATGCCGCAGATGATTCCTTCTTCACGTGCGACGCGAGGGGCCATATCCATGGCCTCTTCGTCCGTTACCTGAACCACTTCATCTACCAGCGACATATCAAGAATGTCAGGTTTAAACCCAGCGCCGATCCCCTGGATCTTGTGTTTTCCGGGGCTGCCACCTGACAGTACCGGGCTTCCTGCAGGCTCAACAGCGACAGTGTGCACGGGCATCTTTTTTTCGTTCTTCAGATACCGGGAAACGCCCGTAATCGTTCCTCCAGTACCGACTCCGGCCACCAGGATATCGACCTTTCCGCCAGTATCTTCATAGATTTCCGGCCCCGTGGTTCTGAAGTGAATCTCCGGGTTTGCCGGATTCTTGAACTGCTGTGGCATAAAGAAATTTGGATCGGCGGATAGTTCTTCGGCCCTGGCAATGGCTCCTTTCATCCCGTCGGCCCCCGGGGTCAGAACAAGATTTGCTCCAAATGCCTTTAACATCATCCGACGCTCGACTGACATCGTGTCGGGCATTGTCAGTGTCAGACTGTAGCCACGCGCTGCACAGACATAGGCCAGCGCAATGCCGGTATTGCCGCTGGTTGGCTCCACCACGGACATGCCTGGTTTCAACTTGCCTGACTTCTCTGCATCCCAGATCATTGCCGCCCCAATTCGGCACTTGACACTGTAGGCAGGATTTCGTCCCTCGATCTTGGCCAGCACCTGAGCGTTGATTCCTGCAGTGATGCGGTTCACGCGAACAAGGGGCGTGCGGCCGATAGTTTCGGAGTTGTCCTGAAAAATGGGCATCTAAGAACAGCCTTTCGATGAATCCAGTGGGCAGTCGCGTACTAACCCGCAGTACGCAGAACATGAATGGCATTGCGCCGTCCGAGTGATAACAGATTGCGAAATCTGTGGCGACTGCGGTTTCCCCATCGACGCTGAATGCTGTCGGCAGCGACCACATTCGATGCTTTATCGAACGGGTTCGACCAGAACCGGAACTTCAGCATCTTCACGTGTCAGGGGAACCACGGTGCGAGTGGATTTGGCAGTCGGACGCCCTTCGTGGTGCGTGATCTGCACAAGCGCGCTGCCGTTGACGACCTTGCCATAGACGAATCGGAGTCTGGCTTTGTAATTTCCTGCAGGTGCAACGCGACAGATATATTCTTCGCGATGCCGACCTGAATTCGCTTCGACCCCGTTAGAGACGCGTATCAGTCGACCACCATTGGGTGTCAGTCGTCGCTTGAAGTTGCACTGCTGTCCATTGGGTTCATCAACAATCAAATCCAGGTCGGCCTGTCCAATCCACTCTACAACAATGCGAAGATCAATCTTCGACGCCTCCATGAGATCTTCGCGTGCCTGCGACGCTTCTTTCACGGCACCAGCGCGTTGCATCTTTTCGGCAATCTTCGCGATCGTTTGATTCGCTTCGGCATGTTCTTTCTCAAAATCGTCTGTCCATACGTGCCTGATGATCCCGCATCTGGCCCAAACCTGATCGACAGGTGACTGAAACTTATCGGCAATGCTGCGTGCCTGCAGCCACGCATCTGATGTCTCAGGGGCAACGGCGACGACTCGTCGCAGAACAGCCATCGCCTGATCGCCAGCGTCAAATCTTGCGAGCATCGCGGCCGTGATCATCTGCTGTCGAGGATCACCTCCGGCGAAATCTGTACGAGACTGAAGCGCTCGTTCAATTTCAAGTGCTGGTCTTTTTGCCAGCTTCATTTCTATCGCCAGGACGTCGTAGATCCACGGCTGTGCGTGGTCGTTCCGAAGTGCAGCCAGAAGGCAGTCAACAGCATTGTCGTACAGTTCCTTTTGATGCAACTGAAGCAGAACGTCCGCCATCACTTCGGAGGAGAATTCTTCTGCCTGGAAGACTTGATCCCAGTCTGACGCGGCAGGCGATCCGTCCTTGAAGACGTCCGCCAACAGTTTCTTCGCGCGTAAAGAAACCGCAGAGCGGACTGGAGTCACGGTCTGCGGTTCATTTTCCTGAGCGATGTAGCTCGTCAGAATTACTTCGGACTGAGCGATTGCTCGTGCTTGAGTCTGGAAGTTCTCAGCTACTTTTTTTTGGCGCCATTGATGGTGCCGTTGCCGATGCCGTCGGCTGGCAATTCTGGTGGAATACTGCCGAAGCCCATTCCGCCGCCGCCCATGCCGCCCATGCCGCCGCCCATGCCACCCATGCCGCCGCCCATGCCACCCATGCCGCCGCCCATGCCGCCCATGCCGCCGCCCATGCCGCCCATGCCGCCGCCCATCC
>JAGQQE010000215.1 GCA_020426345.1 Planctomycetaceae bacterium
TCCCTTTGCAACAGCATCGGTTTGCAGTCAATCGTCAGCGAACGTGTTCTCATTACGGTCCCATGGCTGATCAGTACTTTCTCGGTTCTCGTCATGGCCGTGGTGGTCTTTGGCTGGAGCTTTTCCATTGCGGCGATCGGTGTTGACCAGTGCGGAAGCGGGGATGCAATGTCTCGAGGCATAAGTTACTGCCTTTCACACAAGACAATGACCGTCGTCTGTTTCCTGCTTGCTGCCATGATGATGGTTGCCATCGGCAGCGTATTTCAGCTACTTGGCTCCGACGGCGTGGTTTTGACTCAGTCGATTTCAGTCTGGGCCATTCCGGATGGATCATCAATTACTCGTTCAGATTTTCACGTCTTCGTCAAGTGGCTGAAGGAGACCGTACAGTTGAGCATTTTCTTTGCCATCGTTGGAGCGAGTTACATTTTTCTGAGATATCTGGAAGACGGAGTGGCAGTTTCCGAGATGCAAACCGGATCGCAGAGGTAGAACCCCATGTGTCTGAAGTTACGCCTTTCAGTGACTTTACTTGTGGCTTTCCTGGTTACGCACGCATCGCAGAATACGTATCTCATCGCTGCGGACGAGTCAGCGGCGGTAGAAACCTTCGATGCCGGATTGAAGCCATTTCTTCGCGACTTTTGCTTTGAATGTCATGCGGGTGAAGACGCATCGAGCGAACGAAACTTTGATACGCTGACTGGTGAACTTTCAACGACAGATCAGTTGATAGAACTGCAGGAAATCCTTGACCAGTTGAACCGAGGCGAAATGCCTCCGAGGGAAGCGAAACAACCAACAGATGATGAGCGGCGGAAGGCCGCACAATGGCTTTCCACTGTGATTGGTGAATACCATCGAAGGAATCGGTCAACAGGTGGCCAAACGATTCTGAGACGCCTGAACGCACGGGAGTATGAAAATACGATTCGTGACCTGCTGCACCTGAATATGAGCATGTTCAGACCCACGGCGTCCTTTCCCCGCGATCAATTAATTGAACATCGGGATAACGACGGAAAGACGCTGGTGATGTCTGGGTATTTGCTGAGCCAGTATCTTGATGCCGCTGAACGCATTGTCGAAAAGGCTATGTTTCCGCTGAACCAACCCATCGTCCAGACCTGGCACTTTGAGGACGGGTTTCGTCAACAGCCAGAAATTGATCAGGTCCATCGAAATACCAGTCGATTCCAGTACCTGATTCTATATGACGTTCCCGGAGCCGATAAACATGAAGGCGCGTATGCTCCGATTCATGCGTTTGCAGACGGGGTGCCCTATGACGGATACTACGACATAAAGTTTCGCGCAGCCGCATTAAATCGCCTGCACCCTTACGACGATCGTTTCCTGGGCCGCGACAGCACTGAGCCGCTTCGTCTCGCAGTCGTTGCGGGGAATCGAAACGCAGGGCCATTGCATAAGCCACAGCCAATCGAACCTGTGCTGGCTGAAGTGACCCTGGCCGACGGCTGGGACAACTACCAGGTCCGCGTCTGGCTGGACGCTGGTTTTACACCCCGTTTCATTTTTCCAAACGGACTCATGGATGCTCGAAGCCTGTGGGGAAACCTTCATCGACGGCACAGTGATTTGTTGCCCGAACCGGCAAATCGAGGCATCGTAGAAGTTCGTCGGAACGCAATCACGAATGGAAAGCTTCCACAGATCCATGTGGACGATATTACAATCTCGGGGCCACACTACGACGCCTGGCCAAGGCCATCACAGCTCGCTTTGCTGGGAGAAGACTGGTTGCGGGTCGTGTCCTCAGGCGAGCTGGATTCTGACACGTTGACGCGGAATCTCCGGCGGCTGGCCTCTGAAGCTTATCGCCGGCCAGCGACGGATGACGAAGTCGCGCGACTTGTCAAGATCGCCACGCAGCAGAAGGATCTCGGCAGAAGCGATTTGCAGGCGTTTGGCGACTCCGTGAATGCACTGATTAGTTCTCCCGCGTTTGCCTACCTGGATGAGACATCAGCGGGCGCAGATGGGCCGCCGGGGCGATTGTCTCAGTTGGCTCTTGCTGCCCGATTATCGTACTTCCTCTGGGCATCGATGCCGGATGCGGAACTGACCGATGTTGCAATAAGAAACGAGCTGCAGACGCCGGAACAAATCCTCATTCAGTTCGACCGTATGCTGAAAGACCCAAAGTCCAGCGCATTCATCGAAGGGTTTCTTGACAATTGGCTGGCGTTGCGCGATCTCGGGTCAAGTCCTCCTGATCGCTCTGAATTCAGAGACTACTACCAGTACGATCTTGGAACTGCGATGAAAACGGAGACTCGTTTATTTGCTCGGTACCTGCTCGACAACAACCTGAGCGTTTGCAACTTCCTGGACTCAGATTTCACCATTCTCAACAAACCGTTAGCAGACCTGTATGGGCTGAATGAACCGTTCGAAGATGCAGGATTTCATCTGGTGAAACTGGCCGACCGACGTCGAGGCGGCCTGCTGGGACAAGCCAGTGTTTTGACCGTCACGGCCAATGGGATTGATACTTCGCCGGTTGTTCGCGGAGTCTGGCTTCTGAACAACATCCTCGGCACACCACCCTCACCGCCGCCACCGGATGTCCCTCCACTGGATCCGGATGTTCGTGGGGCAGAATCGATTCGGGATCAACTTGCAAAACACCGTGATGTCTCCGCCTGCTACGACTGCCATCGAAGAATTGACCCGCCGGGTTTTGCGCTGGAAAACTTCGACCCAATCGGGCGCTGGCGAGAGCGTTACAAGCGGGGACCGGTCATTGATGCATCCGGTGAGCTCCCCACTGGTCAGGACTTCAGAGACGTGCGAGGCTTGAAGAAATTGCTGCTGGAACAGGATGAACTCTTTATCCGAAATCTAACATCACAACTGCTGGCGTATGCGGTTGGCCGTGATATGGAAATTGAGGATCGTCCGGCTATCGATACCATCGTGGAAGCTGCTGTCGGTCAGGCTGCAGCCGACGGGCAGCCCGCCGGGTTTCGAGACCTGCTGCAACATGTCGTGACATCAGAGATTTTCCTGAGTGAGTAGATCACCATTGGATTCTGAATTCCAGAGCGTGGCCCTCGGAACCGGTTTCAGCTCAATCACGTTCATCCACTGCTGTCAGCCGGCTTTGTGAATGCCGTTCGAAAGACGACGGAAGATTCCATCAAAAGTCATCGTCTTCCTGGTTTCCAAACTGGTACTTGAAGTCCACGCACTTTTTGGCGCCGAGCCATTCCGAAATTGCAACGGCACCATCGACGGGCGAGGAAAGTGTCACGTAATCCAGACGGATCAAAACACCGGCACGAGTTGCATATCCGCCGTCACAGCTGAGCGAAAATTCCCGGGCAAATTCTGTTTCCGGAGTCACCGGCAACGCCCCCATTCGTTCTTCCAGTTTTTGATTCCACGCTCTGATCTCAGTCATTAGCTTCTCCGGACCAGAGGGTTCAGAAGCCTCGGGCAGGGATTCCTGCGGCTCTTCGATTTCCAAAAAACGGTTCTTCTGCGGCTGCTGTTGATAAAGTTCGATGGTTCCCTGATCGACGCCTGGTTGTTGGAGAACCAATTCCATTCGTCGCTCTTCCATCCGTTTGCGCAGGTTCTCCTGAACCTTTCGGATCTCTTCAATTCGTCCGCTGTCAGCTAGCTGAGTGGCCGTACGGATTTCTGAATACGTTCTCATGAGCTCTTCCTGCAGACTCGCCAGATCCGCATCATCTTCTCCAACTCCTGATTGAGAATTAATCGCGTTGATGGTGCGTCGGGCGGCCTCCTGATGAGGCTGTATGGAGAATTCAGGTGACCATGGCGGAATCAGACGCCTGGTTCGAGCGACCCCCGTCATAAAGTACATTCCAAGAACCTCCTGAATCCGTTCGGCTTCTGCCTCGGATGGCGCAATGCAGGTCAGTGTGAATGATTTCGGGAATTCCGGATCGATAACAATGACGCTGCCCCCAGCAGTCTCAAGCGAGGAAATCCACTGCTGCCGATCGTCTGATGCGCTGGCCGGAGATGCGAACAGGATCGATTGACCGAATAATCGAATCACGGCGTTAGGTGGAATACTCGCGGAGAGAGTACTGTAAACATTGCCAGCTGTCTCTGAGTCTGCAAAAGTTGCGACCAGAGTTGATTGCGGTGACAGGTAGATTTCGTCTGCTTCGGGGCCACGATGTTCCAGACTGGTGCCGCAATCGTAAGACTGTTCGGGTTGCAGAGTCGCCAATGACATCATATTGAAAAGGTCGCCATGTTTTGCGGCAACGAGGATGAGCATTGAAAGAACAGCGGCACACAGGCTCATTCCGTGAAGGCCGCCGAGCAATATCGTCGGGCCTGCGTTTGGAGGAGGCGAATTGACGGCCTCAAAAATGTTCAGTGTCAATTGCGCCTTTGTGCGGATGTTCAAAGGTTGATTTGCGAACTCGCGGTCAATTTCAATCAGTATGCAATCGGCAGTCTCGGGACGAACAGTATCCCCGTCGCCAGCGGCGTTCCGGAGATCAGCCGGCATGAACTCTCTCAGACGATGAATTACGCGTCCCGTTCGCATCACCATCGGAATGCCAGCGCCGATGAAAATACCAAGGAACAACAACCATTTGTCTCCGGTGGCTGCAGAAATCCCCAGCAATGCGATCGCTGCGATCACCCGAAACGCAACGTCTGCCAGCCAATGCCGAGAGAAAATCAGGACGTGCGCGACCCAACCCCCATCCAGCGGGAGAACGGGAATCAGGTTTAGTCCGTTGAGAATGAGCATCAGCATCGCAATCTCAGCCATGAGTTCATTTTCGAACCACAGACCGGCGACGCCAATTCCGATTCCAGCTGCGATTCCAGGAACCGGTCCGGCTAAAGATACCAGCACCTTCTTCCAGCTGGGAATGTTGTAGTGAACTCCGGTTACAGCTGCCCCGAACAGCGGAATAAAGAACATCCTCAGATTACGGTAGCCGAAATACCTCATCGTCAGGTAATGACCGAGTTCATGGAAGAACAGGATCGGCAACAGCATCAACGCAAAACGCCACGACCAGTTTGCTGCTCCAATCCCCAGAAACAGACCGATGGACACAGCTAACAGAACGATGCCACTTAACCAGCCGGACTTTTTATCCTGGATCCTGCGAATCTCCCGGACGACATCTGCGTGCGCACCCGAAATAGGCATTGGCGGGGGCGTTTCACCACGTTCCAATGCCGCTTCACGCTGGTTGAGAGCCTCGATTCTAATGACGCGATCAATAGCAGGTTGCTTTGCACGAAGCTGGTCTTCTGATTTGAGCGGCCGAAAAAATCCCCTGCGGCAGTGATAATCGAAGAGGCCAGCATGATGTTCTGCGATCAATTCCCGCAAATCGTCGGTTGAGGATATCGTTTGGATATTGGCCTCATGGGGAGCCAGCATCGTCTGGTGATGGTTCCAGAGCTCATTGGGTGACGATTTCGGATAACGATGCAGCTCGAAAGTTGAAGGCCAGGAAGCATCAGGCGGCATGGATGTCGTAACCAGATACCGACCATCATCAAGAGCGGAGATGAAGGAGCATCCGATATGATAAGAGACCGGACGGTTGGCTCTCCATTCACGCACGGCCACACGCCCCATCGAAGTACCGCTTTCGTGACGCATACTGATCCACCAGATTGTGGAGTTGCAATGGCCATCCTCAATCATATGGGTGACGGATGAATCAAACCCACAGTCCTCCATTTCATCTGCCATCTGATCGAAGAGGATCGTTTGTTTTTCCGGCATATCAAACAGATCACCTTCGAACGGAGCCAAATCACTGACCGGAGGATCATCTGTCGAGGCAGGCAACGGGAGCCGGAGGATCTTCAGCAGCAGGAACATGATCAACAGCTTGACGGGATTTTTTGTCTCCAGCAGAAAGTCTTTCAGAGAAGCCCGTCGGCCATCGACCTTCCAGAACAGGTCTCCTTTGTAGTCGCCAACAGGACAGGCTGGCCGAACAGAGCAGTCGGCAGGTGAAGCAACGAAGCCAGCCGCTTCCCCCTGCGCACTCGGAATCGGCAGGGCGTGTGGAGACGACGGAAGCGACGGTGCTGTCTCGAACTTCACAGCAAATACACGCCCACACTCAGGGCAGCGTAGTCGCTGACCCGATTGCGCTGCATCTGGCAGACGCATTGAAAGTTGGCATTCCGGGCACTTCACTCGCCTTGCCATATCGCGACCACCGTTAAGCGTGTTGGAAGAATCAGTCGGGCAGTGTAGGCATCATTGCAGTTAGAGAAAACGAATTCTCCCTGACTCGACGAAGCAATTTGAGATTGAGAGCCGTCGTTACTGATAGATCACGACCAGAAACACCAAAGCTTCCGACCGACCTGGATTCGAAATTTCATGGGAAACATCAGCTCGATAACTGGCAGAATCGCCTTTGTTCAATTCACATTTTTCGACATCAGAGGTGACCGCGACACGCCCTTTCTGAACGGTCAGAAATTCGCGAGTCCCCTCAAAGTGAGCGGCAGATTTCAGTGCCCCCCCAACATTCAGCAGCACTTCGTAAAATTCAACATCCTTCTCCAGATGCAGTGGCGACAATGTACGGATGGAACAGTTTTCGTCAGCGCGAAAAATGTGCGAACGATCCTCCGAGCGAATCACCTCAATGTTGGTTGGTGGTGCGACCTGCTCGATCAATTCACCGACGCTCATCCCCAGTGCATGGGCAATCTTGACAGTCACGGCAAGCGTTGGATTCGCCTGCTCCCTTTCAATTTGACTGAGCATCGACTTGCTGACACCGGACAGCTGAGCCATGACGTCAAGGGACCAACCCCTCTGGCGGCGAAGGTCGCGAATTCTCTGGCAGACATGACGGCTGACATCTTCTGCCGATTCCCGTGAAGTCGGCTTAGCGGCGCTTGTGGCTGAAAGAGCATTCCCGGACCGGGACTTACCTCCAGATTTTTTCATGGGATTTCCATTATCCTGCACAAGTCGTCTTGTAAGATGAACTTTCGTGTTCTAGTATTCCGAACACAGAATCCGGTATATTAAACAATGCCTGAAATCCAGCAAGTTGGGGTATCAAATGAAAGCTCTCGTCAAGCGACATCGCGAAAAGGGTTTATGGCTCGAGGATGTTCCGGAACCGACTGTTGGCCTGAATGACGTGCTGATAAAGGTCGATCGGACGGGTATCTGTGGCACCGATGTTCATATCTACGACTGGGATTCCTGGGCACAGAAAACAATTCCTGTTCCAATGGTCGTTGGGCACGAGTTTGTGGGAGAAGTGGTCGAAGTCGGTGCGAACGTGACTGACTTTCATCCGGGGGAGGTCGTCAGCGGTGAAGGGCACGTTGTTTGTGGCCGATGCCGCAATTGCCTTGCTGGGCGACGTCACCTTTGTGCGCATACGCAGGGCATCGGAGTGAATCGCCCGGGTGCATTTGCCGAATACATTTCGTTGCCAATGACCAATGTCTGGCATCATGCCGATGGCATTGACCGTGACATAGCCTCAATATTTGATCCGTTCGGAAATGCCGTGCATACAGCCCTGGCGTTTCCTGTTCTGGGAGAGGACGTCCTGATCACTGGAGCGGGGCCTATTGGATTGATGGCCACAGCCGTCGCGAGACACGCAGGGGCACGCTTTGTCGTGGTGACCGACGTCAATCCCTGGCGTCTTGAACTCGCAAAAACGATGGGGGCTACGAAAGCTGTCAATGTCCGGGAAGAATCACTGGAGGCCGTCCAGAAGGATCTTGGCATGGCGGAAGGCTTTGATGTTGGTCTCGAGATGTCGGGAAATCCGTCGGCATTCAGAGACATGCTCAGGAACATGGCCCACGGAGGGAAGATTGCCATGCTCGGAATTCCTTCAGAAGACATCTCCATCGACTGGAATCTGGTTGTCTTCAATATGCTGACCATTCACGGGATTTACGGTCGGGAAATGTATGAAACCTGGTACAAAATGACAGTCATGCTGCAAAGTGGCCTGGATATCAGCCCCGTGATTACCCACCGACTTCATTACACGGAATATGAAGAGGGGTTTGCGGCGATGAAGTCAGGTCAGTCGGGAAAAGTGGTTCTGAAGTGGTAGTGCATTCGGTCAGTGGCGACCTCTGTTGAATCTCTCCGGTAGTGGCATCGACGGGTCCGGCAGCACCGGTATTTTGGCGACACATTCTCAATTCACATTGTTATTGAACCCAACAAATACAGCGGGGTGTCAAATCTAATGTCTGCTTTTCTTGACCATCTGACGTCTCAGCTCGGGGACATCCGAACCCAGGGCTTGTTCAAGTCTGAACGGACAATCGATTCTCCGCAGAATGCCGCGATACGCCTGCAGGACAACACTACGGTCCTGAATTTGTGTGCAAACAACTATCTCGGGCTGGCTGACCATCCGGAAATCGTACGTGCAGCTCACGACGGGCTGGATCGGTGGGGTTATGGAATGGCGTCCGTCCGATTTATATGCGGGACACAGGCCGTTCATCGTCAACTGGAAACCAGGATCAGTGAATTTCTGGGAACCGACGATACGATCCTGTACAGCTCCTGTTTTGATGCCAACGGCGGCCTGTTCGAAACACTTCTGACGGAAGAAGACGCCGTCATCTCGGATCAATTGAATCACGCCAGCATCATTGATGGCGTTCGATTGTGTAAAGCGAAGCGGTTTCGATATCGCAACAACGACATGACGGATCTGGAGGTTCAACTCCGGGAAGCAGCAGGCTGCCGTCACCGATTGATTGCAACGGATGGTGTGTTTTCGATGGATGGATATCTGGCAAACCTGCCTGCCATCTGCGAACTGGCAGACAAATACGATGCCGCTGTGATGGTTGATGATTCCCATGCCGTGGGTTTTATGGGCGTCAATGGCGGCGGGACACCTGAGCATTTCGGGGTCAGTGATCGAATTGACATCATCACGGGCACTCTTGGAAAAGCATTGGGAGGTGCCAGTGGTGGGTACACATCGGCCAGGCAGCCCATCGTCGATTTGCTCCGGCAAAGATCGCGGCCGTATCTTTTTTCAAATACACTCGCCCCCCCGATCGCAGCAGCTTCGCTTCAGGCGATTGATTTACTCAGAAGCTCGGGCGATCTTCGTCAGAAGCTCCGCGAGAACACCGCATGGTTTCGGCACCAGATGACGAAAGCCGGGTTCAATATCCTTCCTGGTGAACATCCCATCGTGCCTGTTATGCTGGGCGATGCAGAACTTGCAACAAGGATGGCGGAGGAAATGCTGAAACGCGGAATTTACGTTGTTGGATTTTCGTTCCCAGTCGTGCCTCGCGGCCAGGCTCGGATTCGTACTCAAATGTCTGCGGCACACGACCGCGAACACCTTGAGCGAGCGGTTGATGCCTTCACCGAAGTCGGACGTCTACTCCAGCTGATCTGAGAACAGTTCTTTCCTCTCGAAAGGCCTCGAGAAGCCCTGAATCCATGCATGTGGTCTGCTACGAACTGGGCGAATTCACTTCTGATTGACCAGATCGAATCGCAGAAAGCGGCACAACACGGACCGTGGTTCCTAATCGTTTGGCCCGGCTGCTTACGATTGCCCCATGCTTGCCAGCACATAGATGATCGCGAACAGCAATCCGAGAATCGCAGCAATACCAATCAATGCTGAACTGGACAGTGATAGCGACCGGTCCCCGAAGTCGAAATTAAGGGCCGGCGGCTTTTCTTCTCCGGGTTCGGCAGGAGGTGTCGCCTTCGCTTTCTTCTCCTTTTCCCTGGCACGCGGATCAGGTTCCTCACGGCTGGGGGCACGGAACGCGATACCAGCTGTGCGGGGTGCAAACGAACCCATTTCGTCATCCTGCAGCATCGTGGATGTGTAATTAGACCGGCGGTCTTTGTCAGTGTTGTTTTCGTCACTGAACACATCGTCAAAAATGGCGGAGATAACTTCCTCTTCCTGCTTCTTCTTTTTCCGAACTGCCTGGACGGCCTTCTGCCGCCGTGGAACACTTTTCTTGCCAGCCTTTTGACGACTTACCGCCGACTTACCACTCGGTTGCTCTCGATCAGCGGCGACGACAGATGCAGTGCCCGTTGTAGCAGCATCTGACGGGCCCGGTTTCTCGGTTGATGCCACTATTGGTATCGATGGCTGACTACCGGAGAGCCTTGCAGCTGGTGTGGTTCCGGAACCCACTTTGGGCTTTGTGATATCGCCATCTGATTTTCGCGAACGTTTGCGGGATTTTGCCGCACGGGCAGCTGAATCGGCGTTCTTTCTCCCGTCGGGTGAAGTGTCAGATTTCCTGGTTGATTTCTCACCGGACTCGCTGGATCCAGCGTCGGAAGTTTGTTTCTTCCGTCCGGCCTTTCGCTTGTTCGAAATCCTGGACTTACGCGTTCCTGCTTCAGCGTTTCCGCTGAGCGACATGGTTGCCCAGACATCCTCGCTGTGTAACTCGCCGTCGACATCTTCGGTATTTGCTGCAGACTCTGGCTCAGAAGCCTCCGATGAATCGTCATCGGCAACGTTGCCTGCCGTCGCAAGTCGAAACGTCGCTTCTTCGTCTTCGTCTTCACTGCTGAGGGTTTCTGATTCCGGTGAAGCGACAGCAAACGCACGTTCCAGATCGTCATCGTCATCGCTCAGCGGAACAAAGTCATCATCAGAATCGTTGTCCCCAGCGGAAACTTCTCCATCTGAAAGCGGGACATAGTCGTCTCCACCTTCT
>JAGQQE010000216.1 GCA_020426345.1 Planctomycetaceae bacterium
TGCACACCTGCCCAAGTCGCCTTCGTTCCGAATACCATCACCGAAAAACGCATCACCACCTGTATCCCGGCGTTCATTTTTCGTGCCGAAGACTTCGGAATTCCCTTCCAACTGCCCCATCGTGGTGCATTGGCTGTTCCGCCACTTTCACTCATCATTCGCAGCCAGTCCCCCGCGACGTGTCCGCTGAGCAACGCCCGTCGTCTGATTACCAACCAGAAACGCCCGACGTCACAAAGAATCTTCCTTCGTTTGACCCGTCGCCGACCGGTCACACTGTCCCGGCCCTGCACCTTTCCCTCGCCCTTTGCATGCTCTTCAGGGAACGGTGTTTCCCGAACAGAAGTCTCTTCACGGCGCTCCGCAACACTCCATTCCATCCTGAACTGCAATATGGCCCGCGAAATCCACAACACCCGGCAACAAAACCGCGGATACAATTGCATTCAGCATCGAAACGAGTAACCTTCCGCCATCGGGCGGTGTCTCACCGTCAGACTCGAGACTCACGGGGCGTGGCGCAGCCTGGCTAGCGCGCTTGCATGGGGTGCAAGAGGTCGCAGGTTCGAATCCTGTCGCCCCGACTGGCTCTTGTAACATTAAATGCCGTCAACAGTTGCGATTTGGACTGTTGGCGGGATTTGAACTTTTCTCGGCCAAAATGGTGTTTGTCGCAGTTGGTGACCTTCGAGTTTCTCTAGGTTCTACCCCTTTGACGCAGTCTGGCCAGTTGCTTATTTGCCTCGCTGTTTCACTCCGATGCCTGCTACGGTTTCCCGTTTGCGTGCACATGACACGTCCTTATCATGCACTTGGAGTGCTGGTGGACTAGGGCTTTGATGGCCAGGCGATTGTGTCATCAGAGTGATCCTAATACTGCGAAGGTCTTCATCACCTCGTTCAGTTTGGACAGGTCGCCCGGAACAGCGGGTTGGCCAACTTCCCGCACGAAACGTGAAACTGGCTGCAGGAGGTTGATTTCACCGAAAGCCTGTCACAGAGCATGAAGAATCGGCTCCATTTTTCACTTGGCTTGGGGCTTTGGTGCAGACATCTGTACCGTGCCTAGAGTTGGCATTTTAGAAAACATCTGAAATCAGTTTGAAGTGGAAATGACGTCATAGCTCCGATACGTAGGCGTCTATGAGTGACGTAACACGAATCCTGGGACAGATTGATGGTGGAGATCCCTCGGCAGCGGAGAAGCTGCTGCCGCTGGTGTATGCGGAATTGCGTCAGCTCGCAGGCGCGTTGATGACCGACGAGCGGCACAATCACACTCTCCAAGCCACTGCTCTTGTGCATGAGGCATATCTCAGGCTCGTGGATGTACCGCAGGCTCAGCGATGGAACAGCCGCGGTCATTTTTTTGTCGCTGCTGCCGAGGCGATGCGGCGGATTCTGGTTGAAAGCGCCCGCAGGAAAAAGAGGCTGCGGCATGGTGGTGAAGAACGACGTCTCCAGAAAGACATCGATCAACTCGCTGATCAAACGGAGAACTTCGATCTACTTGCAATCGATGAATTGCTGGACCAATTGGCGGACAACAATCAGACCGTTGCGAACGTCGTGAAACTTCGATGTTTTGTCGGTTTTTCCATCCCTGAAGTCGCTGAATCTTTGGGGATCCCCAGGTCAACCGCTTACGGACACTGGGCATACGCCAAGGCGTGGCTGCTACGAGAGCTTCGCCAGAAATCTTCGTGATTTCGATTTTTTCTGATTTTCTTTGGACGATTCGCACCGAAACGTCGCACTCAGAGGCAGTTGTCGAGCGTGTTGCTGAACGCGCCTTCAGAACACAGACATAGTGGAATATGTCCACTTAGATGCAGGTTCGTCATGCCCTTGTTAGATGCCATGCCACCCGTCGAAATAGCCTCCAAGACAATCCTGGATTCTCTGCGTGCTCATTCTGGAATCCAGGGGCACGTTACCGCGTACACATTTCTCGAATCAGACGACGAATGCCATTCGGTAACCTACAGACAACTCGATAAGCGCGCCCGGGAAATCGCTCACGGTTTGTTGAAACAGGCAGAGCCGGGTGACCGTGCCTTGATGATGTATCCAACTGGGCTGGAATTCATCGAAGCCTTTTTGGGGTGTCTCTACGCTGGTCTTGTTGCCGTTCCCGCGTACCCGCCCAAACAGAACCGCAACGCTGATCGGATTCTGGCCATCGCACAGGATTGCACCCCGCGTTTGCTGCTCTGCGCGTCAGAATGCAGGCGAAGTATCGAAGGAAAATTTGCCGAATCGGTGGCGGGATCTTTGGTCGTTGCCACAGATGAAATGGATACATCCGGTATCAGCGAGCTTCCAGAACTCCGTTCTGATCAACTCGCGTTTCTACAATATACGAGCGGCTCGACAGCAGATCCCAAGGGCGTGATGGTGACACATGGTAACATCGTCGCCAACGAACAGCTCATACAGGGAGCCTTCTGTCATGACACGTCTTCAGTAGTTGTTGGATGGCTGCCCATTTTTCATGACATGGGGCTCATCGGAAATGTCCTGCAACCCTTGTTTGTGGGATGCCATTCCATCTTGATGTCTCCCAACACCTTCTTACGCAATCCGTTTGCCTGGCTTAAAGCGGTCAGCGAATACAAAGCGACGACCACTGGTGCTCCCAACTTTGCCTACGAACTCTGCGTTAAAAGGATCACTCAGGAGCAGAAGCGAGAGCTCGATCTTTCGTCATTGCGGATTGCTTACAACGGGGCAGAGCCGGTCAGAGTGCAGACATTGGAAGAGTTCTCCGAGGCGTTTGCCGACTGCGGTCTTCAGAAGGAAACCTGTTTTCCGTGCTACGGAATGGCGGAAACCACACTGCTGGTTTCCGGTGGGCCGCCACTCACCAATCGAAGTGTCGTCACAATCGATTCGTCCGCGTTTGAGCAGCATCGTGTCATTGAGAACAATGCCGGGAAGCAGATGGTCAGTTGCGGCCAGGTCGGATCGGGACTTGAAGTACGCATCGTCCATCCAGAATCGCACGACGCATGCCAGCCGAATGAAGTGGGCGAAATCTGGGTGCATGGCGCGAGTGTCGCGGAAGGCTACTGGAATCGCCCCGAAGAGACGAAGGAGGCCTTTCGATCCAGGTTAGAGCACGATGTTCGAGACTGGTTCCGTACAGGTGATTTTGGGTTCTTGCGAGATGGCGAGTTGTACGTTACCGGTCGCCTGAAAGATCTGATCATAATCCGTGGTCGCAACATTTATCCCCAGGACGTTGAGCAGCTTGTCGAGCAGCACCTCAACTTTGTGGTACCGAACTCCTGTGCCGCCTTTTCAGTTGAGGATCAAGGCGAAGAGAAATTATTCGTTGTCATCGAGGGCACTCGAGAAATGGTTCGTTGGAGCAAAGGCAACAACAGCGAACACCAGCAATGCAAACAAAATCTGGATGAGCAAATCGAAAGGTTGAGAGAAAAGGTCTTTGATAAGTTCGAGGTTGCACTCACTCGCATAGAGATCGTTCGCCCTGCGACCTTCCCGAGGACATCAAGCGGCAAAGTGCAACGTCGACTAGCCAAGCACCTTTTGCTGGAGGAGAAGTTTGACGTCATTCATCAGGCCCATGCAATTCGGCTCTCATCGCACCGCACGGATTGCAGTAAGCAAAACTCGTCGACACACGCCACCGTTCGCAGAGTCGTGGAAAAGTGGCTTCGATCAGAAGCAGAGTCCGAGATCATAAAAATCAGAGATGATGAGCAGTTCTGGGCGATGGGGGTCGATTCGGTTTCTGCGATCTCGCTCATCGTCGATCTTGAAAAGACATTTGACCGCAAGTTGCCAGATGGATTTTTGCACCGACATCACAGTATCAACTCGATCGTGCAGTATTTCGAAGGGCAGGTCTGTTCGGTGAATGATCTCACTGTGAAGCTGGTAAAGAATGAAGCGGAATTGGAGAAGGTTTATCGGTTTCGGTATGAGATCTACGTTGAAGAGATGAACCGTCGGCAGCATTGCGCTGATCATCAGAGACGAAGAATCGTTGACCCACTGGACAAGCACGGCGACGTCTTTGCCATGTGGGATGGTGATGAAGTCGTAGGAACAGTCAGAGTGAATCTGCTCCGGCACGATTCGCTCGATGAGTATCGACAGCTCTACGGAATCCTCGGTTTAACGCCTGACGAGCTCAATGTTTCCTCCATCTCCACTCGCTTAATGCTGGCTCCGCACCTTCGCAAGACGACGGCATCACTGCTTCTTGCAGCTGCTGCACTCGAACATTTCGCACAGAACAAAGTGCGTTTTGATTATTGCGACTGCAATGATCCTGTTCGGGGCTTTTTTGAGCAGATCGGATATCGCGCCGTTCATCGTGGCCACCATCCGGAGTACGGGGACGTCAGCGTGATGCGACTCGACCTCGAGGACACCATTTATCTGAAAACGATCAACTCACCTCTCAATGGCGAGAGGCAGAGGAACATATGAACTCTCAATTCGTTGCTTCATCACGAAAGAATCTCAAATGGCTTTTTCCACAACAGCTTCATACGCAGTGCCACATACACATCGAAAACCTGAGCCCGAGGACTTCGGTTTCAACCCAGACACCCTGTCGCCACAGGAAGTTTTAGATTTTCTCGATAGCCGAATTCAGGACGTCATCAAAGAGTTGCAGGCAAGTGAAATTTGGCAAGCGGTGAGCTCTCCCGAAACGGATCAGGAGTTCATCACAGAGTTGATGAAAGAGGTCTACCTTGAAACGGTCATGTATCAGGAAGAGATCGTAGAGGGTGGCGTTGCATGCATTGCTCAAATGCCGCGGTGCCTCGATGTTTCCCTGTTTGACGAAATGCTCCACCATCAAGTTGAAGAGTTCGATCATGGAGAAATGATGCTGCGAGATTTTATCGGTCTAGGCGGCAGTGAAGAATACGCACGAAACCGGAGAATGAGCCCGACAGCGTTCAGTGCAGCTGCAGCATGGAGAATGCTCGTCCACATGCGAGACCCATTCGCTTATCTCGGGGCACTTTATCCCTTTGAAGGACTGACTCCCATTGTTTCAGAAATGGTGAAGTCTTTCCTGAAGGAACGGGGGTTCGGTGACAAGCAGACAGAATTCATCGAATACCATTCGACTGCTGATTTAGAACACACTCGTTTGATCAGAGAGTTGATCTTGAAAGTTTGTGAAGAGTATCCAGAAGCCAAGACGAGCATTTGCTACGGCATCGAATATTACCTTGCAGTGTATCCGATGCCACTTTGGAATGCTGCTTTTAAAAGGGCCAAGAAGCGTTTGAGTTTGGTGTAACATGCCAGATGTGGTTGTGCTGTACGCTTCAATTTCGGGACGCACGAGGAAGGTCGTTGAGGAACTTGTGAAAGAGTTCAGCCCACTTTCTGCCGTCGGCTACGATCTCAGAGATGGTTTCGTTGACATTGAGAAATCTAAACTGGTCGTGTTCGGTTCGCCGACTTATGGTGTCGGTGAATGTCACCATCTTTGGGAGAAGCATTTTGCTCGTTTCACTGAACTTGAATTTGACTGGTCAAGTCAGCCAGTTGCGGTCTTTGCCCTGGGAGATGTGAAGCACCATCCAAAGTCTTTTGCGCGAGCGATAGTGCAACTGCGTGACTCTGTACGCCAGTTGAACGCCGAGCTGGTCGGCGAGGTACCCGTTGATGAAACATACAACCAGGTATCATGCAAACCTCTGCTGACTGACGGAAAATTCCCGGGGCTGGTTCTCGATCAGGTGAAGCAGCGTCGCCTGGGATCACAGAGAATTCAAAAGTGGGTCATCCAGTTGAGGCATGAGTTGGAGACGATTGATGCGTCTGACACAAACGGGTAGGTGAGTTCACAATTGGCTTTGTATCCACGTATCGCCACAGCTCTCGGGAGCGTTTTGTGTTTGGGCCGGGTTTCCTGAGTGGATTGCACTTAATCGTACTATCGAGCGTAGATCATCATGAATGAACCAAACGAAAATCGGGAACAAGAGATCTTCCTGGCTTGTTTAGGGGAATCCGATCCAGCTGCCCGTGCGGCTTTGTTGAAATGTGAATGCGGAGAGGATTCCCAACTGCGCACTGCGGTTGAAGGTTTGTTAGTGGCCAGTCAGGGTGCGGACTCTTTTCTGGAAGAACCTTTCACTGGTTTGAGAAACGTCGTTGGTCGAGAATGGATGGAGAAAGAAAGCTCGCTCGTCGGCACAACCATTGGCAGCTACAAGCTTCGCGAGCAGATTGGTGAAGGGGGTATGGGTGTTGTCTATGTGGCTGAGCAGAAGCAGCCGGTGATTCGTAAAGTGGCTTTGAAAATCATCAAGCCCGGAATGGATTCGAAAGAGGTTGTCGCACGCTTTAATGCCGAACGACAAACGCTTGCGTTGATGAACCACCCCAACGTGGCCAAAGTGCATGATGCCGGGACGACCGAGACAGGTCGTCCCTACTTTGTCATGGAACTGGTCAATGGCATTTCAATTACCGACTACTGTAACCGGAACAGGCTGACTACTGACGAACGACTCGAACTGTTTAGTACGGTCTGTCGCGCGGTGCAGCATGCCCACCTAAAGGGAATCATTCATCGTGATATCAAGCCATCCAACATTCTGATCACGCAGATCGATGGCCAGCCGGTCCCGAAAGTGATCGATTTCGGAGTGGCCAAAGCGATGAATCAGCGACTGACTGAGCAATCAATCTACACCCAGTTTTCTCAGGTGGTGGGGACACCGCTCTACATGTCTCCGGAACAGGCTGAATACAGCGGAGTTGATATCGATACGCGGACCGATGTCTATTCGTTGGGAGTGCTGTTGTATGAATTGCTCACCGGCAGCACTCCCTTTGATAAGAAAACTCTGAATCGGGTCGGTCTGGATGAAATGCGACGTATCATTCGCGAAGACGAGCCACCTCGACCGAGTTACCGCGTCAGCACTTTGCAGGCAAAATCGCTCAGCACAGCCTCTCAGCAACGTCGTTGCGAGCCAAAACAGCTCTCGCAGTCGTTACGGGGAGAGCTGGACTGGATTGTGATGAAAGCGCTCGATAAAGACCGCAATCGCCGATATGAGTCGGCCAGCGCGTTTGCCGAAGAGATTCAGCGGTATCTCAACGACGAGCCGGTTCAGGCCTGCCCACCATCGGTAGGCTACCAATTCCGTAAATTCGTGAAACGTCATCGCGTGTTGCTGACAACCAGTGGGGCGATCCTGCTCACTCTGCTGTTCGCCACAGGGATCAGTCTGCAATATGCAGGTCAGGCGAATCAGGAAAAGGAGAATGCTGAACACAATTTTTCCGCCGCCCTGGATGCGGTCGACCAGTTACTCAAGCATGCCTCCAGTCCAGAACTGGCGGAAATTCCGAATGCTCAGCCGATTCGCAAAAAGATCCTGGAGGATACGCTAAAGTTCTATGGTCAGTTCAAAACCACTGTCGGGGATTCGGTAGAGATCCGGTATCGAGCAGCAATGACTCACAAAACCCTCGCAACACTCTACCGAAAGCTGAATGACACGGAGCTCGCAAAACAGGCCTGTTACGAGGCACTGATCCAAGCACAGGCTCTCGCCGGGGAGTTTCCTGGGGTATTCGAACACGAAGAACTTCTCTTGATGTCTCAATTCGAATTAGGAAACTTTCATCGGCATCTACTGCAAGATCCCCAAACCGGCCAGAAACACTTTCTGGAAGCACTGAAAATCGCTGACCGTAACCTTGAACAGGTCACTCCACAGGCTGGTCATTGGAAACTTTTGAAATCCAGGGCACTACGTGGGTTGGCCGATTGTTCACAACTGGCCGGAGATACCGATGCAAGACAGACTTATGCTCTTGAATGCCTGAGCCTCATTGAAAGCCTTCCTCAGGACGTTGCAGAAAGCTCTGATGTAATTTATGCATTATTAAGTGCCGCCCGTTCCTACCAGATCGGTACCCCCCTAGTTGCAGAGGAGTATTACCGGAAAGCATTGACTGAGAGCAAAGCGATCCTTTCGCGTGATTCACACTGGGAAGATTTCCAAGCCCAACTCAGTTTATCGGCATATGCATCTTCTTTTTTCAGCTCAAGGGATCCAGAATTCGCTGCTAAGATCGTCCGTGAATATATTGAGTTGTCCGAGCGTCTCGCCACAGAGTTTCCAAGCATTCCATTCTTTCAGTCCAAAGTCAATCTTGCTTATGCTCAACTTGTTAAGTTGATTAGTAGCGGCAACCTGTCTCCTGAAACAACGGAGAGTTTAACGAATGAAATGCTGAGGAGACCTCCCAATTCCGAAGCCTGGCATCGGATCAAAGCGACACAATTGGCCAAAACTGATAACGCGTTGGTCGATCTGACCAGTGCTATCGCAACATTTCCAAAGCAACTCGCCTACTACGTCGAACGAGGACTCTTGCTGACTGAACAGGGGCAAATCGCAGCGGCGCTGGAAGACTGGCAGCAAGCAGCGGATGATGGAGTTAATATTCGACCTCACTTCAGCAGAATTCGAAAAACTGCCACTTCGAGCCAAATCAGCGATCAGGATTCACTGGCCCTGCTGCAGTTTCTCCAGTCTCATGGCGATGACTCATATGATACCCAAAAAAATTTAATGGAAGTAGCACTTCGGTTGCAGCGCTATTCCGAAGCATTGGTGCATATCAATCGGCTCATTGAGAAGGGACCGAAGTCGCATCTTTACAAGCGGCGGGCCTTAGTCCATTTCCACTTGCAGAAAAAGATGGAAGCTCTAGAAGACCTTCACAACGCCGTCACGCTTGACCCTAGAGATGGGAGCATTTTCACCTGGATCCCACCAAAACTTGTGGCGGCTTCAAATGATGCAGAATTTCAAGATGGAATACTCGCCCTCGCGGGAGATGCCGTCAAAACACACGAGAGTGCTTACCTTCGTGCCTGTCATGGTTCTCTTTTAGCCGCTATGGGAAGAACACAAGACGCTCTGGTAGACTTTAACAAAGCCGGAGAATTGGATCCGGAAGGCACCGAGTGGAGATTCTGGGCAGTTCTTGCTTTGGCGGAATGCGGACAGTGGAAGCGACTCATAAAGGAACTCCAGCAATTGATCCAACTTAAACCGGATGCAGAAGATTGCTGTCATCGCCAATATCAGCTCGCTCTTGCGGCAATCGCCAGTTCCGATCGAGAAAAATATCAAGAAACTTGTCGCCAAATGTTGGAGTCTTACTCCACATCTGAGGCTGCTTCGGAAACACACTTCACCGCCTGGACGTGTGCTCTTGCGACGGATGCGGTCGACAATTATGAACCAGCCATCAAACTGGCCCAACATGCGGTTGATCAGGAGAAACTCAATCAGCAATATTTAGTCGGGTTGGGCGCCATCTTGATGCGGGCCGGTCAATACGAGGGGGCAAAAGACAAACTGAATCAAGCACTCGAAATCGGTGTCGATGCTAACACCAGCACCGGTTACATCCATTACTTTCTGGGAATGATCGAGCATCATTTCGGCAATGCACAAGCCGCTCAGGAACATCTCCGTGTGGCCAACACTTCGTCTGAGAAAGAACTAGTGGATGAGAAATCCTGGAACCGCAAACTGACACTCGAGCTGCTCCGTACCGAAGTAGAACAATTGATCGGCAGCCCCCGAAGCTGGCTCCCCCAATCACCTGAACTCCTCATGCTGATTGCTCGCTAAATCTACATGAACCAGCACAACAAACTGGCTCTGCGTGAAATGAAGTGCGCGTGTTGTAAACTTGATTATCCGATGAGAGCGAACTTTGCCAGATGGAGAGCGTAGAGTTTGGCGATGAAGTAGTCTTTATCTTTGTAGCCGTAGGCCATTCGCTGAAGAGCACCGTACGATCCATACCAATCCGCGGTGCATGGACCATGCTATCTGCCTGGCCTCGCCGAATCACGTCGCGATTCCCGCACTGCGGACATCGATAGCAAGACGCCGGAGCCGACATTCCCAAATGAAAAACTCCTTCTTTCCGCCAGCAGCCCAACGGCTCTTAGTCAGCAACCCCAATGGCCTTGTACAATTCTCGCTCGGTGGTCATCTCGGATCTCCTGATGAAACAGCGTTAGATACTGCTCATCAGACCGAGTTGACCACCTTTCGTAAACCCCTCACCACAATTGAACTTAGCAACGCGCACTTCATTTCACGCAGAACCTTTTAGTATCTCCCTCCGACGTTCAACGTGCCGCAAATCGGCTTGAAGGTCCTTGACCTTCGCTTCAAGGGAACTTGCCACCGGGCCACTTCGTTCCAGCTGCTCCTGCTTCCAGCGGTACAAGACGTTGACGTTGGAAATTCCCAGCCGGTCAACAACCTGAGATGCCTTGTAACCATCCCAAAAGGAACTGCACCGCCTCTTCCTTGAACTCATCCGTGTACCGACGACGAGTCGTCTTCCGTGCCCCTGAATTCTTCTTCCGAGCCATTCTGACGTCCTCTCTGTGGACTCAGAATAAGAGATTCAGGAGTCCCTGAAACCTGCACCACCTCAAGCTGTCTTCTTTCAGTCCCGGAACGTTACGGGGTTCACTTGATGCTCATAGCCAGTTTAAGCACCGTTCGGACCGTGCCGTGCCTTCCGCAGTGCAATGCTTCGGCCGCTAAAGTGATTGCAAATCCCGTCACTGTGTTCCGGAGTTTCCGCCGGTGAGGCTTCTCTCCTGTTCCAGCGCCGTGATCACACCGATCGGATTGACATCTGCCGCT
>JAGQQE010000217.1 GCA_020426345.1 Planctomycetaceae bacterium
TGAAGGCACTCAAGCCAGTCTTTCCCTGGTCATGGATCAGCAGGTTTCGATCGCCGAACTGGTGATCGATCCGATAGATTCGGACGACATCCAAACGGTTGCGCTGACGCCAGCGGACAAACAAGCAAACACATGGCAGGCCACAGTCACGATTGAGGAACCCGCTGTCTATAAGGTAAGGCTGGTATCAGAGGAAACGGGTTTCGAAAACACATTTGCCCCCCGACACGAAATCCGTCCTGTACCGGATCTGATCCCCCGAGCAGGATTTGTCAACCAGCAGGAGACAACGCTGCTTGTACCGCCAAATGACATTCTCGCGCTGCAGGGAATGGCGGAGGATGATTTGCCTGTCGCCAGTCTGCATCAGCACGTTTCCATTAACGGCGACGAATGGTTGGTGTTGCCGCTGGAGTACCAGTCTGTCGGCGGGACCGAAGGTCGCCAACTGACCACGGCATGGGAATGGGACCTGGCACATCATCGCCTGAAAACGGGCGACCAGGTGCTGACGAAACTGGTTGCAACAGATCGCAAAGGCAGCATCGGCGAATCGGTTCCGCTGCGTCTGGTGGTGGCAGCGCGGGAATTTGACCCGCAGCGTCATACGATGATGGAGCGAAAGCTAAGCCTGCAGAAGCACATGGCCGATTTCTCTGTATCTCTCAACCAGCACAAAACATCTGCACTGGAAGTGATTGATCGACTTCGTGAACCGGGCAATCCTGCGAACCAACGGCAGTCAGATCGGGCCGCATTGGCAGATCTTGCTCACAAACAACGCGAACTTGCTTCGAAACTACTGAAGCAGATCCAGGATGTTGAACGTGAAATGGCCCCCGGCGCAGATGCGCATGAACTGGATCTGGCCGGCCGACTGGTTGCTCGCACAGAAAGGGAACACGCCTCCACCATTTTATGGCTAGTGCAGACGATCCCGTCCAGCAGCGACGGTGATCAACACAGCAAAGCTCTGGATGAACTCAAACGAACATTCGAACGAACAGCCGACGACGCAAAGCAATTACACGATCAGTATCAGTACCTGGCGGCGTTCAATTTTCTGAATTCACTGGCCAGCGATCTCGATGCGATGCTCCGTCACCAGCAGATGATTGTCCATCATCCCACACAAACCTGGCAGCGACTTCAGCGACACGAAACCATTATCCTGAATCAGTTGAGAGCCCTGGAACGACTGATTCACACTCACAGAACAGATTTGCCCACATCTCTCGAAAGTCCCATGACCCGACTGCTGCAGTGGTCCGAATCTGTGCGCGACCGACTGACTTACGCGATGGAATCGGACGACAAGATTGAAGAACTGAAAGCCACAGCCGTCTATGTTCTCGAGCAACTTCAACAGCAGCAGCGCATCGATACAGCAGACGGAGGTATTCCCAACCGACAGCAACACACGTGGCGCGATTTCGATCAGCGATCCGGCAGTCTGTACGTCCCCATCGAACAGGCGGGCCGGGCTGCTGAACAGGAAAATCGTCTGGTCATGCAGGCAACTCAGGCTGTGGATTCCTTACAGGGAAAACAGCTGCTGGAACAGGCAGAACGATTCGCTTTCGAGATCGACCTGAAGCATCGGATCAGCATCGATCAACTGCGGGCCCGCAGACAACTGACGCAACTGCGCAGAGATTCAGATTCTCAGTATGCAGCCGACGCCGGACTCACCGTTCGTGCTGCGACTTCGCTGCTGAACCAGCATCGTACAGGGCCCATCGCCGAATCAGAAATCCCCCAACAGATCCTTGAAATCGCCCCGGCATACAGAACACTGGAAGCCGGACATGACCTGATTCTGGCGCAGAATGTTGTGAATCAGCTGCTCGAAATGGAACGATGGCAATCGCAAAGCCTGCAGTCGCACATCGATCATCCGCGACAATGGGATCTGACCCAACGGTTACTGGAAACGGCCAGTCAGCATTTGAAAGAAGCACGGGTCGCAGGTGAACTCGTCGGGCCCGTCGATCAGCTGCGGTGGTCCGCCGCAGCGCGAGATGCGGGTCGAAAAATTGGCGAACGACGGTGGAAACGCGACCACATGATTTCCGCCAGCCATGAACTGGAACAGATTCAAACATCACTCGCAGAAATTGTCGAACGTCTTCACCCAGTCATGGAGGATGCCCGCGCGACGATCGCGAAGTATTCTCCCACGATTTCACAAATGGCCGAACAGACTTCCGCTGAAGTGCGTCGTCTGGAAGAACAAACGATTCAGGTCGCCGACCAGACGGAAGTCGCGACAGAAGACCGGCAGGATGCAACATCAAGCGATGCTGACGCTACACTGGCCCAACTGCAGCAGGAGCAGCAGCAGATTAACCAACAAATTCAGGACCTTGTAGACGCTTTAATCGATGATGCCAACCGGCAGGACCTTCTGGAAACGGAACAGCGTGAACGCGCACGAGATGCAGACGACAGCATCGCTTTGATCCAGCAGCCAGCGATTCGAATGAATCAAATTATGCAGGACGCGTTGCAGAATCCTTCGTCTGCGGAACGCGTCAATGAACTCGCGCAAGCCTCAGAACAACAGGAACTGACCGCCCAGGCTTTGGATCTGGTGGCCCGGCACTTTCAGCAACTCAATCAGGGCCAGGACGTTGCCGATTCCAGACAACAACTTCGCCTGTCAGAACAACAAACCGGAATCGCGCGGAAGATGGCTGAACAATACGACAGCGTGCAGCAACTGGAAGAACAGATCAGCCAGTCTCCTGATCAACTGATCCAGGAACTCGAGGCAGAGCTCCAACAGAATCCTGCCATGCAGCAGGCCTTGTCAGAGATTTCCCGCAACGCAATTCAGGAAGCTCGAAACGCTCTTGAGTATGCCGCCAACGACGATCAAAACATCCAGCGAACCAATGAGCGATCCGATCAGGCATTCCAGGATCGTAAACGGGAACTCGCCACTCAGCTTCGCGAAGTTGGCCAGGAAGCCTCTCGCCTTTCAACAATGCTGGTTGCTCAGGCGATCCAGTCGGCTGCCATGGGCCAGTCAGCACAGGCCCGGGAACACTTCACTGAGACTCAGAAGTTGCTGAACGAAGCCGCTTCAAAAGCCAATAGCGCACGGGACGACACTTTGCTTGCCGATCTGAATCAGACGGCCGTGGAGGCTCGAGATGCCATTGAAAAGGCGACCGAATCACTCAAACTGGCGCAGCAGCAAACAGTCAAAGAACAGGACTCAGCAATCCATAAGGACGACGCAACCAGAGCCGCACAGCAAAAAGATCTGGAATCCCGCCGACAGCGGTTTCTGGATCAGCAGAAGCGAACCGCCAATGATCTGGCTCGACGCGCCGACGATGCAAAGCGGCGCAGCGAACAGTCTGTAAAAAACGCTGAAAATGAGCTTCGCAAAGCGGAACAGCGCATCGAACAGGTTCAAAAATCACTGGAAAAGAAGCCCGACGATACAAATCTGAAGACTCAGCTGGTACAGGCCCAAAATCATCGAGACACGACACAGGAAGAGGTCAACAAGGCAGAGGACGAATTGTCTGCGGCCCGACAAAAGGCACAGGAACGACATGACCATGCGGACGCAGTCGCCTCAAAGAAGCAACCCCCTCTTTCCGCACCCAATCCCGCCATTCAGTTGGCGGATCATTATGCAGCTGAAGCCCTCGATGACGCCGAACGCATTCTGAACGCGGCGAGTGGGATTGCTGACGCGACAGATTTCCAGAAAGATCTGAATCCAGCCGCCAGTCAGCTCGCATCCGCCAAACAACAGCAATCAGAAATCACAGAAGATGTTCAGGCGGCGTCTGATGATGTTGCAAGGGCCGCCCGGCACGAACGACGACTCAACAATCAGCCAGCCGTGCAACCGCTTCTGGAAACCGCAGCCCAGATTGCACGCGTCGCGCAAAACGAATCGAAGAATGCAGAAAAACAACTCGACATCGCTTCCAACGAGGCAACGGCAAACGATCAAAAAGCCGCGATGAAACAGGATGCCACAACGCTGGATGCCACAAGCAAGACACAGCCGTCGGATGACGCGGGTGAGTTCGACCCGGGAAAAACAGACTCAGAATCAAACGCGGTGGCAACGAACCCAGACGATGCACACCCGGTCAGCCCTGGAAGAACAAACGCTCAGGCCTTGCTGGCTCAGAAGGAACTGGCGACGGCAGAGCAGGCCTTCCTGCAGCAGTCCGGTCATTTGGATCAGATCCTGCAGCCCCTGCTGGCAGACGCGGCAGAGACGCAGCAGGACCAGACGGAAAAATTAGCTCAGGGAGCCCAGCCGGCCAGCCAGCAATCCGTCGGAGGCGGACCAGCAGACAACAGTCCGCAATCCAGCGCGTCTCAACCTGTGGATTCACAGGCAGCGGAACAGTCGTTTACCCCTGACGAGCTTGCTCGTGGTCAGCAACTGGCACGGACGCTCGACGAACTTGATCGACTGCAAGCGTCTCAACAAGCTGCGCCGGGTGCGGCAACGGAAGCCAGTCCGACGCCCGCTTCACGCGTCAATGCCATGACTCAGGAGGCGCAAGCTCGGCAGGCCGAGTTAGCGGCCGCTCGTAATCAGATGCAGCAACAAGCTGTCGCTGCGATGCGCAATCCTGCGCAGCAATCCGCTGATGGATTCTCCGAACCTCCGGCCGGAACCGATTTTGACGTTACGCGGGTCAATCGAAAAGAGAACGAGAACTGGGGCAAGCTGCGAACGAATTCCGCAGAGGATGTGATTCAAAGCCGGACCGATCAGGTCTCTGAGGAGTACCGAAGTCGGGTCGAAACATATTTTCGAGTCCTTGCCGAACGCGCCAGACAGTCACGGTAGTTCAGACCGAAGGAGAAGCCACAGCCCGACAGGCCACTCAGAACCGGTAAATTCGAATGTCTCTGACCAGCGAGGTGTTGTCTTGCTGGCAGAACCCTTGCGAATCGGCCGCCATTTGATTACCGTCCGCCGCTCCGAACCTGAATGTGCCGCGCATTGTCCTGCTTTATTCGCGGTTCAGACTTGCCAACAAATTGGCCCGTCTGAGCGACTCAGGTTTCCACTCAGCCGGAGTGGCGGAATGGCAGACGCGCCGGATTCAAAATCCGGTGAGGGTAATTCCTCGTGCGGGTTCGACCCCCGCCTCCGGTACTTGATATCAAAGGACTTACGTCAAATCGACGTGAGTCCTTTTTTTGTGCCAACACCCAATGTGCCGCATTGTGCCGTAGCAGGGCGCTCGCATGGCTCTCACATAAATTGCGCCAGAGCCACGCGATGCCTAGAATCTCTCCTGTTACGAAAGGCACTCTGCGATGGCATTTTTTCAGAAAGATCAGCGATCCGGTCGGTCTCAAGTTCGCTTTCGTTTTCGTAGCACCGAATTCAAACGCTCTGTCGGAACGAAGAGTGAACGAGAAGCCGTTGCAACCCTGCATCGAGTCAAAGACACGCTGCTCCTGCTCGAATCCGCACGGCTTGCTCTTCCCAACGGGATTGATCCAGCCGACTTCATACTTTCTGACGGAAAGCTGACTCTGGCGGACACGGTTGTCTCCGTCAGACTCAACAAACTCTTTGAGTCGTACAATGAGAGTTTGCCGGCAGGAGCCAAGGAACAGAATACCGTGTCGAACAGCAGTTTCGTACGCCCGTGGAGTTGACGCATTGGCCAGCTTGCCATCAAAAAAATCCCGCCACGCCTGTTGCCCCGCATTACCAGCCGAAAGGATGATCGACGGAACAGAGCTCAGCTTCCCTCGACTTTGTGGCGTGAATAATAACCACCTTTATCATGGACAGTGCCAGAACGGATGAAACCCGTCAAGTATTGCTTTGTGCTTTGACTACCATTGGTTTTCTCATGGATCCAGAAGTTCAGCAATGGTTCAGTCGAGTGGCAAATGCCAGCAGAGATGAGCGGAGGCAATCTTGAATTCTGCTGACACTCAGATTCGGCAACAGGTCATCGAATTGCTTGAGAAGAGCTGCACTGCCCCGGATCGGCTCGGATCAGCATTTCGTGAGCGACTGGGACAAACGACAACCCGCAAGTCTCACAGTGCAGACAAACGGCACCGCCTGAATTGTCGCAGACAGAGGCAAGGGAACCACTTCCGACCACGCATCAGGGAGGTCCTGCGATAACCGAGTGCAACGGAACTCAGCTTCGATTTCAGTCGTTTGGGCGTCGTTGATCAGTCGCGCCGGTACAGCAAACTCTCTTGAAGTGCGTATTGACAACCTGGCCTGCCGAGATACACTGATGCCCGGGTGGTTCTCCCTCTCTCCCGCTCTCCCGTTATCCCGTTTATTACACCAGGGTTTGCATCATGATTGTTGGGGGTGGCATGTGGATGGCATTCAATGTGTGGGCTGCGATGGATCACTGAGGTCCTGGAGTACGAATCATCAACGTCATCGTCGGCTGCAGAATTGCACTCGGCGGAAGCCGGGCTTCACGCTGGTGGAACTGCTGGTTGTGCTGGCCGTCATTGGTATTTTGCTGGCGCTGCTGTTACCGGCTGTTCAGCAGGCACGCGGTGCAGCTCGGGCGGCCATGTGTCGCAACAATCTGAAGCAGCTTGGCCTCGCACTGCACAATTACCATGATGTGTACGGCATGTTTCCGGCTCGTCAGGGAGGCAGCGGGACTCTGTTTGATGGCGGTCATCGTTTTCGGATGAGCGGCTTTGTGGCATTGTTGCCGTATTACGAGCAACAAGCCTTGTATCAGCAGATCATGGAGGCTCAGGATCGTCCGTGGCTGGATACGTCGTGGTGGAATCAGAAGCTGGCCATTCTGATGTGTCCGGCTGATGCGGGGGATCGTCCGCCTGCGGGTGATGGTCCGCGAGGTCTGACCAGTTACGCGTTTTGCGGCGGTGATACGTATCTGGCATCAACGGTCAGTCCTTCTGAACGAACAGATCCGGTATTGGCGGCCAGGAACCTGCCGATGTCAAACCGCGGCATTTTTGGTCGTGGTTCTTGTACCCGGATTCGAGACATCACTGACGGCACCAGCAACACGATTGCGTTGGGTGAACGCTCGCGTCCATCGTCCTTGTACGATCGTGGCATGGTGGCCGTGGATGCAGACGGAGATCCTTCAACGTTCTTGCCGTCTGCCTGTGCCGCAACATGGGCAGGCAATCGTTATCAGGCTGGCACCCCGATGTTTGATTTCAGCACCAGCCCCGGCTTTCGCTGGGGCGACGGTGCTGCCTTCTTTCAGGCATTCAACACGATCCTGCCACCAAACTCGGCATCGTGTCTGATCGGCGGTTCCACCTGGCCCTCCGGCGGCGGCCACTTCGGCCCCGGCATTTGGACGGCAACAAGCGAACATCCCGGCGGTGTCATGGTACTGCTGGCTGATGGCAGTGCAAAGCTGATCAGCGAGAGCATTGATTCAGGCAATCGAATGTCTGTCCCAGTAATTTCAGGACCAAGCATTTTCGGCGTCTGGGGGGCGCTGGGAACGAAGGCGGGAGGGGACTCATCGCGATAGTTTTGACAGAATGGTTAGCTAGGCAGTTTCAAAGTGTCGTCAGAATCAGTTCTAAAGTCAAATTCCAACTATGACAGGCTGTTGATGTGTTTGATTGATGAGTCGTAGCGTATGGGATCGGCGGATTGTCCGTCGTTCATTATTAGTGGATCGTCAATAGGGAGAAGTAGCATGGTGATTGGGGGGACGATGAGATCCGCAGGGATTCCATCAATGGTTCTCGCGGCATTAATGTGTGTCCTGCTAGACCTTGCGGCATTACCTAGCGCTTGGGCATTCAACTCCGATGGTGGGTGTTCTGTAACGCAGAACGGCACAACCCTTTGCTCGGCCGCTCCCAGTGCGACGAGTGGAGCATGCTGCTGCGTTGGGTGTGATGAAGACGAAGATGGCACGTTTGACGATCATGAGTGCCGCTGCTGCGCCTCCGGTGAGGGGTGCAGTACGGACTGCAAGGACAAACCGGGCGGAGGGATGATGGCGGACGTTACATGCGATCCGGGTTTTTAAGAGGCGTAGGTAAGCGGACAGCATCATGTTTGGTGCGTCTTTCTCCACAAGTCGACGTGCAGTCTTGTTACCAGGATGCGTCACCGGCGTCCGTTCCGTTTGCGGATTGAATCCACGTCGTGTGTCGACTGCACGTAGCCTGCCCCGCTTGAGATCAGAAAAATCTCGGGACATGGTGCTGTCCATCTAATAGTCTGGCGTCTTCTCATCAGTAAAATCGCTTCACGGTAAGCTAGTGCTGCGCAGCGTTTGACCGCAACCAGTTGCAACGCTGGCGGCAACTTCCCAGGAGTTGAACTTTATGACGAAGCGGATATTCGCATTTCTTGTGATCTTTCTAATCCTGATCGCGACCAACCTCTACCTTAGAAACGTTCGACGCTCCCGTCCGACGCTGGGTCAAGGTGAAGTGAGCAGCGAAGAGCTACGGCAGAACGAACTGCTGACCCAATGGAATACCGCGCCGATTACCGAAGGCTCGGGCTTGACTGAAACAGACGTTTCTGTGTTTTTAGCCCGCGTAAACGAAGAGTGCCTTCTGGATGCGGGTGTACTAAGTAGGGTTCCCCGCGAGGCGATTTCGCCGCACGTGGCATCGGATCTTTCTGCCGCCGTATATCAATTCATCCACGCGGCGATTACGGATACCAGCGAGAGTTACCTAGCCTTTTTCCATAGTCGGAATGAATCATTCCCACCAACAACCGTGAATGCAAGGCGAGCCTACTTTGTAAAGAAAGAGATTCTTACCGAGGAAGTAACGAATACCCTCTCGGTTGATCAGGTATTCTCTCAATGGCGCGAAATCTCCAATGTCGCGTCCCATTGGAAAGCTATCGTCCCTGATCAGTCTTGCGCTTTGATGTGGCGGGCTAAGAATGCGTCCGGGAGAACAGTTAAGGATTGTTCCAGTTCTCTGCACACGACGACGAGCCTCTTCCATGCGAGTCACGGCTGGGGATATCCTCTCGTCCCGGAAAACTTAGCAAGCTTCGATGCGCTACTTGAACAGAACGAAGATGTAACGGGTTGCGACATGCTTTTGCTGGTAGAACATGATGATTCGTTGGGAGGCGTTCGTCTCCCATATTTCCTGAGATGGTGGTTTGAGCCCACTGCACAACGATGGCATATCCTTTGTTTGTCCCGTGTTGAAGTCGTGGAGGATCTTGATGCTGGGTTCCGTTTCTGAATCCCCAAAGAACTGTGGTGGTCCCCCTTGGTTTTTATCTTTGCCGGCACTCTGCGCTGCGTTGTTCCTCACTCAGTTATCATTCCTGGCTATTGAAATTGTAGAACAGAGAAAGATGATTCGGTCATCAGTGGATTCTGTTGATTCGCGTCAGCACGTCTATCTAACTGAATCCGAAATTGGTCTGGGGGATGTCCCTGCAGATTCAATTGTGGAAGCGTTGGTCGAACTCAACAACTCAGGTTCTGCTGCTGTGAGCTTTGCCAGGCCAGCCGTTTCGTGTGGGTGTATCGTTACATCGATGCCAGCAAACATGCTTCAGCCTGGCGCCTCGATGCAGGTAGGAGTAAAGATTCGCACCGGCAGTGTCGCGGAAACCATTACAAGGCATGTAACATTCATGTCTGAAACAAATGAGTTCATCTGCGAAGCTGCGATACGCTTTAATGTTGTCACTCCATTTGATTTTGTCGTTGATGGGGCGATAACCTCACGGCTATGGATGGATAATGACCTGCGAGATGAGGCGACGCTGCAGTTGAAAATGCAGTCAGGGTTCGAATTCGTTTCGTTGACCACTGATGCGGTTATTATTTCCCCGTCAGCGAGGCAAACCGAATTCAATGATGCCCCCCACAGGTATACACTTCGACTAGAACCAGGTGTCAATCGCGGTCTCGTTGTGGCCACGTGCCGCAACATCACAACGGAGGAAGTTATCACGAGGTCGCTCAAAATCGAGAGACCTTCGTCAAGTCCTATACGACTAATCCCCGAACTGATTGTATGTCGGCAATTGAATTCTGCATCGATCCGAAGAAATGTTATTGTCAATCTGCATGGAGATATGGCAATAGAAAGAATACGGGTAGACCCCTTGGTTGATTGGGCAAGAGTGATTGAGGAACGGCCACTCTCCGAACGGCGAATGCTCATTGTTTTGGAATTAACACCATCGGCTGCTGTGGCTGTGGCGAGTAACGGAGTGCCCGTCTTGCGAGTTGTTGATAGCGATAACGAAGCGTGTAAATCCGATCTTAACATCCAATTTCATTTCGAATAGCACGATTCTTGCACTTTGATCGTCATAGAGACCGTCAAGTCGTGGTTCCTGTCGATCCTTTATTTGTGCGATTCCTGGCAGGCGTGGGATGAACGAGGGATCATGAAGGCACAGTGTGTAATCGTTCAAATCCCCTGCTTGAATGAGGCCGGCACGCTCAGGTCGACGCTTGATAGCCTCGGGGCGGTTGAGAATCCGGGGGGTTCAGTTCAACTGCTACTAATCAACGACGGGAGCACTGACAGCACAGTGGATGTTGCGATTGCCGCACGTGTGGATCGAGTTGTTTCACACACTCGCAATCGCGGGCTTGCAGCGGCGTTTACTACGGGGCTGGATGAATGCCTGCGGATGGGGGCGGATATCATCGTCAATACAGACGGTGATGGGCAGTATCCGGCGTCAGAGATTCCTCGACTGCTGGA
>JAGQQE010000218.1 GCA_020426345.1 Planctomycetaceae bacterium
AGCGTGCGAACGTTGATTCGATCAGTTTTCGTTCCATTTCGCGGAGAGTCATGCCGACGCCATCAACGCCTTCTTCATCGGGAGAGGCATTCTGCAGCCACGGCAGCAGATCGTCCGGACCGATGCATTCTGTAATGTCTACGGTGCAGGCCCGTTCGATGACATTCTGCAGCTCCCGCACGTTGCCGGGCCATGGGTGACCTTCGAGCAGCTGGAGACCTTCGATGCTGACGCGTCGCGGGGGTCTGCCCTCTTTCAAGGCAATCTGGCTGATAAAGTGTTCGACAAGCAGTGGGATATCATTCTGCCGAACTCGCAGCGGTGGCGACTGCAAAGTGATACCGCTCAGATGTTGCAGCAGGTCATCGCGGAAACGGCCTTCCATGGCCAGTCGATTCAGGTCACCGTGCGTGGCCGCGATGAACCGAATGTTGGGTCCGTCCTGAGTGCCCTGCAATACGGCTGCTGCCCGTTGTTCGAGCAACTGTGCCAGGCGTCGCTGGAACGGCAAGGCGACCGTGTCGACATTGTCGAGAAGGATGGACCCGCCTTCGGCCATTCTGAGATAGCCGGGGAATCCATCGTCAGTTGCATCGCCGAACAATTGAAGTTCGAGAGTTTCAACGGAATGCAGGCTGCAATCAATTCGCAGAAAGGGTCGGGATGCCCGTCGACTGCACCGATGCAGACCTTCCGCGATCAGCGTCGTGCCACTTCCCGGTTCGCCGCGAACAAGGACCGTTCGATCGTCGTCTGCAGCAATTCGAATACTTTCACGCAGCGACTGCATGGCTGGCGTACTGCCGACGAGATCCATCAGGTTACGATTGAGCAACTGTCGACGCAGTTTTTCATTCTCCCGGATCAGATCTCCCCTGCGGAGGGCATTCAGCAGTGCTGCTCCAAAGCGGCTTGCTGTGTAGGGACGTTCAATCACTTCGCATTCGAAGGTCGGAACAGTTTCGCGACCCCAGCGAGAATCTTCGCCAACGATGCAGAGAACCTGGGCAGCTTTTGAATGGCTGCGGATCGCCGCGTTGACTTCCTGCATGCGGGAGACGTTGTCGGCGTCATCAATAATGCAGCAGCTGAACTCTTGTCGGCTCAAATGAAAGAGCATGGCATCGGGGCTGTCTGTTTCACAGACGTTCATGCCACGCTTGCGGACATCATCCGCAAGTAATTGTCTCGCACCTGGTCGCGGCGAGAAAACAAGCACGCTGCGAGTCGGGGATTCTGTTTCGGGAGCAGTGGGCTGATCGGGAGAGCTCGCTTGAACTGCGGTTGGGAAACGCAGTATCTGCGGCTCACGATGAGCACCAGGAGGGAACTCGTTCATGATGTCCTCAATCTGTGAGCAGAGAGTGGAGAGACGGAGGCAGGACGGTGGGAGAGGAGAATCCAGCATCGAACAAAAACACCCTCTCCGCTTGAGATTGGCAGAGACGGATTTCAATTCTTTGCGAATTGGATTCTTTGTTCCAGGGTGGAACGATTGAGAGGAGAACTGAAAGGTTTTGGGCTGGCGAAGACTCGCTTCCCGTGTGAGAGGCCGAGTGATATCCGGACTCGGCAGAAAGTGTCAACACGTTTTCACAACGATTAGACCAAAACTTTCGTGCATTTGTAAGAATTGCTATCAACGGTCACACAGACTCGCAGGCAACTGGCTGTTGAGCGGCATTTCCTGCCGGACCAATGGTACTTCGGCCGGAACCTGTTTCGGCGTGACAGTGTTCGCTCAGTCAACAGCCGAAGTATCTTCGCAACAGGCAGTAGGCCGTGCATGCGCAATGCGACTCCATTCTCCGGTAAGCACTATCTGCCAGCAAAATGAGGCCAGCATTGCTGGCCTCATTCGTATGGTTGATCAGCGATCCAGACTGCTGTCGACGTCTTAGTACTGATTCGCGAAACGCGCTGGATTCTCGGAGAACAGATTCATCGTTTCCCGGGAACTGAAGAAGTAGAGCCGGTCGCGGAACCACAAAGAGTAGTCCAGCATACCTTCGGTCTCTTCTCCGGTGTTGACAAGCAGAACGATGTCTCGTCCTCCGGCAGCAGGGGCATAACGCGACGGATTCGCTTCAAAGGCGGCCTTTGCTCGAGACGATGAAAACTGGTATTCCTGCAGCCCGAATGTTCCTGTGAATTCTTCCCGGGCGTCAACCAGTTCCCGATGGTCACGCAGTTCCACGGGGCAGAAGCCTTTGAAACCTGCTCGGCCGGCCCGATCCCGAATCTGATTTCGCTGGTGTTCACGGCGTGCCTGATCTGCCGTCACCGACGCCGCCACAGCACCGGCATTCGAAATGGTCCTGGGACGTTGTTCTTCGGGCGTTGTTTGACTGAATGCAGACTCTTCCCGTGTGTTTGTCACAGGCGTTGCCTGTACGCTGCTGGTCGATGACTTCACTGAATCTTCGGGTGCGGAAGCCTCTTCAACGGGTGGCAGTTCAATTCCGGGAAGCTCTTCTGAAAACTCTTCCATCGGTGGCACCGGCTCGCCAACCAACAGTCCTCCATCGGATGACGGTGATTCGTCCTGAACGAAGAATTCATCATCGGACATTGGTAGCTGAACTCCGGTGAACGGATTGGAAATGGGCATATCTGCCGTGGCGGTCATTCCCGTTTCGGATCCGGATTGTTGATTGCCAGCCGGGGCATCGGGAGCAGCCACGTCGGGGGCATCCTGTGCTGGTGAAATGGTCTGTTCAGAACCGAAATTCCCGGCAGTTGCTGCAATGTCAGAATCTGTTTCCTGCGTTGGAAGTTCGCGAGTCTGGCCGGGGATTTCAATCAGCGAATCCAGGTCCAGCACTTCCGGATCACCCTCCAAAATGCCGTTCTCAACGACACTGTTTTCGAATGGATCGACGAAATCACTCGGGGCAGGTGCGACAGGCGCGGGAGTGATCGGTGTGCGATCGACCGGCGGATGTTGACCCATTGATGCGGCGGCTGAAGCTGTGCTTGTCGTTGCCGATGGCATCGGAGTTGGCGCTGCCGTGTAGCCCTGAACGAACGAAGGTGCTGTGCCTGGCTGTACGTACTGAGGGAATCGATTGGGTGGCTGAAGTGTTGTTGTTCGATTGCCAGCCACTGGCATTCCGTTTTGCTGCCCATGCGGAATTCCCGGCCGCTGTGCCGTCACGGGATTGGGATTGTACGACGGCGGATTCGTAGAGGGTGAATTCGTGCGAGCGCCATTCAGATTCGGTGTCTGCGCCATCTGTCCGGAGTGAGCTTTGGAGGCCTGATTTGCCTGCCCGATCATCGGACTGCCGGATGGTCGAGCCGGGGAGCCCGGCTGCACCGAACGCTGCTGTGGGCTGCCCGGGGGAGGCGCAGAATAAGTGGACAAATGCGATGCCGGGGATGTGGGGGTGACTGGTTTTGCGGCCGGAGTTTGCGGGCTGGATTCTCCCCGCAGCTTCCCAACAAATTTCTGGAAGAAGTTCTTCTTCGGCGGCGGCGTAGCGGGACGCTGTTGGGGAGCCATCCCCTGCCCCGTGCCGGCCACCGGAGCGGTAGCAGTGCCCGCGAATGGCTGTTGCGATGGGACTTGCGCGTTTTGCCCATTGACTCCGGAATTCTGAACCATCCCGGGCGGAGTCTGTGTGACGACTCGGGTGTTCTGGTTGTTCTGCAGATTGTTCTGGGGGTTGTTGTGTGTCATCTGCTGGGTTTGTGGTGCAAAACCGTTCATTTGTGGCATTGGACGTCCACTCTCATGAAACAGGCGCTGCAATTCGCTCATCACGGCCGGATTGGAGGCTCCCGATGGTTGGGAATTCGTTGCCTGGTACTGGACAGGCTGGATTCCTCGCGGGAACCCGCCTTGCGCGGTGGCGTTCGCCGATATCACGGGTTGCGTTGCAGGCGCGTTCGACACTTGTGGCCCATGCGGCTGTCGTGCCATGTTACCGCCCGTTTGAGTTGGAACGGGACGAAGTGGCCTTTGTCGGGCTCTCCAGCCGGTCGTTTCGTCGCCATCCGCACTATTTGTGATTGGGGCGGCATACGCTGAAGTGAGCGATGCGGTGAGGAGCAGATTTCGAACCAGCTTGCGAGTAGTCATTTTGTCGTCCCTGAAGAATGACAAACGGCTTCGAGCTGGTGACGGATGGCCCATCCACTAATTCGACCACCAGCTGTGAAACGCGTTCGTAATGGCGCTGCTGGTTCTTATCGTCTGTTCCGAAAGGCCGGGTTGTTCTGCTTGCTCCGGTTTTGCCGTCGTCACGACAGACAGTACTCGTGAATCAGGAACAATCGGGATGACCCTGAGAATTGCCCTATATGCCCTAAATTAACGGAGCCTGCGGTCCGCGCCTTTCACATGTTGGCAAGAAAGCGTCGACACTGTCATACCGCGTCGACACTGTCATTCCGCGTCGACACTGTCATTCCGCGTCGACACTGGCCATCGGCATGGCACAACGTCATTCGGCGTGGAAGAGATGGGAGGCGGGTACCGGACGAGCCTCTTCGTTTTCCCTCTGCCACCGGAAGTCCAGCTCTGCTCCCCCGTTCCCCTGAAAGTACTCGATGCGGATCCTGTGCATTCCTTTTGAAAGTCGAAGCCATTCTCCAACGCCTGTCGGGGGATGGTTACCATCATTGTCAATGAGCAACCTGTCGTTCAGGAACGCTTTGCTGCCGTCGTCAGAGATCAGCGTTAATCGTATCAGGCCTTCCGTTTCCACGTGCAGGTAGCCGGACATTGTCACGGCGTAGTAGTCATTGGATTCACGTTTGACCTCGGCAAGAGAAACGGATGTTGTGACGCCGGAGCTGGCTGCGTTCAGCTGCGCGAAATCCGGGAGCAGAGAATATTGTCCTGGAAAGAGTTCGTAATTGAGTCCGGGCTGCAGCTTTGTTTTGTCGATTGCCGTTGCAGCTTCATCAGGGCGTTTTGTCGCCCGAATGCTGGCAGTGATCTCCACGCCGGACCGCTGAATGTTCAGTTTCAGTGGTGCGTCCGTGGACAGGATTTGTCTCAGGTTCAGGTACCAGTCGATGACGTTGCGAGTGGATAGGTCATTCACCGCGGTCACAATGTCTCCCGGTTCAATGCGGGCATCCGACGCCGCTGAATCTGCTTCCACTTCGCTGACAATGACCGGGCCGCCCTGGTTCCGGATCCGGATTCCCGTCGTAAACCCGCTTCGTAGTTCTGCTTCGATGATGTCTTCGATCAGTTGGTAAACCGTATCGATCGGGATGGCGAATCCAACGTTTTGTTCCTGAAAGATTTTTTCTGAAACCACTCCAATGACCTCGCCGTCAATATTCAGGAGTGGTCCCCCTGAATTGCCGCCATTGCTGGCCGCGTCGAACTGAATGAATCGCGGGCGGCGATCAATCTGGTAGTTTGTCATTACAAGGGCATTCGGAGCGCCGGCCAGAACCGCGTTTGAACTGACAATTCCGGAGGTAAATACCAGTCCCCGTCCGCCCGGATTGCCTGCGACAATGACGGTTTCACCATTCATCAAATCGTGGCTCCGTCCCGGTGTAACCGTTTGCCAGGGGCCGTCGCCGAGCAGGCGAACGATTGCCAGATCTCGCTCCGGGTAGCGTCCTATGGTCTGAAATTGAATCGGTTTTTGTGAGTTGGGAAGGCTGGAGCCAATCAGGGCAAACCCTTCATCCGACGGAAGGACGTGATTGTTGGTCAGGACAAATCCTGCCGGATGAATGATTGTTCCGCTGCCCGAAACGATTGCACCCTCGCGAACGACGAACAGCGAAACGATACCGGCAGTCGATTTCTGAATCGCCCGCACGATCGGAGTTTCTCTGCCGGATCCAGCCGCTGCCTCCTGCGCCGAACAAACGCTGCAGAGCGACATCTTCATCGCTATTGCGGCCAACATCACCGCGTTCACAGATTTCATTCGCGGACTAAGGATGGGCATACCAGGCATATTGGAATTCACGTTTTACGGATTGCTGACGAAGGGGGCCGTTGAAAAGATTTGCCCATGTTAATGATCCTGCGGTTTCTGTCCCGCCGATACCGAAGATTTTGTCTGTTCAGTTTCCGGGGGAGGAGGATTTGCAACCGCCGGTCATGGCGAATACGGAGCCAGTTTCTGCCGTCGTTGGTTGATTCCGGTCTCCCGGAAGTTCTGCGATTTCTCCTGTGCCAGGTTGGCTGAGCAGGTGGTCGGGCGATGAAACTGTGTCTGACTTCGCTTCAATGTTCCTGCAAAGAACCGTCCTGCAAAGAACCGTCCTGCTGATGCCGCTGAATATGTCGACGACTTCAAATCCTTCACAATCAACCTGTTGCCAAAGCAATGTCGTCTGTCCGGGTTGTGGATGTGTTTGCGATGACGTTGCCGTGGAAATCATCGACGGGCAATTAGCGGGTTTTTCTCCATCCTGTCCGAAAGGTGAAAGCTGGTTTCGTGCTCAGCTCCAATCTGTCGCATCGGAGAACCGAGTTGATGGGGCAGCGGTTGATCTGGATGTTGCTGTTGATCGAGCTGCCGAGATCCTTGAGGGATCGATCTATCCTCTGGTCTACGGCCTTTCTCGTAGCGCGACGCCCGGTCAGCGTGCGGCTGTCGCCCTGGCAGAACATCTGGGGGGTGTGGTGGATACCACAGCTTCGTTGTGTCATGGGCCCTCCATCATGGCCATTCAGGATTTTGGTGAGGTCACGTGCACGCTGGGCGAAGTTCGTAATCGAGCGGATCTTGTTGTGTTCTGGGGGTGCGATCCTGCCTCTTCGCACCCTCGACATTCCGATCGTTATTCGGTCACAGCTCGTGGGCGATTTGTCCCCGAAGGCCGTGGTGATCGTATCGTCGTTATGATCGGAGATGAACGCTGGGTGCATTCGTGGAGGCTGGATGATCAGGGAACCCTGCCGGACTACGTTATTCCCGTTTCCCCCGGTGCCGATTTTGAATTGCTTTGCCAGTTGCGTGCGATGTTGAAACAGGATGCCGGCACTGCGAATCGCAGCAAATCCGTCGGTGATTTTGATCCCGCGTCGAACATGTTAATTCCAGAGGCACGTTTCGCTGGAAAAGATACCCCGACTTCCTCCGAACAGCCGGCAGTTCTCGCACCCGAGCAGCTGCTCAGCCTGATGACATCCTGTCGTTACGGAGCCGTGTTCTTCGGTCTTGGACTTGCAGACACCAGCCTCTGGGAGCATGCCATGGATACTCATGCCGGGCACGCAAACGTTTCCACACTTCTTCAGCTGGTTGCTGAACTGAATTCACGAACTCGTTTCATCGCCCGGCGGATGAGGCTTCAGGGGGACGTTTCAGGAGCAGACAACGTCCTTTGCTGGCAAACCGGTTATCCGTTTGGAGTTGACTTTTCACGCGGCTATCCTCGGTACAATCCCGGTGAATACACCGCGACAGAATTGCTTGAGCGTGGAGATGTGGATGCGATGCTGATCATTGGGGCAGAGACCGTCTCCAGCTTTTCATCGGCCGCTCAGCGTTTCATGAGAAGCATCCCAACAATATTGATCGATTACCCGTCTGCCAAAATCGATTTCTCGCCCGATGTCCACATTACCACCGCAGTCTACGGTGTTCATGCGGCAGGAACGGCCTATCGAATGGACAATGTTCCGCTTCCCCTTCGAGCATTGCTTCCCTCCCGCTTGCCGACCGACGAACAGGTGTTGGAATCCATCCGCAACCGAATCTCGTAGCTTCCATCCGTCGGACTGGTCACTATTGGTCAGCGCTTCACTATTGGTCAGCGCTGATGATGAGTCTGTCGTCCGCGTTCGCCTCTTTCCATATCGATCGAGCGAACAGGAAAGCGTCTGCGGCCTCTGCGGCATCCAGCGCACGGCCCTGTCCGTTCACCGGTTGAATGATGGTCAGTTGCCTTGGCGCAATCAACGAGGCCAGATGCTGGATATCGCCAACATCGCGCAGGATCCCGTTGGCGAGTGTTCCGAGCCTTTGGTTTTCGTACGGGATTTCTGTGATAAAGCTGCCGAGAGACCTGGTTGTGACGACTCGATTAATCCTGTCATCGATCGCACCGGAACAAAGCGCGACAATTCCTGCGGGGCCATTGCCAAGGACGGTGACTCGACTTTCGTTCCCTGTTTGTTCCCGCAGCACCGTGACTGCTGTCCTCGCATCTTTCGTCCATTGGCCCAGGAGAGGCTGTCCGATCCACAATGACCATTCTGCAGTGTTGTGGTCAGGTGCACGTCCGATTTTGTCTGACTTCCAGGATGCTTTGCCGGTGGCCCGAAGGGAAAGAATGGCGATCATGTCGTTATCGCCTGCGTTTGACCGCAGTTGATTCAGATCTTCCTCTGTTTCGTCCCCCATTGTCAGGATCAGGGTTATGTTGCGATGTGGGGCGCTGCCTGCGGTAATGACCTGCATCGTTAGTTGAATTCCCGGATCGCTGTTGAAAACAAAGGTCCGGATCCCGGGACCGGACGGCCGGGAGAGTGGATCGGGCAGTGAAAACGGTTGCGTGTCCCCCAGCACGTTTTCATTCAGCATCGCTCTGGCTGTTTCGATTCGGGAAATCGCTGGATTCGAGTTGATCTGTTCAGAGGACCATTCTTGTATCACCTGTTGTCTGGCAAAGCGCGCGGCCAGTTGAGGCAGTGTTGTCCAGTCGTCAGGCCGGGAATCGTCAGGAAAGCATCGAAGCACCTCCGGGTCTTCTGTTCTGATCATGGGTTCATCGATCGGCGAGCCATCTCCTTCGTTCTTCAGGTGACGTGCCATCCAGCCATACATGGCCTCCCGCATTTCCTCGTTGTAGTCGTGCGGTGATTCAAAAACTTCGTGACGCAGATAATCCACGCGCTGATACAGACCGAAGATCGGTTTCGCGATTGCCACAGATTTTGAAGCTTCATTTACGGAAAACTGAAACGCATCTTTCGTGGCGTTGATCACCATCAAAGCTCGCGGGGCAATTAATCCCAGCACCCTGCCTTCTTCTGTAAACGACAACGCGCCGGGAACGACTTCACACATACAGCACGCTGCGCCCAGGTAGGCCTGATAATTTCCGACGGAACAAACGGGAACGACGGCGCGGAATCTTTCATCCCAGGCTCCGGCATACATGGTCTGATTTCCGCCGCCGCTTGCTCCCGTAATTCCAATTCGCTGTGGATCGACTTCAGCACGAGTCTGCAGGTAGTCAACGGCTCGCATGTTTTCGTAAACCTGCAGACCACTCAGCGGCTTACCTGTCGGCAAAAGCGTAGCTGCCACCATTTCTCCGTGATATTCACCGAGTGCTTTGTTGAGCCCGCGCTCGCCCGCGCCAAGTGCGTCGACAGCGAGCGCAAAGAAACCCAGTTTTGCAAGTCCAATGCATCGAGCCTGAACGTGTGGATCCTGCTTGGCGCCGCGCCAGTGGCCGTGAACACACAAAACCGCCGGTCGTTTTCCGGCACCTTCGGGCACATAGGCATTGGCCGTCATCCAGACATTTTCGAACGTCTGAAAGACCAGTTTTTCAATGCGGTAACCGTCACGCTGCAGCGTATCGATGATTCGTGGTTCAAGCGGCGCGTGTTCTGCGGGAAACCCGCCCCACGCTTTTTCAAGGCTTTCCCTCAATTTCAGACGTTCGCTTTGCCATGCTTCCACGGTTGCGGGCGATTGATCATCCTGTCTGTCGGCAGCGGCTCGCTGCTTCACGTAGCTGAGAAAAGCGTTCGATGCATCCTGGGCTGAGGTTGCGGACAACCTGAGAGTGCCGGATGCCAAGAGCGAACAAAGAACTGCAAAGCTGAGCAGGAACCGCAAAGCACGGGTCATTTGGACTTCTCCTCTTTCGGGAAGTATGCATAGGGATCGCGATTGTTGCGGATGCGGTCGACAGAATCGAGCCTGTTCGACATTGGCGTCGTTTTCCTTTCCTGAGTTACGGCATCGGCAGATTTGCCGGAGGGAAGGTCTGTCACTACGATCCGGGCATGGCTGCCATCGAAGTTCGAAATCTGAATCGCGTTTACAAGGTCTTTCGCAAGCAGGAAGGTTTGCTTGCCTCATTGCGCGGGCTATGGCATCGCGAATACAATGAGGTGCGGGCGGTTCGCGACGTAAATTTCACGATCGAGGAAGGTGAAATGGTCGCCTTTCTTGGGCCCAATGGAGCCGGAAAGACGACCACACTGAAGCTTCTGTCGGGCCTGATTGTGCCAACTTCCGGCACCGCAACGGTGCTTGGCTATGTGCCGTGGAAGCGCGAAGACGCTTACCGGCGACGGTTTTCACTGGTGACCGGGCAAAAGGAGCAGCTTTGGTGGGACCTGCCTGCGCAGGAGTCGTTTCGTCTTCATAAAGAGATCTACCGGATTTCCACATCCGACTACAATGACCGACTGAACGAACTGACGGAATTGCTGGAAGTTGGCAAGCTGATGTCGCAACCCGTGCGAGAGCTTTCGCTGGGCGAACGGATGCGAATGGAACTGATTGCCGCCCTGCTGCACCGTCCGGATGTGCTTTTTCTGGATGAGCCAACAATTGGCCTCGATGTTGTCAGCCAGCGTCGCGTGCAGGAGTTCCTGCGTCACTACCAGAAGGAACAACGAATTACGGTGATCCTGACCAGCCACTACATGAAGGATGTCGAAGCGCTGTGTGAGCGTGCGATTGTGATCAACAAAGGAACGGTGGTCCACGATGGCCC
>JAGQQE010000021.1 GCA_020426345.1 Planctomycetaceae bacterium
CCAGGAAGCAACGCGCCCACCGGCCCACCGGTGTTGCGGCATAAAAGTAAGCGCCCGGTGAGGGGCATTCTAATCGTCTGAACAGCGTTGTCGTTCGAGTTTTCGACGTTCTGCGATCTTCCGGCGGTGTTGGGGGTGTGAGGCGAGCCAGGTGTTTGGCAGCAGGGACTCGAGAGGGGCTCCGAGCGGAAGCTGAATCAGCACGTCTTTGAGCCAGGCCCAGGGTTCCACGAGGTTGGCTTTGCAGCTGGCGATCATCGAGATGAGAATGGCAGCGCGGTGGCCGGCCGGTTTGCTGCCGACGAACATCCAGTTCTTGCGACCGATGGCGACGGGACGCATGGCTCGTTGGGACGCGTTGTTGTCAATCGACAAGTCACCGTCGTCAAGAGAGCGATTCAGCGCGGTCCATTGATTGAGCGTGTACGTCGTCGCTTTGCCCGACAGGCTTTCGGGAAGGAACACTTCGGCGTCGAGCTATGTCTTCAGATCGTTCAGCAGCAGACGTGAGTGCTCTTCGCGCAGCAGCTGGCGTTCAGCAGCAGCCGACAGGTCGCGAGTCTCGGTTTTCACTTGGTACAGTTTGTCGATCACGGCCAGCACATGAGAAGCGCGAGCCAGCTTCTTCGCGAGCCTTGTGCCAGTAGCGACGACAGTGCGTCCAGAAGGCCACTTCTTTGATTGCACAATCTTCAACGGCTGGGCGTGCTTCCAGAAGAATGCCAGGCACGCGACGCGGCGAGCGATCTTCATTCGAGATCCAAATGACGGCTCCACACGGCAGATCAATTTCAACGACGGGCGACGTCAGAACCGTCAACGGGACGAACTCGGGGCCAGAGGAAGAATTCAACTCTTTCGTGCCCGAGCGCCTTTGTGCCTCGGGCTCCCTTCTTCCCGGCAGCTTCCCTTTCGTGGCCAATTTCTGACGCCATCGATAAAACGAATTCGGCGAACCCCCAATCCGCTCACAGAACTCCAACACATTCCGTTCCGATTCTTGCTGCTCATTAACCCAAGCCGCCCACTGCTCCACCGTAGAATGCTTCGCCACCTGATACCCTCCCGGAAAAATCCAAAAGGTACCAACACCCACAACATGCACTTCGCCGGGCGCTTACGTTTTAACGTCTCCTGCTCGAGCCCGTCCCGTTTTTCGCAACGCTGTTAACAGCCTGTTGGCTTGAATTCACTCCCGTTTGCGCTCACTGCCATCAGGTCAGGCCCGTTGCAACGAGCGGCCTGCTGTCAAACAGAAAAGCCCAGCCGCAGAGAACTACGGTTGGGCTTCTGGTTTCTTGTCTGCTTCTGCTCTTACCAGCTTCTGCGTGCCTGATTTCTCATCAGGGCCGCGTATCTTCGCTGTGCAATTCAGTTATTGGATCTGAAGAGCTGCCACCTGTTTGATGGCGGCGGTTGCAGCGGCTGCGTCACCACCACATGTCTGCAGCAGTTGTCGAGCAGCCAGCAGCAATTCCAGTCCCTGAGCCGGGGCTTGTGTCACAGCTTCGCTGCGAGCCGGAGCACTCCATGTTCTTGTCGCTCGCTTCTTGCCCGCCCCTACGGGACGACGCTTGCGAACGGTACTGATGCCGAGCTTCCTTCGTGCATTCGCAAATGCAACCTGGCAGCTGTTTTCGTTCAGCGGTTGCTTTGGGAACTTCTTCCTGAGTTGATCAAGAACTTCCCGACCAGTTAACTCTTTGTTCGTCGAGAGCAGATTGCGAATCTCTCTCGCCATATTGAATTCATCACTACTTGCAGCACGCTTGCCCATATTTCCTAATCCAATCTTTTCAGGAGACAGTGATTGGCGATTCATACTTGTCAACACCACCCGTCTCACACAAATGTCGCGGTCGGTGTTTTATGATAACCAATGCCGATTGCATTACTATGAACAGCCTGCCAAAGCATCGATATCTCCGATTGATTTTCATCTTAGAGATACCGTCGCAACACTTGCAGCCAAAAGGCAGCATGTTTTGCAGATGATTTCAGGCATGTAGCAGTCGCAGGATGATGGGGATCTCTCTGGATGCAATCGAATCTCGCCGCAGGCGGCGCGGCCAGTTACAGTTCGGAAGTCACCTATATGCAGCGTCAGCAGAATTTGTACGGCTCTTTCACAAGAGCCCCGACAGTCCACTGATCAGCCTGTTGAAAAACGGAACTGGCTCGAGCAGGAGACCTCAGAGCACGACGGTTTACCGGCGTCCTGCGTGCCTGCCCCGGGTCTTCAACGTCTACTTAGCTTAGACGTTTACGATTTCATCCCGAATCAAGGGTGTTCGAAATTCCAGACCCAGATCAGGGCAGGCGATTTCCAGGAACGGGGCACGCTGTGTTTCCGGGGAATTGCTCTTTGGGTTGATTACCTTGATCACCATGTTGGGCAGGTCGCCGAGTGACGAGACGGCAGTCGCAAGCCGATCAACGATCTGTCCCTTCATGAATCGACGCAATGAAACGCCTCGGGCAATTCGGAACAGTAAATCAGAAGCGGGAGCATCCTTGTCGATGAATTCCATCGCGAGGATATGTTCGGACTGACCGCAGTCCGCCTGGGTTGCTCCTGACAACATGAACCGCAGGATTTCGGGATGTGCTTCTGCAACCTGAGTGAGCAGGGAATCCCCTCGCAGTCCAGGCATATTCAGATCAGAGACGATGACGTCAAATCCAAGCCGGTCGATTAGCTCCAGCGCCGCAAATCCATCTTCGATGTAATGAACATCCCATTGAGGATTGCTTCGACGCACAATGCGTCGAATAGCATTAAGCCATGCAGGATCGTCATCGACGAACAGAACCCTTAACACATCAGTCATGACTGTTTCCTCTCGATTAAGTGTCATTGAGTTACATATGGCGCACTCAATCCGTTCGAGTAAGAACAATGACCATCCGAGTCAGAACAAGGTTGTCTGTTTCAACTGTAGATTGCGTAAATGCACTTGAGTCACAAATTCAATGAATTGTGAATTTGACAGGCGAGTCACATAAGCCATGCTTCAGCGGCAGCAAAGATGCACCCCGAAAAGTAGTTCGGGATTCCCCTCGGTTACTGCATGCTTTCGTACGCGTAATTACTGACGCGTATCCACAACAGTCCATGAACCACGCAGACATTGGGGGCAACATGATGCGAAAGAAACAGGTTCTGACGAGCGGTGAAGTCGCCAAACTTTGTAACGTGAACTTTCGCACTGTCCTTCGATGGATTGAGCGCGGGGAATTACCCGCCTACAAACTTCCAGGGAGGGGAGATAACCGCATTCGTGTGGATGACTTCATTGAATTCGCTTCACAGCACCACATGCCGGTGCCGGCAGAGTTTCAGCCCATGCCTCGTCATGCACTGGTTGTTGATGACGAGCCCCACATGGCCCGAAGCATCCGACGTGTCCTGACGCGGGAAGGCTTCGACGTAAAAGTGGCAGCCGATGGATTCCGCGCAGGAGTTTATCTGGGCACATATCGGCCGGCGATCGTGACGCTCGACCTGCAAATGCCAGGACTGTCCGGCTTCGATGTTCTGTCATTCGTTCGGCAGATGTCCGGCAAAGAACAGGTTCGAATTCTGGTGGTTTCCGGGATGGACAACGCCAGCCTTGATCGGGCAATGACCGCAGGGGCCGATGCTGTACTGCCGAAGCCGTTTGACAACGATCAGCTGATCGAAAAGGTCAGGGAACTGCTGAGCGACGATTTCAGCGCAGCCCACTCATCTGCTGAGGTCGCAGAGCCTGCGACAGGGCGTTGATTTTAAACCGTAAGCCGTTGACCGCGCACAGGAGAATCCGGCGATGAAGGGGATTGTATTCACACTGTTAAATGAGCTCGTTGAAAAGCAATTCGGTCTGGCGATGTGGGACGCTGTGCTGATGGATTCTGGTGAGTCCGGTATCTATACGGCGGCCGCCTCTTATCCTGATCAGTCAATTCTGAATCTGGTGATGTCACTTTCTGCCAGGTCAGGACTGCCGCCCGATGACCTGATTCGCGCGTTCGGAACTTACATGGTCTCCGGATTTGCAGAACAGTATCCGGACTTCTTCCCTCCCGGTATATCTGCCAAAGAACTTCTGATGTCCGTTCAGGGGATTATCCACGTAGAAGTGAAGAAGCTCTTTCCCGATGCGATCCTTCCACAGTTCGAATATGAGGATACATCGCCGACGACGCTCACCATGAAGTATCGTTCTCCACGCTCCCTCTGTGTGCTGGCAGAGGGACTGATTGATGGGACGGGCACTTTCTTTGGTGAGAAGATCAGCCGCGAGCATTCTCAATGCGTCAAAAGAGGTGATCGGTTCTGCCAGTTTGACCTGACATTTGGAGGGCGAACATGAACGAAGCACAGCCCCTGCCAGATGCAGGCTGCAATTCGAAGGACGTGATTGACCTGGACACCATCGATCCAGCGGTCATTAATTCGGACGTCATTATGCGTTCACTGAATCGTGAACGTCAGGCACGAAAACAGGCGGAACGCCTGCTGGAGGACAGATCCCGCGAACTGTACACGGCCAGGCAGGAGATTGAACAACAGTACCAGTCGCTCATGCTGACGCAGAGCCAGCTTGTTCATGCCGAAAAGATGGCATCGATTGGTCAACTTGCGGCGGGCATCGCACACGAGATCAACAATCCCATTGGCTTTGTCACAAGTAACCTGCAGACACTGCAGGACTATTCGCGCGTGTTCCTTGAGCTACTGAACCTTTACCAGCAGCTCGACAACGCCTGTGCCACAACTGACGCAGGCGAAATCGTTCGCCTCCGACAGGCAATTGCCGATCTGAGGGACCGGGAAGATCCCGATTACATCATGGATGATCTTGGTTCCCTGCTGGATGAGTCTCAGGATGGGCTGAAGCGTGTGCGGGAGATTGTCCAGAATCTGAAGAGCTTCGTACATCTCGGTGACACAGAGGAACAGTTTGCGGATCTGAACGAGAACATCGAAGCGACGCTGAAGGTCGTCTGGAACGAGCTCAAGTACAAGTGTCGTGTCGAAAAGCGGCTGGCCAGTATCCCTCGAATTCGCTGCTTCGCGAGTGAACTCAATCAGGTATTCATGAACCTGCTGGTCAATGCTGCTCAGGCGATTGAAGATCAGGGAGTCATAACAATCAGCACCGAGAGCACAGATCAGGAAGTCATTGTGAGAATCAGTGATACCGGGTGTGGTATTTCGGAAGACGTGCGCAGGAAACTGTTTACTCCGTTCTTTACCACAAAACCTGTGGGCAAAGGTACGGGGCTGGGACTGTCTATTTCCTGGGGGATTGTGAAGAAACATCGCGGAACCATCGAAGTGGACAGCGAGCCTGGTCAGGGGACGACATTTTCAATTCGTCTTCCCATGTCTGAACCTCAGTCCGGTGGAAATGATTCAGAGAGTCGATGCGTCACGGGAGTTGCTGATGACAACTGAAGCCACTATTTCTCCCAGTGCTGTTCAGCTGGCAGAAAAAGAACGCAGCGCCAGACTCAGAGCCGAACGATACCTGGAAGGAAAATCGCTCGCGCTGAACATGGCGAAGGAAGAACTGCGCGAACAGCACGAAGCGCTGAAACAAGCCCAGTCTGCTCTGCTTCATTCCGAAAAGATGGCTTCTATTGGTCAGTTAGCCGCCGGGGTCGCTCACGAAATCAACAACCCGATCGGGTTTGTGACGAGCAATCTTTGCACCCTGACTGAGTACGTAAGCGTCTTCAAGGACTTACTGAACCACTATCGTCAGCTCGAAGATGCAGTAGACAGTGGTAATCTTGACGCGGCACGGGAACTGCTGCCTTCTATTCAGGGCATTCGCGAAACTGAAGACCTTGGCTACATCTCCGATGATGCCGGCGACCTGTTGAACGAAAGTAAAGACGGTCTGGAACGCGTTGCTGAAATTGTGAGAAACCTGAAGAGCTTCGTTCGACTTGGGGAAAGCGGAGAACAGACCGCCGACATCCACGAGGGTCTGGAATCAACACTGAAGGTCGTGTGGAACGAATTGAAGTACAAGTGTGAAGTCCGGAAGCAGTTCGGTGACGTACCGAGGATCCTGTGCTATGCCAGTGAACTCAATCAGGTCTTCATGAATCTGTTCACCAATGCTGCACAGGCCATCACAGAAAAGGGCACGATTCTGATTGAGACCTTTACTGAAGGAGACGAGGTCGTCGTTCAGATCAGTGACGATGGTTGTGGAATTCCCGAGGAGAACGTGGGGCAGTTGTTCAATCCGTTTTTCACGACCAAGCCTGTCGGCAGTGGTACAGGATTAGGGCTGTCGGTCTCGTGGGGCATCATTCAGAAACACAATGGAACAATCGAAGTCCAAAGCAAGGTGGGCCTGGGGACTACGTTTACGATCAGGTTGCCCATTCGACGGGCCACCTGAATTTCTTTGGCATGTTCGAGGAAGTCAACGATGGAACAGAAAACGATTCTTTGTGTTGACGATGAACCCGGCATTCTTTCGGCGTTGAAAAGACTGCTGCGTCGTGAGCCCTATCGCCTTTTGACTGCGAGCAGTGGTGAGGAGGCGCTGCAGGTATTTGCCAGTGAAAAGATCCATTTGATTGTTTCCGATCATCGCATGCCCGGCATGACGGGGACCGAACTACTTTCAGAGATTCAGAAGATCAGCCCGGAAACCGTCCGTGTGGTGCTGTCGGGTTATGCAGATGCAGCCGCGATTGTCGAAGCGATTAACCGCGGACATATTTTTCGTTTTCTGGGCAAGCCGTGGAGTGATGAAGAACTGAAAGCGAACATCCGCGCCTGTCTGGAGCAGTATGACCTGATCGCCCATAACAGATCACTGACGCACGAGCTTGCAGAGCGTAATGAGCAGCTTCGGCGACTCTCTGAGCAGCAGCAGAGTCTGATCGAAGAAAGAACCCGGTCCCTGCAGATGGCGCAGGAAGTCGTTCAGGCTCTGCCCATGCCAATTATCGGTGTCAGCGTTGACGGGCTCATTGCCCTTGTGAATTCAGAAGCCAACAGCCTGTTGAATTTCCCGATGGGAACGTCGGTGCAGGAAGCGTTTCCGGAGAATCTGGCCACGGCAGTGTCAGAATCTGTTCGCCTTGGGTCGAGCCGAAAAGTTTATGTTCGCACCGAAGTCTCCGGACAATCAGTTCAGGCATCCGTCGTTCCACTCATGCATGGTCACGACGTCCGGGGGAGTCTTGTGCTGATGGAATTGTGTCCCTGCACAGTGTGAAGAATTCTAAAAACGGCACGGAACGCGCGATGGTGATCAGACAGCGGGACGAATTCCTTCCGCATGGCATTTCTTGAGGAACCAGAGCCATGAACACGCCCGTCATTTTGTTTGTCGACGATGAGCAAGGCGTCATTAATGCCTGCCAGCGTGCACTTCGAAAAAGTGGATTTGAACTGCTCCTGACGACCTCAACGGATGAAGCGCTGGAACTGGCAAGGACACGGGAGCTGACTGTTGTTGTTTCCGACCAGCGAATGCCAGGCATGGAAGGAACCGAATTGCTGGAACAGATCCGAAAGATTCAGCCGGATACCGTTCGGATGATTCTGACAGGGTACGCTGATATTACGGCTACGGTGGATGCGATCAATCGCGGAGAAGTTTTCCGCTTCCTTGCCAAGCCATGGGATGACGCTCAATTGGTCGCCGTTCTGAATCGGGCGGTCGATCAGTACAACCTGGTGATGGAAAATCGCCGGCTGAATGCTTTAACGAAATCACAGAATGACGAACTGAAGCTGCTGAACAATGAACTGGAAATCCGGGTGCTGGAACGCACTCAACAAGTCACGGACCTGAGTTCGCGACTGCGAGCCATGTTGAATGGATCGCTGAAAGTCTTTGCCCAGCTGATGGATGTCACCAGTTCCTCGATGGGCAATCACTCCCGCCGCGTCGCTGAAATGTCGATGCTGATTGCGGAAGAACTTTCATTGCCGGACGAAATGCTTCGCCAGATTGAAGCGGGCTCTTTGCTACATGATATTGGCAAGTTGATGCTGCCGGATGCCCTCCTGAAGAAGGATCCATTGCATCTGACCGCTGATGAGCGTTCGATGCTGCAGCAACATGTCCTGCGCGGCGAATCGATACTGCAGGCGATTCCGTTCTTCAATGATGCTGCCTTGTTTGTGCGGCATCATCATGAACGCATGAACGGCACCGGATATCCAGACCGGCTTCAGGGCGATGAAATACCACTTGGTGCCAGAATTATCGCGGTCGCCGATGCGTGGGATAAACATCAGAACGATAAGAAGGCCTATTCCAGCAGAACCTCTTCCGACGTTCTCAGGATGTTGAGAGACCGTGCGGGTGATCAATTCGATCCCGGCGTCGTCGACGCACTGGAGCGGAGCCTGGAACGTAACCGGAAAGCGGCCCATCAGCTCGACAGCGTGGTCGAAGTCTACGCCGATGCACTCAGGCCCGGCATGGTCCTGGCCACCGCAATCAAGACGGACGCCGGAGCCATGCTGATGCCCGCCGAGACACAACTGACCCCGGAGAACATCTCACGCCTTCGAAGATTTTATGCACACACCATGCACGGGTTTCAGGTCTATCGGACGGCAGCAGAACTGGTATAAAAACCTCACGAGGGCCGGACACCGCAGGCGTCAGCCAGGGCATCTCGCAACGGTCCTGGACGCCCGTGTCAGCCAAAGAACTGGCCGTTTCCGTCGGCTTCGAACGCATTCCTGAAGTGCTGAATCTCCGGCTGCTTGTTCTCTTCTGACCAGACGATTGAGATGACATCAAAGCGGGCCGCGTGGTCCAGACGTCGTTTTGCCTTCAGCCAGCCCAGAGCGGCCCGTGTGATTCGCCGCTGCTTCTCGCGATCAACAGCCTCAAATGGCTGACCATGACTTTGTGTTGATCGAGTCTTCACTTCAACGAAGACGATGCACGCACCGTCCATGGCAATGATGTCGATTTCACCGAACGTGTTGCGATGCTGCCGCTCGAGGATTCGATATCCCTGCTTCTTCAGAAACCGCACTGCGGCATTCTCGCCTTTGTCTCCCAGCAGGATTTGGAACAGTCTCTTCATTCCATCGATCCGGCAACAAAAAAACGGCATTCTGTGGAACCCCGGTTCCAGAATGCCGTTCAGTGGATAGCATCAACGACTCAGCGAACCAGGGTTCGCGGTCATTTGCAGCACCAAAGCGAGCGAACCACGCGGTACGCAGACAGCGGTCTTGAAAACGCTGTCGTCGGCACCGTTGCGAGTGGCCCGTCCGTCAGATGCTTATTTGCCACCTTCGCCTACCTGAACTTCCCAGGGTTTTGCACGGCGTTCTTTGAGGCGGGTTGCTTTGCCGGTTCGTTCACGCAGGTAGTAGAGCTTCGCGCGGCGAACCCGAGCGTGTCGCTTCACTTCAACGGCGGCAACCTTGGGTGAGTGGACAGGGAAGGTGCGTTCAACACCTTCCCCCTGAACGACGCGGCGAACGGTAAACATCTCGCCTGTTCCCTGGCCGCGGCGTGCAATGACAACGCCACTGAAAATCTGGATGCGTTCTTTGTTGCCTTCCAGAATTCGAGTGTGGACGTCAACAGTGTCGCCAATCGTGAATTTCAGTGGGTCTTCACGCAGGCTCGACTGCTCTGCAATATCAAGTAGTTTGTGTCGCATGATTCGGGATTCCCTGTCAAATCTCTCTGAGTATCAAATTTCGTCTGTCTTCTTCAGCAGATCGCTGCGTCGTTCGGACGTGCGAATCCGGCTTTGTTCGTCCTGCCATCGTTCGATGGCTTTATGATCACCGCTCAACAGCACCTCAGGTACCACCATCCCTCGAAATTCTCTGGGTCGGGTGAACTGAGGATGTTCGAGCATCCCTGATTTACTAAACGAGTCATATCGACTGCTGGTTTCGTCTCCCAGAACGTCGGGAATCAGCCGAATGACTGTGTCGATGATCAGCATCGCAGGCACTTCTCCGCCGTTGCAGATAAAGTCACCCACCGATACTTCGGTTGGCTGCAGCCCCTCTCGAATTCGATCGTCGAATCCTTCATAGCGGCCACAAAGCAGGATCAGTCGTTCCTCTGTTGCCAGTTCTTCAACCAGCCCCTGATCCAGCTTTCTTCCCTGAGGCGTCATCATGAGAAGTCTGCCGGGTTTTGGTGTCTCGGCCTGAACCGCTTCGACACAATCAAACACCGGCTGACACATGATCAACATCCCAGGGCCGCCCCCGAAAGGCTTATCGTCGATTTGCCTTCGTTTGCCGGGAGCATAGTCTCTGAAATTGTGAAGCCTGACATCCACAAGACCGCGTTCGATTGCCAGTTTCAGAATGCTCTGTCCGAGGTAACCCTCAAACATCTCCGGAAACAATGTCAGAACGTCAAATCTCATCGAACGCCTGATTACTCAGCGGCAGTTTCTGCTGGCTCAGCAGACTCTGCTGATTCGGCCGATGCTGCCGGAGCTTCTTCTTTGACCTTTGGTGCCTGCATTGGTGGAGGCGATGCCGCGCTGCCGAACCTGTTGGTGCGGACCTTGCGAATCAGTGCATTCACTTTTTCGCTTGGCTGAGCGCCAACAGAGAGCCAGTAGTCGACACGTTCCATTTTCAGGGAGACGCGTTTTGACTTGTCGGCAACCATGGGATCGTAGAAACCGACCTCTTCGATTGCTTTGCCGTCACGCTGAACTCGTGAATCCATGATGCAGATACGGAAGAATGGACGGTGTTTGCGTCCCATCTTCTTCATTCGAATACGAACAGCCATTTCAACTCCTGAACGAACAAAACTTGCCTCAGCCAGCAGGAACGCGGTCTTTTAACGGACTGAGGCTCCTGTAAACCAGTCGGTGATCCAATAAACTGAAGAGCATCCCGCTATTTTCGGTTCCGCTTCTTCTGCTTTTTCGCTTCTTTTCGTTGTTTCTTCTTCTTTTCTCTGAGTACGTCGCGATTGACCTGCGGCGGCTTCGCAACCCGAATCCCCCGCGGATCCATATCGCCTCCGGGATTCATGAAACCGCCGCCAGCCAGCTGCTGAACGGCCTTCATGCGATCTCGTGCTCCCAGATTCGACATATCCTGCATCATGCGGGCCATGCCGTTAAAGTCCTTCAGCAGCTTGTTGACATCTGCTGGCTGAACCCCGCTACCCCGGGCGATGCGATTGCGTCGACTGCGATCGATCAGATCGGCATTCGAACGCTCCGCCGGGGTCATGGCGTTTATGATACCTTCGATTCGCCTTAAGTCGTCCTCGGGATTCATATCCCCCATCATGTCGACCAGTTTTCCCATTCCGGGAACCATCTTCATGATGTCACGCATGGAGCCCAGCTTCTTGATTTGCCGCATTTGCTTGCGGAAATCATCCAGCGTGAACTTGCCCTGCTGCATTTTCTGCTGCTGCAGCAGCATCTCTTCTTCGTCGAATTCCTGCTGGGCTTTTTCGAACAGCGACACGATGTCGCCCATGCCCAGAATTCGGCCCGCCATTCGATCGGGATGGAAATCCTCCAGCCGATCCAGCTGCTCGCCCACACCGATAAATTTGATCGGTACGCCGGTTACAGCTTTGATGCTCAACGCGGCCCCGCCGCGCGAATCACCATCCAGCTTGGTCAGGATCGCTCCGTCGAGCTCCAAAGCCTCGTTGAACGCTTTGGCACTGTTGACCGCGTCCTGGCCAGTCATCGCGTCGCAGACCAGCAGAGCCTGATCCGGGGCGACACTGTTGTCGATTTGCTGGAGCTCCTTCATCAGGGAGCTGTCAACGTGCAAACGACCGGCAGTGTCCAGAATGACGACCTTCGCGCCGACCTTCCTGGCCTCTGCAACTCCGTTGCGACAAACCTGGACCGGATTGCTCCTGCCCGGATCTTCGGAATAAACCGGACACCCAACCTGCTGGCCGATGACTTTCAGCTGCTCAATAGCTGCGGGGCGCTGCAGGTCTGCCGCGACCAGCAGGGGAGAATATCCCGCCTCTTTCAGGCGTCGAGCCAGCTTTCCGCAGGTTGTCGTTTTTCCGGATCCCTGCAGACCACACATCATGATCACGCTGATTCCGTCCCGTTTGACGGCCAGCGTGTGATCGACAGGCCCCATCAGGTTGATCAGTTCCTGATGAACAATCCCAACGATCTGCTCTTCGGGACGCAGCGACTTCAGAACCTTCTCGCCAATCGCCTGAGCGGTGACGCGTTTTACGAAATCCTGCGTGACGTCATATGCAACATCAGCCTCAAGCAGGGCTTGTCGAACCTGCTTCATACCATCATGGATATTGGACTCGGTGATCTTTCCGGTTCCCCGGAAAGCCGAGAAGGCCTTACCCAGACTTTGAGTGATGTTTTCGAACACGAATTCAATCGCCCCGTTTCGGGGCCTCTCAAAAACGCACGGACTGCAGACGACGACACTGAATCTTCGGCCCGTAATTGTTATCGCAACTTGTTTTGCGACAACGTGTTACATGAAATGCAGCGGCCGGGGACCACAGTGCTGGAACCCGCGCGCAGAAAGAGCCGAAAAAATCGAAACGCGGATCATATCGTCGTCGTATGTCGCTGACAAGCCGTTCGTTTGCGGAGAATCAGAAAGGAAGAAGCTTCCGGAAACTGCCGCGGGCTGACCGTCCGTTGAAACATCCGGACGGGCTCACGCAGGATGACTGTAAACCGTCGTGTTTTGGTGTCTCCTGCGCGAGCCAGTCCCGTTTTTCAACAGGCGGCCAATTTCAACAGCGTGCTAAGCTAAGGAGTGAGATTCTCTGTGTTCAGCCCTGGCTGGCGGGAGCGAAATTCCGGGCATGTGTCGATCAGGATCTCTCGAATGGCTTGCCGATCTTCCGGCGAAAGATGTGAAAATGCCGGAGAAACGTCACGGCTATCCAGGATTTCATCAAGGCGCGACCAGATTCGATTCCTGACGCCCGGAGGCAAATTGGTGAATCCATCCGAATAGATGAGAAAGCTGCAGGGGTAACGGAAAAGGCGCGTCTTCAGGTCGAACTGTCTCAGGCTTCGATTCTGGGAGTCAAACGGTCCTCGGGACTCAAAATCCTCCACAAAGCTCGTCGTCCCCTTCACCGTATCCTGAAGCGGCCACTCATTACTGAAGAGCAGACCCTTCAGGACTTTTTCTGCCGCAGACGAGTATCGTCGTTCAGTCGATTCCGATTCGTGGTCCTCCGGCCTTCCCAGTGCTTTGTTCATGATGATTGCATCGCGGGCGGTGATCAGACCGGAATGGTTGGCCGCTGTGAGCACATTGTGAAACGTCGTCTGATGCTGCAAAACCATCAGGGCGACGATATCACTGTGGTCAGACAGATACGGTTTCGTGTTCACCAGGTCGGAAAGCCGTGTGATGTTGGCACCTGATTCCCGATCAAAGTCTTCCACTTCGCCGTCCTGGTCCATCACGACATTTCCCATGTGGCTCATCGAGCCATGGGTTCCGGTGACATACCATCCGCCCCAGCGGTTTTCGAATGGACTTGTGTCGTCATTCAGGAAGGTCCCCAGTCGGTACACCGGTAATCCGCCGGCATCCGAATAGACAGATCGGACCATGTGCCCAGGTGTTCGCCTCGTATGTGTGCTGCCATGACACTGAAGGCAATGAGCAGTTTCTCGTTCGATGCGCGGGCGATCACCGGGTGTCTGTTCGAGCGTATAGAAGGTGCCGCCAAGTCGAGCGTCTGCTGCGGAGAGCTCCACGACTCCCCCGCGCTGCACCCATCCGACATAGACGTCATCGTTGAAATAGATGGCACGCGGGGTTCGCGGGGTGATCCGGCTGACCTGAAGGCTGGTTTTCGAGAACACCAGGACCTGAGACGAAACCGGTACCTGAAGTTCTTTCAGCACGGACTTCAGGTACCCATGATCGTCGTCCCAGTTCAGCCGGGTTTCTCCGCTATCCAGCCTTTCCAGTAGTCTGGCCACAGGGTCCGTGGCCTGAGACGTACTGTAATTGATCGGCTCCTGCTCGTAGTCCAGCTGAGCCACCGCATTCTGAATGAGGCAAACACAAACGATCGTGGACCGCAGGACCGTTTTCATTCTGAGGGCTCCAGCAGAGACGGATTCAATCGGGCGATTCAGTTTTCCGGGACAGTGTTCTTTCCAGTTCTGGCGTTCGATTTCGCGTCAGAATTTCCAGCTTGAAATGAACGCCAGTGTCCCCGATGACCAGACTATTCGAGCACAGGGACTTTGTAAGAAATAGCGCCAATGGCCTGATTCTTCGGAACAGTCCTGTAGTTCTCATGGCACATGATGCACTTATCCATCACCACAGGAACGGTTGTCGCAGCCAGCAGGAAGGATTTCCCATCTTCTGTGACCACTTCGTCATAGGATGCCTTGCCGGACAGTATTTCTTTGACAGCTCGTTTCTCAAAGCCGTCCTGCGGTAGATTTTCGTCGTTGTAAGGATGGCCGCTGGCATCAATCAGCCGTGCTTCGTGCCAGCCTTTTTCCTTCATCGCACCAAACAGGGCTTTGGCGGCAACCGCTGCGGCGATGGAATCTTCGTCTTCGACATAATGCTGGGTGATCAGGACGACGCTCGTTTTGTAGACGTCATCCAGGAGGCGAACTTCGCGACGAGCTCGCTCCACTGCCGCTGGTGACGGCTTTGCGGCTGCGGGACCTGCAAGCGCAGTTCCGCCGGATCGCTCGCCGGAAACAGCCAGGGTCACAACAATTCCCGCCAAAAGCACGAATGAGAGGGCGATTTTTTTCATTGAGCAATTTCCTTCACGGAGTCCGGGTTCTAATATCCGATAGCCACACCTAAAAACTGGAGAGGAATATCCTGTTACGAGACTACATTCGAAAAAACAGGATGTCAACATCCTGTTTCATCCTGAGAAAGCGAATGAATGTTCTCCCAAACAGTGGAATACGCTCTGCGCGCGGTCGTTCATCTGGCAATGCACTCCCCGAAACCCCAGAAAACGGCGGATATTGCGGACGCGACGAAAGTCCCGAGTGCTTACCTTTCCAAGGTGTTGCAGGGTTTGAGAGAGAAGGAAATCGTGATTCTTCAGCGGGGAATTGGCGGAGGTGTCTCACTGGCACGCGATCCGGCGGAACTGACGATTCTGGATGTGGTCAACGCTGTTGATCCCATCGAGCGAATTCATACCTGCCCCCTGGATCTGCCGGGGCACGGTGTTCGTCTTTGTGCACTGCATCAACGAATGGATAACGCACTGGCATCGATGGAATGTGCGTTCCAGCAAACAACTCTGAAGGAGCTGCTGGCGGATCCCAATCCCAGTGTTCCGCTCTGCCGCGACTAAACGAATTCCGCATGAATGGTTCCCTGCGGCCTTGATCGCAGGCAGTCTCGCACGCGATTGATCGCGGTTGTAGAACGGCGGCGAATTGACAAGACTCCACATCACAGTTCGCGGCGAGGTGCCGGATCTGGTGATACAGGACGTCGTTTGTGGCCCTGTTCACGAGCGTTCTTCGGACGTTCTGCGGATGAAAGTGTGGGCCAGGCGGTTTCTGACCGTTGCACTTTCACCCCTGCGACGGGAACGCCATCGCGTTCGCAGGATTGCCTTCTGATTATCGTGGCCGAATACAGTATCGTGGCCGAATACAGTGCCGAATACAGTATCGTGGCCGAACACAGTCCGCTTAATGGCCGAATTCGGGTAAGGCACGCCCGGTCTTCTCTGGTATCTGGAACAAGTAAATCATGACGGATTACGAAAAGCTGGGACAGTTTTACCTCGGCAAGACTCATGATCTGAAGACTGGTGTCACGTCACCGGATGATCTAGTGATGTATGACGCAAAGGATTTGACGACGCACGCAGTCTGCGTCGGCATGACCGGAAGCGGAAAGACGGGGCTTTGTCTTTCGCTGCTGGAGGAAGCCGCGATCGATGGCATCCCGGCAATTTGCATTGATCCGAAGGGGGATCTCGGCAATCTGATGCTGACATTTCCCAACCTTGCCCCACAGGACTTCGCTCCCTGGGTCGACCCGGTCGAAGCAACCCGACAGGGGCTCACGGTACCTGAAATGGCCCGGAAGACGGCTGAACTCTGGAAGCGTGGATTGGGGGAATGGGGACAGTCGGGTGAACGGATTCAGCGATTTCGTGAAGCCGCGGAAGTTGCCATCTACACGCCGGCCAGCACGGCTGGACGACCTCTGACCGTGCTCAAATCGTTTGCTGCTCCCAATGCTCAGGTACGGGAGAACTCCGAAGCCTTCCGCGACAATATCCTGTCGGCAGTTTCGGGATTGCTGGCGCTGATGCAGATTGACGGCGACCCCATCAGCAGTCGCGAGCACATCCTGCTGTCGACGATTCTGGATTTTTACTGGCGAGAGGGACAGGATGTCGACATGGCGACACTGATCCGATCGATCCAGGCGCCGCCTTTCCAAAAGGTTGGGTTTCTGGATCTCGAGTCGTTCTATCCCTCAGGCGATCGATTCAAGCTGGCCATGTCGCTGAACAGTTTGCTGGCCTCGCCCAGTTTTGCGGCGTGGATGGAAGGGGAGTCTCTGGATATCCAGAACCTTCTCTATACCGCCGAAGGTAAGCCACGTCTGGCCATTATTTCCATCGCACATTTAACAGATTCAGAACGAATGTTCTTCGTAACCATACTGTTGAATGAAATGATTTCGTGGATGCGAAGTCAGCCGGGGACCAGCAGTCTGCGCGCACTGCTGTATATGGATGAAGTTTTTGGCTACTTCCCGCCGACCGCCAATCCACCTTCCAAACGACCGATGCTGACGCTGCTGAAGCAGGCCCGCGCGTATGGCCTCGGCTGTGTACTGGCGACGCAGAACCCGGTGGATCTGGACTACAAAGGCCTTTCGAACTGTGGTACCTGGTTTTTGGGCCGTCTTCAGACAGAGCGAGACAAGATGCGCGTTCTGGAAGGACTCGAAGGTGCAGCCGCTTCGACGGGTTCGGAATTTGACCGCGCCAGTATGGAGCAGACGCTTGCGGCTCTTGGCAGTCGGGTGTTCCAGATGAACAATGTCCACGAAAGCGGGCATGTCATCTTTCGCACGCGATGGGCACTGTCGTACCTGCGTGGACCCATCACTCGGGATCAGATCGAAATACTGATGGCACCGCTGAAGGCCGGCGATTCGTCTTCCGGCGGTTCGTCCGCATTTGCGGCTCCGGCGACTGAGCTTGCTAACGACGATGCTCGCCCGGTGCTGCCTCCTGAGATTCCGGAATACTTTATGCCGATCCGCCGATCGGTGGAGAAAGTTGTCTACCGCCCGGCGTTGCTGGGACAGGCACGCGTGCACTATGTCGATTCGAAGACGGACATCGATCAGTGGGACGAAGTCACTTTGTTGCGACTGGCCGGCGATGGCGTTGACAGGGATGCGTGGAGTGAAGCAGAAGAATGGGACGAAGCAGAACTGCCCGAACTGACGGCCCTGCCGGATGAACCGGACGCAGCGTTCCGTGATCTTCCTTCCGAACTCATGCAGAAGAAGTCGTACAGTGCCTGGGAAACGTCGCTGAAAAATCATCTGTTCCGAAATCAGAAGCTGATGATCAACGTATGCCCGATTCTGAAAGAAGCGTCACGTCCGGGTGAAAGCGAATCCGATTTCCGAATTCGGCTCCGTCATGCCGCTCGAGAACAGCGTGACCTGCTGGTTGAGAAACTTCGGGCAAAATACGCATCCCGGTTTCGCACCATCGAAGATCAGATTCGACGAGCAGAACAGAAAATCGAAACAGAAAAATCGCAGAGCTCCCAGAAGAAACTCTCAACGGTGGTTTCGATCGGCAGCAGCGTCCTGGGCGCGTTGTTTGGTCGCAAACTGACCTCCTCAACAAACATGACCCGCGCGGGGTCGGCGATTCGTTCGGCTTCGTCGCTTGCCAAAGAGGCTGAGGATATTCGTCATGCGGAAGAGGCGTACGAGGCGGTGGTTCGTAAACGCGAAGAACTTTCCGCTCAGGTTGAATCCGAGGCTCAGGCCATTCAGGATCAGTTCGATCCTGACTTAATGGAGTTTCAGCACGCGGAAATCACACCCCGCAAATCAGACATGTCGATCATGCGTGTTGTCCTTGTCTGGCTTCCCTACGGCGTCACGCGCACCGGGGAAACTGAACGCATTTTCTGATGTTCCATCAAGTCTGATTGATGCCGGTGTTAGCTTAGCTGTCCGTTGAAACACCGGACAGGCAGGCAGGACGACTGGAAACCATCGTGTTTTGAGTTCTCTCGCTGGAGCCAGTCCCGTATTTCATCAGGCTGTTAAACGACGACCGCAGTTCAAATCGCTTCATTTCGACAGGTTTGTTGATTTTGTTTGAACGATTGCGGCTGTGGTTGACCTGAATAGCGGGTGTTTCTGTTTGCGTATGCATCAGCACCGGTGAATGCGCAAGTGGTTGACTGCGGTTCAATCGGATAACCTGCTTTACGAAGTGAAGAACGGGTCAGGTACGTCGTACATGAACGTCGTGCATTGATAGCGTGAAATCAAAGGAAATCTGTCATGCGTTTAGCGCTTGTCACCCTGCTTTTGACAGCAGTGGTCAGTACAACGGGTCTGATGGCTACCGTGTTCGTTCAGGATCGTGACGCAATGAGACAGCAGGCCGATCAGTTGATGAAGGATGGCAACTGGGCAGAAGCCTGGGATTTGCTGGAAAAGCTGTCCCGTGATGCAGCCAACACCGATCGCCGACTGGCACAGGATCTAAGGAAAGCGGTTCAATGTCTGAACACGCTGAATCGCACGGCGGAGTTTGATGATTATCTCGAAAGTGTGATCGCCGCCCATCCAGCAGACTGGAGACTGTTGTCCACTGCTGCCAGCCTGCTTCAGGGGAGCGTGCCACACGAAGGGTTCCGAATCGCGGGCCAGTTCGAACGTGGCTATCATCGGGGAGGCGGTGAATCTGTCAGCGCAGAAAATCGAGATCGCGTGCGATCGCTGCAGTTGATACTGGACAGCATCGAGGCGATTCGTGATGACGAAAGTGCAACGGCCCAGGAACGTGCTCAACTGTACAAACAACTTGCCGACAGTATCGGGGCTCACCGATTTGGTGAAGCATGGAGACTCCAGGACATCACCGATCTGAGCACACTGCCCGATTACGACAAAGGGGCCGGATACAGATACGGCCGCGGATTTCGAGGTGCTGCTTACGGAGGTGAAAACAAAGGCGCGCCTGTGGATTCGGATGGAAACCCGGTCTTCTATTCCATGCCGGATTCCTGGCAAACCGCCGTCAACGATGGCCAGCGCTGGCGGTGGGCGCTGGATCAGATTGTTCAGGCGGATCCATCCCGGCGCAGCGAAATTGATCTCGAATGGGCCGGGTTTCTGCAAACACAGTTCGGAGTCGCATCCAGCGCTATTGGCGGTCCACCGGTGGTTCAGCGTATCAAAGTCGCACAGCCTGAAGGGCAGACGGAATCGGGCGTATGGGCCGCACATGAACTTAGTGACAACGAAACCATCGCTCGCCTTACCACTGGTGTGAAGCGATTTGCCTTGCCGGATGAATTCAATCATCTTGTGATTTTCAACAGAGTCATCGCTCGAAACGATGATCATAAGCGCGCAGCGCTGGAAGCAATGATCAGCGTCCGGATGAATCGTCACCAGTATCCGCAGGCAGCGTCGCTGCTGGCTGAGCGACTGAAGGTATCGACATCCGACATCGAAAGGAATGCGGTGCAGCAGCGCATCGATCAGATCACTGGAAACTGGATCCAGTTCGAAAGTGCCAGCGTCCAGGCGGCAGGCCGCGGTGCGACAGTGGATATTCGTTACCGAAATGGTTCGAGCGTTGCGTTCGCGGCCAGCCCGATCAACATCGATCGGCTGCTGACCGATGTGAAAAACTATCTGCAGAGCAACCCGGACCAGCTGGACTACCAAAAGGCCAACATTGGCGACGTCGGTCATTTGCTGATCAATGGGGATCATGAAAAGTATGTCGGCCCGTCGATCGCAAACTGGACCGTGCAGCTGAACCCGCCGGCCGATCACTTTGACGCTGAAGAGACGATAACAACACCACTGCAGAAAGCCGGCGCATACTGGCTGACGGCAAAGATAGACGGCGGTAACGAAGTTCGCATGGTCATCTGGGTTGCTGATACAGCAATTACCCGAAAGCGGATCGAAGACGGCACCCTGTATTTTGCCGCCGACGCTGTCAGTGGAGCCGGAATTGCCAATGCAGATTTTGAATTCTTTGGCTGGAAGCAGGAACGCATCGATCGAACCAACAAATACAGAATTCAGACAAAGCGATTTGCTGCCCGCGCGGATGCAAACGGGATTTGTATTCCGGACCCATCACAGACTGTGCGAGGATTTCAGTGGTTGTCGATTGTACGAACGAAAGACGGGCGACTTGCTTTTGACGGATTCAACGGTGTGTGGAATCCGGACAAGATCGACGTGTTCAGCTATTCGCCTATCAAGGTCTACACAATCACTGATCGGCCCGTTTATCGACCGGGACATGGTGTGAAGTATCGTCTCTGGGTTCGACAGCCGCGATTCAGTGAAGACAACGCTCGCTTTGCCAATCAGGATTTTCTGGTCGAAGTCCGTAACGCAAAGGGCGAAGTCGTCGACGAACGTATTGTCAAATCCGATCAATGGGCCGGGATCGATGGGGAATATGAACTGCCGGCTGATGCCACGCTTGGAAGCTGGCAACTGCGAGTTTGCGAACCGAAGCAGGGAAAACCTGAAAACCGCGCGGTTTTTGGCGTTGGCCGTTTTCAGGTAGAAGAATACCGCAAGCCGGAATTCGAAGTGACTGTCGACGCCCCGGACAAGCCCGTCATGCTGGGCGAAAAGATTCAGGCCAAAGTGAATGCAACATATTACTTTGGGGCACCCGTCGCCGAAGGGACTGTCCATTACAAAGTCGAACGAACTAAAAAGGACAGTCGCTGGTATCCCGTGGCAACATGGGACTGGTTGTATTCGCCCGGCTATTGGTGGTTTGCTCCGGATTACACATGGTACCCGGGGTTTGAGCGATGGGGTTGTATGGCGCCAATCCCACCGTGGCACAACTGGAGCCCCGATCCACCTGAGATCGTGGTGGAAGGCGATGCAGAACTGCAGTCGGACGGGACCTTTCTGATCGATATCGAAACGGCAGCCGCTCTGGCAAACCACAGCGACAGCGATCACAGCTACAGCATCACCGCGGAAGTTGTCGACAAATCGCGCCGGACGATCATTGGCAGCGGCAGTGTGCTCGTGGCTCGCGATCCGTACAAAGTGTTCGTCTGGACGGATCGTGGCCATTATCGAACGGGTGACACCGTCAATGTGAACCTTCAGGCTCGAACTCCGGACGGCAAGCCCGTTCAAGCAACCGGCAAAGCGTCGTTGTTATCCGTGACCTATGACGGCGATAAACCGGTCGAGCAGGAAGTCGCATCGTTCGATGTCACAACTAACGAAGCAGGGACCGCTTCACTAAGAATGGTCGTGCCATCTGCCGGACAGTTTCGCGTCAGTGTCAACCTGACCGACGGCGAAGGCCACCAGCAGGAAGGCGGCTATGTTTTGTATGTTCGAGGTCCCGGTGCAGACGGTCGCGGTTATCGATTTAACGACATCGAACTGATCACGGAAAAACGCGAATACCAGCCGGGCGAAACGGCGACGCTTCAGATCAATACCAACAAAGCCAACAGCACTGTGTTGCTGTTTGTTCGACCGGCCAACGGGCTGTGTCCAAAGCCGATCGTACTGAAACTCAACGGCAAGAGCACCACGTTTGACATCAACATCGAACGTCACGACATGCCCAACATTTTCGTGGAAGCGGTGACGATTGCTGACGGCCGCATTCACAGTGAAATTCGGGAAATTGTGGTACCGCCAGAACAAAAGGTGGCCAACGTCGAAGTGCTCCCGGCTGCTGAACGCTATCGCCCGGGTGAAGAAGCCACAGTGCGTTTGAAACTGACCGATGCCAACGGCAAGCCATTTGTCGGCAACACCGTTCTGAGCGTTTACGATGCCAGCCTGGAATACATCGCAGCCAGCGCCATTCCGGAAATTCGGTCCTATTTCTGGAACGTTCGACGGCATCACAGCATTGTCCTGCAGAGTACCCTGCAGAAGAACTTTGGGCCGCTGCATCTGCCCAATGAAAGCGTCATGCAGGTCTTGTGGGGGAATCAGCCGATCATGCGTGGCGGTCGCGCCCGATTTGGAATACAGGCCCGCGGGATGGGCGGCTTCGGCGCCGGCGGGTACTTCGATCCGGCTCCCGCCGCACCGATGCCCATGATGGAGGCAGAAGGTGCGATGGCGGATTCCGCGGTCGCTGGCCTGTCGGTCGGACGCCAAATGATGGCGAAAAGTGCTGTAGCAGCGGCCGGAGATCCAAACTCCGAAGCCACACCAACCGTTCGTTCCAACTTCGCCGACACAGCTCACTGGGTGGCCAGTGTCACGTCCGACGAAAGCGGCATTGTCGAGGTGAAATTCACCGTGCCGGACAACCTGACCACCTGGAAAGTTAAAGCCTGGACGCTGGGCGAAGGAACGCGAGTTGGTTCGGGCGAATCTGACATCATCTGCAGCAAAGATCTGATCATCCGTCCGCAGACGCCGCGATTCTTTACCGAAACCGATCTCATCACACTGTCTGCTGTTGTCCATAACTATCTGGACAGTGCGAAGAGCTGCCGCGTGCAGCTTGAAACCGAAGGCGGTCAGTTGCAGTTGCTCACCGATGCCGAACAGGTCGTGCAAGTTCCGGCAGGCGGTGAAGTGCGAGTCGACTGGAACGTCCAGGTGATTGCATCGGGCAATGTTAAAGTTCGCATGAAGGCACTCACCGACGAAGAATCCGACGCCACCGAATACAGCGTGCCGGTTAACGTCCATGGCATTCGCAAGACGGAAAGCTACACCGGCGTCATTCGGCCGGACGGCGATTCCGCAAGCGTCACCGTCATCGTGCCGGACAAACGCATCGAAGAACAGTCGCGGCTTGAGATTCGATACAGCCCCTCGCTGGCAGGAGCCATGATCGACGCGCTGCCGTATCTGGTTGATTATCCGTATGGCTGCACCGAACAAACGCTCAACCGTTTCCTTCCCGCCGCCATCACTCAGCAAACACTACTGCGAATGGGTGTGGATCTAGCGAAGGTCAAGGATCAGCGGTTCCAGCTCAATGCGGCCAAAACGTATCTCGGCAAGTACCCGGATCACTGGGGCAAGCCACCGGAAATCCAGACGCGTGACATCCGTCCGCTGCCCGCTGATTTCGGCATGGGCAGCAGCACACTGGCCGCGTGGATTCAAAAGAACATCGACGCCGATGCAAAGAAGCTCAACGGTGTCGGCAAGAACTTCAATCCGGTGTTTGATGAAGTCGAGATGAACAAGATCATCACGCAGGGCGTCACCGATCTGACCAATATGCAACTGTCCGACGGCGGCTGGGGCTGGTTCAGCGGCTATGGCGAACATTCAACGGCACATCTCACATCACAAGTGGTGCATGGGCTGATGATCGCTCGCGATAACGGAGTCCCCGTGCTGCCGGATGTGATTCAGCGAGGCGTCGAGTGGCTCAGGAATTATCAAGCGGAACAACTGGTTCTGCTTCGTGAAGGTGACTGGCGCCGCGAGAATCCGAAGAAGCTCGAAAAACGCGACAAACGTTACAAAATGCAGGCCGACAACATGGACGCGTTCGTGGCGTTCGTGTTGAAGAAATCAGACTCACACGACGCTGCAATGAATGCCTACCTGTACCGAGATCGCGAGCATCTGTCGGTCTACGCGAAGGCTTTGTCAGGCTTGGTCTTCCACGACGAAAACCTGATCGAACAACGCGACATGGTACTTCGAAACATCGAACAGTTTCTCGAACAGGACGACGAAAATCAGACTGCATGGCTGCGCATGCCGCAGAATTCCTGGTGGTACTGGTACGGCAGCGAATACGAAGCGATGGCGCGTTACCTGCAACTGTTGATCAAGGTCGATCCGAATGCAGAACGAGCCTCGCGACTGGTTAAGTATCTGCTCAACAATCGACAAAATGGTACCTACTGGAAGAGCACTCGCGACACAGCTCTCGTGATTGAAGCCATGGCCGATTACATCAAAGCCACGGGCGAAGACCAGCCTGACATGACGGTCGACGTTGTCATTGATGGCCAGGTCGCAAAGACCGTGACCATCAATGCCGACAACTTTTTCAGCTTCGATAACAGCGTGTTGCTGGAAGGCGACGCGGTGAAGACCGGTCAGCACAAAATTGAACTACGACGCAAAGGCACCGGCCCGCTTTACTTCAACGCGTATCTAACCAACTTCACAAAGGAAGACCACATCACCGCCGCCGGTCTGGAAGTCAAAGTCGATCGCCGCTTCTATCGGCTCGAACGCGACGACCAGGAAGTGAGCGTTCAGGGCGATCGTGGTCAGGTGGTCAAACAGCAGACGGCGAAGTACAAACGCGTCCCGCTGGAAAACCTCGACACCGTCACCAGCGGTCAGCTGATCGAAGTGGAACTGATCGTTGACAGTAAGAACGATTACGAGTACCTGCTGCTGGAAGATCACAAGCCCAGCGGATTCGAACCTGACGATCAGCTCAGCGGTTATGTGTACGAAGGTCTGCGAGCCTATCGGGAACTTCGTGATGATCGAGTCTGCTTCTTCCTGAGCACCCTGGCCCGCGGCCAGCACAGCATCAGCTACCGCTTGCGAGCCGAAACGCCCAGCCAGCAGGTCAGTGCATTACCATCCGTCATCGAAGCCATGTACAGCCCGGAACTGGTTGGCAACAGCGACGAATTCAAGCTGCGAGTAAAAGATCAGGATTTTTTTTTCTTTCTGAACGACGAGTCCAGGTGTTGGATCATCAACGATCGACGCCCGCCAATCTCCCCGGGGATTGCCCACGGGGATTCGTTCGGCAAATGCAGACTTTTGCTGAAGACTTGCAGACAAGTTTTCCGGGCTGACAGGTCTCCAGGTGCGCCCTGATCAATGCTTGTTGACGTCTGAAGCCCTGGAGATCTTCGTTATGACACCGAACCCGGACAGTCAGGTCGATTCAACGATCCCGGTTTCCGAATCGGACCGCATCATTCGAAGTGGAGATCGAATCAGTTTGATCCTGATTGGTGTTCTGTTCGCCGGGATTGCCTCAACCGCTGTCTATTCGTCTTCGTTTAGCCCGGAGGCACGGCGAGCCAGATGTTGCGCTCGAATGGAGCAGTTGTTACTGGCCATGGATCAGTATCACGTTGATTACGGTTCCTTTCCGCCAGCCTGCACCGTTGATCGGGAAGGGCGACCGTTGCACAGCTGGCGAACTTTGCTGCTGCCTTATCTCAATCAGTCGTCGTTGTATCATCAAATCGATCTGACCAGGCCCTGGAATGCGCCGGAAAACAGTCGGGCATTCCAGACGGCGATGCCTCTGTTTCAGTGTCCCTGTGCCAGGCTGGGTCACAATCAATCGACCTATCTGGTCCTGAATGGTCCGGACTGCATTTTCAACGCGGACAAGACCATGCAGATTCGGCAGATCACGGATGGCACCGCCAACACGATTGCGATTGTGGATGTGCCCGAATCGATGGCGATTCCCTGGATGCAGCCGGTGGATCTTTCGCCGGACATGTTACCGTCGATCAAACGAATGGAAGATCTGTCGCATTCCGGGGGATTGATCGCAGGATTTGCCTGCGGGAAGAGCCATTTCATTGACTCCGGGATCGATGACAATACGCTCAGGCATCTGTCGACCGCTGCCGGGGGCGAGGGCTGCAACTGTGCGGCGAATTTCTGATGGTCACGGACCTGACTGGCTGGGGGGCGGGACGACGGGCCGAACAGTCGAATGACTTCGATTGAAGGCACGCCAGACAACAGACCAGATGATTGCCATCAGCGTCAGCGCGGCCAGAACGGCCATCCAGGCGTGTCGCGTAGCTCGCCGCGCCATGTCGTCAATCGGCTGAAGTGCCGTGGCACGTTCTTCCTGGACAATGACCATCCATGGACTTTGCATATTGGTGATGGGGGACATGGCCGCAATCCATGGCCGTTGATATTCGTCAGTACCATTCCATGGCTCCGCTGGTTTCACAGAATTGCCGGATGCATTCTGTGGATCGGGCAGCGCATCCGATGTATCCGCCGGATCGGAAATCGCTGGCATTCCTGATAACCGGCCCACGGGATCGGTGTACACGGGCAACCGAATATCTTCCGGCTGCCCATTATGTTGAGCCATCGCGGATTCAATCTGACGGATAGTACCGGTATCCAGGCGAAGCTGGTGGAAGATTTCGTCGATGGTTTGGTCTGGCAGTTCCAGTAGAGACTCAGTCAGCCACGGATGGTCCAGGAGCTGCCAGTCGCGGGAATCTGCCAGTGCAATAATTCTTCGGACGCTGTCGGCATCTGATCCCTGCATGCGCTGGCCCAGCCGAGCCTGGAGTTCGCCCAGATGCGCGGTTCGGGCGAACACACCTATGACTTCACCTTCGCTGTCGCGAACCGGGACGCTTAACGCCACCATGTAGCGGTCTGTCGCGTTGCTTCGAAACGCGAGGCTGACATGGCGATCCTGAATCGGCTGAATGTCCTGCGGAACCTGTTCCGGGTCAAATTCCTCATTTCGTCCATGAAAATAGTCGCGCCAGTTGAAGCATTCACCCACCGTGGATTCATACTTTTGTCGCCACAACTGAATGCCATCGCGGTCTGTCAGAAACCAGCTGGTATCCGGGCTTCGGTTACGGCGAGTATTCGCTTCTGTACAGCGTTGTTGTGCCATATCCAGCAGCTGAATCCATCGGGGTCGGTCTTCCAGCGGCAGAATGTGTGACGCTTTCATTTCCGCAATCACGTCGTCGGTTGGCCGGTTGAGGACATCTTCCAGGGCGCTGCCCACTTCTTCGTCTGCCAGCACAAGTTCAAGTTCTTCCAGCCGATCCAGCAGTTCATCTTCCAGTGCAGCGGCCTGAAGTCGAGCGGAAAGAGCATCGCTTTCCAAAGCACGCTGTGTAAGACCTTCTTCCGTCATGGCCAGATTATTTTCGAGTGCCGTAACAAAGATGGGAACCATGGCGGCCATCAGCAATACCGGACCGACAACTCCCAGCAGCAGAAGGGGGCGTCGTGAACGGTGCCGGTCGCGGGCATCCAGCAGGTCGCGCACGGCCTGAGCATTCGGAAGTCGTTTCTGAGGTTCGACAGCCAGACACTCATCAATGATGTCCGCAAGCCGTGAATCGACTCCCCGAACGGATCGATGCAACGATGGTACTGGCGATGTCTGAATCGCAGAACGGTAGATTTCCAGACGATCGCTGAGGGATTCGGCAGCCTCCAGCTGTTTCTGCATAACGTCCGAACGAAACGGCGGCTGGCCGGTAATCATGTGGTACATCATCGCACCAACCGCATAGACATCCCAGCGAGAATCGGGCAGTGCCTGCATGTCGGCCTGCTCTGGTGCCATGTAATACAGCGTACCCAGAGCGGGACTTTGCTCGTGCGACATGCGAGCCTGGCCAAAGTCGCAGATTCGGGCATGCAACTGCCCATCCAGAAGCACATTATCCGGCTTGAGGTCACAATGCAGAACGCCCGCGCCATGCGCATCGATCAGCGCGCTGCACACTTCTCTTGTGATTCGGACGGCTTCGTCCACGGATAGTGGACCTGCGGCCAGGTAGCTCCCCAGCGATCCGTTTTCGACAAACTCCATGACAAAGTACGGCGGCTCTGCGGTCCAGCCAACATCCAGAAGACGCACAATGTTGCGCGACGTATAAACGGCGGCCAGCTTTTCAACTTCCCGATGCAGCATCGACCAGTTCAGTCCGCGGCGATGGGGATAGTACTTGATGGCGACCATCCGACCGGTACGGTCTTCCCGTGCCAGCCAGACTGTTCCATAGGCTCCCGTTCCCAGGCGGCGAACGACGGTGTAACCCTCAATTTCTGCCGGCGGACGATTTCCCTGTAGGCTCAACCGACGTGATCTTTCATGATCATCTTCGTTCTGAACCTGAGTGTCGCCTGGATTCTGCGAAGTCATGAGTCTGGTCGAGCAGTTTTGGGAGCATAAGTGGCGGTCCGCAGGGAGGATGATACCAGCGGATGGTGCTCCGGGGCAATTCGCGCCGTCAATCGCTTCGGGAGAGAGGACTTCCCCGGTCGAATGCCAGCCCGGATTTCATGGGCAGGCACGGAATCACGGATGTTCTCGATTATTGCCGGTCGATGGATTCGTCAGACGGACAGTCGGGCAGCGCGCTGATGGCTTCGATGACTTTCCAGAGCCAGTCCGTGAAATCGTGCTCGATCATGGAGGCCGTTTGAGTGACGTCTGTATGGGTCAGCTTGTCAGTGCCCAGCCCGGCTGCCAGATTTGAAATGCAGGAAATACCAAGAACGGAAAGACCAAGCTCGGATGCCACCAGGGCTTCCGGCACGGTGCTCATTCCGACTGCATCGGCACCGAGAAATCGCGCTGCTCGAACCTCAGCCGGAGTTTCGTAGCAGGGGCCGTGCATCAGTGCGTAGATGCCCTGATGCACGTGCAGGGAACACGGGACAGACGCGGCCGCCGCTCGCAAATCTGCGCACCAGACCTGACGTCGCAACCGATGGGTGACTGACACCGGAACTCCAACCGAAATCATCGCGCGGTCATCGGGGCGGGGTCGGCTGAGCAGCGACACAGAAGGCCATTCGAGGTGACCGGAGATCAGCATCAGGTCTCCCGGCTGAAACTCGGGTCGGATACCGCCGGAGGCATTTGTGATGATCAGTTTATTCACGTTCAGTCGGTGCATCAGTCGTGTTGCAAAGGTCACTCGCGATTGCGGGTGACCTTCGTATAAGTGGACCCGACCTTTCAACAGAAAGACGGTACTGTCATGGTGCGTGCCAACCAGAAGTTCGCCTGCATGGCCCGCAATTCCAGGCACCGGCATCCCCGGAATTGTGCCGTAATCCATCCTGACCGTGCCGGGACGATTGGCCAGCTCTTTCGCGGCGTGACCAAGTCCCGAACCCAGAATGACGGCCGTTCGATTTTGCTTTAAGGGGACGCTCGACAAACGGGACAACACAAGATCTGCTGCGCGGTCGATCAGATCGTTTATAGACTCATCAATCAAATACACGGTTGAAAGATCCCTCCGATGGTACCCGCTGGCTGTACGGTCTGTGTCTGTGCGAGACTGCACGGCAGGACGACTCGTTGATTGAGCTCGTTTGTTGCGGGCTACGCATAGATGATAGTAGTGCTGTGTGGCGTAGTCTATGCTGTCGAGTTGGGTGTTTCCATTGCGCCCCCTGGTGCGTGCCTGCATTGGGGTTGTGTCGCCCCTGGCTACGACTGCGGACGTGCGGGGACTCGCCAGCCAGCTTTTTCGAACAGGGGTACGTACGCAGACGGGATCCAGAGTCGGTCTTCCGTTGACGGGACAAGAGGATAGTCGAGCGGATGGATGAGCGAATCGGAATCGGAATTCAGATCGATCAAATAGCGGGATGCCGCAACTCGACGCGAGAGATTGCGAAGCTCAAATGGTTCCAGCAACAGGGGATTCATTGGATCGAAAATCCCCCGGTGTTGTTGCCGTGCATTGCGAACAGCACCTCGGGCCATACGCAGTTCGGTGTCGTTATCGGCCATCACCTTTGCCTGGCCGGGAGGAATGACTGCTTTATCGATGGATTCGGGGCGATCCCACGGATTGATATTAGGCCAGATGAAATACGGAAAGGCGCGGCCGCGTTCCAGCAGGCGAATGTTGTACGTCTTCGGCCGGGGTGTTGGTTCATTGGCTTTGGGCTGGTTGCGATTCACAATGCAAAGCAGGCGGCCATAGCCGTCCATAATTTCAAAACCGAAGTTCATGTAGTAACTGAATGTGTCGGGAGTCTGCTGCATGATCTGCATGTCTTCTGCGATCATGGCCTGAAATTCATCCCGAGCGGCAACGGCATGTTCGAAATGTGTACGGGCTTGTGGAGCACTGCATCGCACCTGAAACCAGGCACGTAATCTCGCTGGAAGTTCGCTGGTCATGGGGCCAAAACGATCGTGGAAGGGATCGCTCAGAAAGTCAGACCAGCGATTGTCTTCCAGGCTGACAAAGTTATTGACAGGAGGCAGCGAGAAACTAACTTCCGGCGTATCGATGCCAAGCATTCGGACACCGACATTTCCATCCAGCTGAACAGCGATTGTATCGCCATCGTGAACATGCTGCTTCGGAGTGCCATGCTGATTGCTGTAAATACCGGGGCGGGCAAATCCCGTGGTCCTGTTGTTTCTCGAATCCGTTCGGATGGCGTTTGGCATGGTGATTCTGGTCCTGTGCGGCCGAAAGAAAACGACTCTGGTTAATGATTCGAATGCGCTGAACGATTGTTGTGGCTCGTGGGACGGCAATCCGTGCCGTCACATGATGCAGGCTCGGGAGGTATCGTAGACTGCCCTGCAATGCACCGCTAGAATCCTCCGCATCTTCGCGCGAAGGAACTGCCACATTCTGAATCAATCCATGAAGATTTGATGAAATACGACTGCATCATCATCGGCGGTGGACACAATGGCCTTGTGTGTGCTGCCTATCTTGCCCGCGCTGGGCGTAAAGTCCTGGTTCTGGAACGCCGACCCTTTCCCGGAGGAGCGTGCGTGACGGAAGAACTTTGGCCAGGCTTTCGAATTTCGACGGCGGCTTATGTCGTCAGCCTGTTGTTGCCTGAAATCGAACGTGATCTCGATTTGAAGCGTCACGGTTACGAAGTCCTTCGTCGAGTGCCTTCGTCATTCACTCCGTTTGAGGATGGTCGTCATCTGTTTCTTGGCCCGGATGCGGCTCAGAATCAATCGGAAATCGGTAAGTTCTCGCAACGTGATGCGGAACGCTTTCCGCAGTATGAAAAACTGCTCACGCAGATTGCGGAGAAACTGGAACCGGTGCTCAGCAATACGCCGCCCGATCTGTTGCCTATGCCTGCTGAATGGCGACGCACATCCTGGGGAAAAAAACTGCGTGACTTCCGGACCAGTGCATCGATCTACCGCGCTTTTGGTACGTTGGGCAATCGATTGCCGGAGGCGATCGAACTCCTGACCGGCGCGGCGCGACCGATTCTTGATCGCTGGTTCGAGTCTGATGAACTCAAGGGGACGCTCGCCACCGATGCCATCATTGGCAACTTTCAGAGCGTGTCAGCTCCCGGGACGGCTTACGTTTTACTCCATCACGTGATGGGTTCGTCCGGTGGAGCTCGCGGAGTCTGGGGCTATGTTCGGGGCGGAATGGGGCAGCTGTCGGAAGCCATCGCCAGTGCTGCTCGCGAGGCCGGTGCGGAAATTCGATTCGAGTCAGAAGTGGCCGAAATTCTGGCGGAACAAGGCCTGGTGAAAGGCGTGCGTCTGACGACCGGCGAATGCTTTGAATCATCAACTGTCGCGTCCGGTGTTGATGCCAACCTGACCTTCCGAAAATTTCTCAGCGAACATCACCTGCCGGAAGATTTCCGTCAGGCCGTTGATCGAATCGACTACAGCAGTGCGTGTGTCAAGATTAACCTGGCGATGAGTGAGCTTCCAAAGTTCTCTTGTCTGAATGGGAAGTTCGATTCGGGCTCATCGCCTGGCCCGCAGCACAACGGCACAATTCACATCAATGCCCGCATGCAGGACCTGGAAGACGCCTGGTTCGATGCTGTCAGTGGAAGGCCTTCGCGCAAGCCAATCGTCGAAATGACCATTCCAACATCTGTGGATTCCACGATCGCCCCGCCGGGAATGCACATTGCATCGATGTTTGTGCAGTACGCTCCTTACCATCTCGGCAACGGAACCTGGGACGATCATCGCGAAGCATTTGCAGATGCGTGCATCGAACAGGTGAATCGTTTCGCTCCAAACTTTGCAGCGTCTGTGGTTCACCGACAGATATTGACGCCCGTAGATATCGAACGCATTTACGGCCTGACCGGCGGGAACATCTTTCAGGGCGCCATGCCGCTGCATCAACTGTTCAGCATGCGACCTGTCGCTGGCTGGAGCGACTATCGGACTCCACTGGAAGGACTCTACCTTTGTGGAAGCGCAGCGCATCCGGGTGGTGGCGTGATGGGGGCCTGCGGGCGCAATGCGGCCCTGGAAATCCTGCGGGATCACCGTTGATCCTTCTTTCAGGAGGACCTTATCGTGCATTGATGCGATAAGGATGGTATCGGACGCGGCTGATTTGCAGCGGCTTAGCGTAGCGTAGCTGTCCGTTGAAAAACCGGGACAGGCACCCTGGATCGAAGGAAAGCGTCG
>JAGQQE010000219.1 GCA_020426345.1 Planctomycetaceae bacterium
ATTCTGACGCCGCAGATCGAGAAATCGAAACCGCTGCGATGCCCCACAATGACCCAACCGTATGCAGGAACTTCAGGCGAGGTTCGATTTGTCGGTAAAGAACTTCAAATTCTGTCGTGCCGGGGGCGTACCCCTCATCCACAGTATCACCGGCATTGCCATCATCCGTGCTGTCGCGATACGACACGTCGTCCCAGGCGGCCTCAAACAGATTATGCTCGTCCGATTCGTCCCCATCAAACAGGTGCTCGAGGTCGAGCGATTCTCGATGATCCGAACGCCCCCGCTTCTTTTGTTCTGCTGCAAATTCTGTGAGAGAAGGAACCAGCCAGAACACCCCCGCGTTTGCTTCCATGAAAGCAAACATTCGCCGAAGCATGATCCATCGATCAGCAGGATTCTCGCTTGCACAAATCGAATGCATGAGTTTGTGCAACAGGACATGGATGGAATGGCCACCATTTTCCAGCCGAATCGTGTCGGCTCGACTCAGCCATTGCATCAGCAGGCCCAGGGCAGCAATGTGGTCTTTTCTCTCCAGCAGGGTGGTAACCACCTGAGCAAACGAACTTGTCACATCAAATTCATCAACATGCTGACGCCAGAATGAAATATCCCCGGCAGCTTCACCGGCAGTGCGCCAGTCCGCAAGAGCCTTTCCCACCTTCACTGCCGCTGATACAGACTGCATGCCGTAGATGTGCGTCAGATCGTTTACGGTGGTTGTTGCATATCGATCCCATTGCCCGGCCAGCTCTCGAAAAGACTCCAGAACAGCCTCGTGTATTTCAGTTTGCCCAAGAGCCGCCGCTTCGGACATAATCAGCGAACAGCCATCGAAAATCTGTTCGATAAGTTCGAGCAGAATGTCGACGCGATTATCCGGGATGGAATCCTCGCGGGCAAAGAACAGTGGAAATTGCCCCTGAAACCCCAGAATATTCCATGGATCCACCGTCGCACCACAGTGAATACCACGATGAAGCAGATCCAGTACCTCCATCATCTGCCGATGTGATTCGGTCAGCTGGCCAGCCTTGACGAACCGCCGAACAAGCACCAGCCGTGACTGAATCTCCGATTCAAACCTTGCGGATAAGCAGGGGATGACGGAGGCCTCTTCGCAACTCGCCTTTTCGAACCCCATTCGAGCAAACATCCATGACAGGTGGCGATGCTGAACCTGGTCAGCCCCATACTTGGCCAGTCGCATATTGAGTTCATGGCGAACGTGACCAAAAGCCTGTCGTGTTTGCTCCGCCAGACGTTTCAGGCGCTTTCCATTTTCGCCCGTGGCGGTTTCAAGCAGGGTCTGGTAAAAGTTATCGCGCTGCCTTGCGACTATGGGCAACAACGTTGTGAGAGAGACCGTCGAGTCATAGGTTTGAGGACCTGATCCACTAATGGCAGACGCCATCAGAATTGTTCCACAAAGCACAGCCGACGCATCGTATAAACGATCTGCAGAATTCCTGTCGGGGCCATCACTGACCCAGTCCACCAAAGAATCGACAATCAGTTTACGGAGAACAAATCGACGGTAGTAGCCCTTCGTATCAATGCATTCCGGATCCCATTCACCAAAGATATAGTTGGTGCGTTTATTAACCGGGTCCAGGTGATCATGGGCACGAACATCCAGTGAAAGCTCTGCCAAACGATCCAGTGAGAAATGGGCAGGTGCCGTCAGCTCTTCCGGGAGCGACTTCATAAACGCCAGCATCGATTCGATAAGCTGACGGTAGCGTCCCACAGCGACTCCGCCTTCCTGAAAATACAAAGGCAGAGGACAGAAACGTTCGTGTTCGTAAACCTCCATCCGTCGGCCGTTTTCCAGCACTGCCACGGGACGATAGCCAATAAAACAATTCAGTTGCTGCAGGGAAACTTCAACCACCCTTTGTACGTCATTCCATGGCTCACCAGCCTCCAGAACGACCTCGAACATACGAGACAGAAGAAAGGGCGCCAGAAAGTCTGTCGAGCCCAGATGCCCCAGCAGATCGCGGTGGTGATCCTGATACGCAGGCAGCAGTCTGTGAAACACCAGTTCAATCACAGACTTCGCCTGAGCAAGATCCGAAAAGGCGGCTTCGCCCGAAACCTGCAGCTTTTCACATTCTGTCAGCAGATATTCGCACAGCAAATCCGCGGAGCTGCTCACCGCCTCCTGCGTGAAGAGCCAGTTGATCGCGACTCGAAATCGAACATTCGGCGTACCGTGTGAAAAATTCAGGTAGCCAAACAAATCTCGCATCGCGACGGCAGGTGTGAGAACGGTCAAGTCGGAAGGCGTCAAGTTTGGCTGAGTCACTTTTATTGAAACCAATGCTGTATCACTGATCCGCAGAGCGAATGCGCTGCGGAGACAATTCTATCCGGAAGCCGGTGGTCACGAGGTACTCTATTGTTGACCCGATACCGGCAATAGAAAAGCGTCCGAACAGAATTACAAGGAATTGAGAGGCATCACTGTCGCGAGAATTACAGTTACTGTCAGGCTGACCGTTGCGAGGATCAGCAGCAACGGGGTCCAGGTCTTCAATGCCTCCGCTTCCGTCAAGCCGCTCATCCGAGCAAAAATCCAGAACCCACTGTCATTCATCCAGGATCCCACCAAAGAACCCGCACCAATGGCGGTACACAGGTAAACCGGGTTGAAGCCCAGTTTTTCCTGAGTGAGTTCCATGGCTGCCATCATTCCCGAGACGGTAATCATGGCGGTCGTGCTTGACCCCTGGGCGACTTTCAGGATGGCCGCCAAACCAAACCCCAGCGCCAGCGCGATGAATCCAGTGGCCTGACTCCCCTGAAACGACTCTCGAATTGTGTCAGACATGTTGGTTGCTTTCAGCATTGCCCCGAAAGCTCCACCGGCCGCCGTGATCAGAATTACCAGCCCGCCGCTGAGCAGAGCGTTTTCGACAGCCGTCGAAAATTGTTTGGTATCCGGAGCCTTCAGCCGTACCCACGTAAACACCGCAATCATCATCGAAACCAGCAATGCCAGGCTTGGATTCCCAAGTAACTCGCTGTAGGGCTTCACCTTACGAAGCGTTGCGACGTACGCAGGCTCAGCCGCCCGCTCAGAATCGAGTTGTGCCTGGACCTCATCCAGAGTCAAAGTGACCGATTCCAGGGACCTGTTCAACGTCGCGATCAATTCCGTTTCTGCCGGAAGATTCTCCTGAGTGCTCTTCAAAATTCGGGCAGCGTCCTTTTGCGAAGCCACAACGACCGTCAGGTTCTTCTCCGTCGCCGATGGCTTGGGGATAAGAGCACCAACAATCGTGTCCCCTGAAATCAGCAGGACAGGCAGCAGGACAGGCAGCAATGCTTCAATCAGCGGTATCCTCATGATTTCCTTCTGGCGTGCCGCCAGAGCGGCTTCAGCATCTTCGCCATCATCAAATTGAGGCAGAGTTCCGATTGAGACGTTCAAATCCATCCATTTGGATACCCACAGCGCTGTCATGGCGGCCGGGGCTGCAACGGCGAGTCCAATCAGCATCATCAGTCCGATAGGAACGCCCAGCGTGGCGGCCATGTAGAGTGGACCGGGAGTTGGAGGAACCATTGTGTGAGTAATGGCACCACCGGCCGCAATCGCACAGACATAAAGAAGGTAGTTCCTGCGAGTCGTTCGGTACAGAGACCTTGCAAGCGGCACAAGCAGATAGAAAACGGTGTCGAAGAAGACCGGAACTGAAAGGACAAATCCGCTGCTCATCAACGCCAGTGACGCACGTTCGGCCCCCATCAGTTTCAGGAATGCCTGGACGATGCGATCGGCAGCTCCACTCAGCATCATGGCTTCACCAATCACCGCGGCAAAACCAATGACAAGACCAATCTTCCCGGCGTTCTCTCCGAACGCGAATGCAACCCGACTGACTTTTTCGTTGATTGGCCCCGGGGCCAGAAAGCTGACCACCAAAGCTGCGGATATCAACGCGATGAATGCATTAATGCGCAGAAAGATGATCAGCCCAAGAACCGTGAGAATTCCAATTGCAACAATCAGGTACGGATGCATCAGTCGGGTATCACCTTGATTCAGATTTCTCTCGTACTTGCCCGGAAAGCCCGTCGTCCGGTCTGGACGACGCCACTTCCGACTCCGTCAACTTCTAAATATCACTTGGGACTACCGAGCAAATTCGACGCTGCGAGTCTCCCGCAGCACAGTCACTTTGATTTCACCCGGATATGTCAACGACTGTTCAATGGCAGTCGCAATGTCACGGCTCATCTTGATTGCACGACGATCGTTAACCTTCGCAGAATCGACAATGATGCGGATCTCTCGCCCAGCCTGGACGGCGAAAGCGTGGTCCACACCGGGAAAGCCACAGGCGAGCGATTCCAGTTCTTCGAGCCGCCGGACATATTTCTCAAGCGTTTCGCGACGAGCTCCTGGACGAGCTGCTGAAACAGCATCGGCCGCTGCAACCAGGACCGTGTAGATGTACTCCGGACGGATATCGTCATGGTGTCCGGCCGCTGCATGCACCACTTCTTCACCTTCACCATATCGCTTAAGTAGTTCCGCACCGACAGCAGGGTGACCGCCCTCCATTTCATGGTCGGCCGCTTTGCCGATGTCATGCAGGAATCCACAACGACGGGCCAGCGTTCCGTCCAGACCAAGCTGCTCTGCCATTAACCCGGTCAGATGGGCGACCTCGATGGAATGCTGTCGGACGTTCTGGCTGTAGCTGACGCGGAAATGCAGTCGGCCCATCAGGTCGACTATCTTGTCGTGCAGACCTCGAACGCCCGCTTCCTCGCAGGCTTCGATACCAAGTCGCCGAATGTGCTCTTCCATCTCCTTCTGGGTTTCGCCAACGATCTCTTCGATGCGTGTGGGGTGGATGCGACCATCCTGGATCAGCTTGGCAAGTGACAACTTACCCACTTCGCGACGAACGTTGTCGAAAGCCGAGACAATCACCACTCCTGGTGTATCATCAACGATAACGTCCACACCGGTCGCCTTTTCGAAGGCGCGGATATTGCGTCCTTCCCGGCCGATAATGCGACCTTTCATTTCGTCACTGGGAATATCAACCGTCGAGACCGTTGATTCAGACGTGTGAGCAGACGCATAGCGCTGGACAGCCATTCCAATGATTTCCCGCGCCTGTCGTTCGCATTCGGCTTTTACGGTACTTTCGTGCTTCAGGATCAGCGCGCCGGTTTCTTCGGCAAGCTCACGCTCCATGCGTTTCAGCAACAGCTCTGATGCATTCTCCCGACTCAACCCACTGATCTGATAGAGCTGTTCCTGCTCGTCCTTCAGCAGACGAGTCAGTTCGTTATCTTTGGCCTCGATGGACTTTGCTCGTTCAGCCAGTTTTTGTTGCGTCGCCTGAAGCATTTTCTCCTTCTTGCGGAAGGAGTCCTGCTGTTCTTCAAGGTGCGATTCTCGCTTATCCAGTTCACGCTCTTTAACGCGGATCTGATTGCGTTGTTCATCCAGTTTTGCATCCATCGCCTCACGGCGTTTCAGCATTTCTTCCTTCAGCTTAAGTTCAAGGTCCTTCTTCAGCGTTTCTGCGTCGCGTTCCGCCTGACGCAGGATTTCATCACGAGTCTTGTATGCGCCACCTTTGAGGACTCGATCCACAAAGAAGCCAATTGCAAGACCAACGACGACGGAAACAATACCGACGAGCGTCGGATCCATGGATATGCCCTCAGATCAAATACGGACCTGTTGTCTCGATTAAATCGAGTGGCAAACGTGACGATGTTTCGTCAGGCTCTCAGCAATCTGCACACCTCTCAAAGTGTGTGCCTATTGTTGTGTGCTCCTGAAGCCGGTGTGCTTCCGAAGAAAGGACCATTCAACTGTTTGAAACCGGACATTGTCACGATACGGTGGTGCAAAGCGATTTGCACCACCAGCCACCATTCCGGGTGGCCCGGTCGTCGTCAATTCTGCCAGCGACAACATCCGAAACCCCATCGGCGACGGCGCCCCGAAGGACCCATCCTGATTGCGGGAGTTCCGTTTGTCGATACCTGTACACTTCGATGCGGCGATGCACATCAGACAGTGCAGACAGCAGACGGTGAAAATAATAAGTCCAGCGAGTACCATTTGCGGATCTCACTGTCTGCATAGTTCACCATCGAACAGATACGCCTGTTTAACAGTTCGCCAGCAGACAATTCACAAAAGGACTGAGACAAAATCAGTTGGACGCATGCCGATCAACCAGCACCGAACCATTCACTTGTCACGTTCACAGCAGGTTCCGAAAACCTTTCCTGTCAACACTCTTCCCGAAACAGAGATTTTAGAATTTCGGTTCTGGAAAGAGACCAGGGAATGCTACCAAAGCTGAATCGAAGGTCAACCAGGTGCAAGTGGATGGATCAACACGCGGACCAATTATCAACGAACATCAGGCAGGAACTATCGAAACTTGTTCCCCGGGGTTCGACGGTGCTACTGGCGGTTTCCGGCGGGAAAGACAGTGTTGTCCTGTCCCATGCCGCATCCCGACGAACGCACGAACCGGAAGAAGTTGTCACTTCCAGGAGCCCCGAAGAACTCAAGGGCGTCGCCCACTGGAATTTCCTTGTCGCTCACGTTGACCATGGACTCCGAGGAACCCATAGCCAGAAAGACCGGATATTCGTCGAATCCCTGGCAGAACAGCTTGGGCTCCCATTCTTCTGCAAAATAGCGGCCGATGGTTCCATCGTCGACCAGAATCAGGGTTCGCTGGAAGAATCAGCCCGGCAGGTGCGATATCAACTGCTTCTGGAAATGGCTGCAGAACAGGGGGCAGAATTTGTTGTCACAGCCCACCATCGAGACGACCAGGCTGAAACCGTGCTGCATAACCTCGTTCGGGGAAGTGGACTGCGTGGACTCTCGGGAATGTCCGTCGCAAGACCACTTGGCGAACACTGTCAACTGCTTCGGCCACTGCTGTCCGTCAGTCGGCAGCAAATCGACCATTATGCCGCGCTCCATCAGTTAACGTGGTGTGACGACCACACAAATGCGGATCGCTCTTTTACTCGAAACCGCCTCCGGCACGATGTACTTCCCTACCTTCAGACTCACTCGAACCGCGACATAGCGAACAGTCTGGAAACGATTGCCAGACAGGCAAGAGAAGCGATTTCCATCATCGACGAAGTCGCCGGAAATCTACTGGATCAATGCCAGCTTGAACGAACACCAGTCAGCTGCAGATTATCCCGCGCTACCCTGCAATCCGCGTCCGAACCACTGATCCGCCATATGCTGACTCTGCTGTGGATCCGCCAATGCTGGCCTCGCCAAAAAATGACCTCGCGGCACTGGAGTCATCTGTCGGAGTCGATTGTGAACGACACGACTTCCAGACGGACGCTTCCCGGCAGTATTCAAATGACACTTGACCACAACATCATTCGATTTGAACGCACCAACGAAGCTTGACAGTACCTGAATTCCCCGCGCGAAAAAAAGGCGTCATCATTCGATGACGCCTTTCCCCTGATGTCCGCAGACGCCGGCAACGGCCGGTGGATGCTTTAAAGGCTGAGCCTATGCTTCAGCGACACCCATGGCTTCCGGAGATTCAACCTCCTCGTTGACATGAACAGCCTTGTAACCACCTCGCGACTTGAAGTACAGGATTAACAACAGGTAGAAGACGGCCATCGTCGCGGGAACATAGGCCGTCAGCTTCAGCGCCTCTTTTCCGCCATAAACTCCTGCAGCACTTACGATAGGCCCATCTTTTTCGGCAGACTTTTCTGCGTCATTCCACCATGTCACCAGCCCCTCATGCCGAGGATCAGACGTGTTCTGAGATTTGAGCAGCTCGCCCACGCGATTCAACTCTTTTCCCTTATCTTCAAGCACTCCCACTTTGGCTCCGTCGAGCCCAACCGTCTCGAACCCGAAGAAACTGCTTGGTTCACCCGCCTTGTAGCGGTCATACGTTTCCTCTGAAACGTTCTTCAGATTCGCCGAGGCGTTGTAGTCCTGCTTGAAACCGATGGCCGGGCCACCAAGCAATCCGGCAGACAACATACCGACACCGCCAAGCATACCAATCGAGATTGCTCCCCCCTTGGGAAACTGTTCAGAAACGACCGCCAGCATCGTTGGCCAGAGGAAGGTCTTTCCGAGCGCGTAGACAGTCGCCGCAATAATACATGCCGTCACAGTTTCAGCACCGCCGAGCAGTGTCAGCCCCGTGGCACCAAGGACTGCGCTGGCCAGCAACAGCCCCAGCGGAGAAATCCGGTGGACGATAGGTCCGGCAAAGAATCGCAGCACGAACATCAGCATCGATGTATAAGCGAACAACATCAGCCCTTTTTGAGGGTCCGCCATAATGGCTCCCGTGATTTTTGAAATCCAGGAGTCTGTCCCCAGTTCGACGTATCCAACCATCGCGTGAACAACCAGCAGTACCAGCATCAGTGGTGCAAAAAGCGTGCTGATCATTTCGCCCGTGCTGACGCCGGCATCAGCCGCTTCAGACTTCGGAAACTTTTGCCCAAGCAGCATCAATCCGTAAGCCACGGTCGGAATCAGGAACAACGACATCTGAATCTTCCAGTCGACAGCAGCGCTGAGGACTTCTCCGGTTTCACTTGTCTTCGCGGCCATCAGTGCAGAGGCCACACTTCCCGCAACAAGACCGGCGGGCCAGCCAGCATGAAGGATATTCAGGTAGTGCGTTTTGTTCTTCGGAAACAGCGTTGCGACAAGTGGATTGACGACAGCTTCACACAGTCCATTTCCGACTGCAAAAATGAACATACCCCAGAACAGGCACGCATAGGCCAGTGACTTCCCACCCGATGCAAATGCCAGCGGCGCGGCGAGCGTCAATCCGGCGGAGACAAGGTGCAGGATGAACGCCATGATCAGCAATCGGCCGTATCCGATTTTGTCGGCAATCAACGAACTCAGGATGATGACCACGCCGAACCCGGTCAAACCACCGCCAGTGATGGCCCCCAGTTCGGTCATTGTGAAACCAAACTCATTGGCCCACTGAGTCAGAATCCCGCCTCGAACGGCATAACCTACGCCTGCAGCCAGAATGGCCATAAATCCTGCCCACAACAGCCGTTTTGCGTTTGGCGCGACTGCGTCGTTTTCACCTGAGCTCATTCAAAGTGACTCCCGAAAATAATGACTCGCCTGAGTTTGAGAGAATGCAGGGGAGGAGTTTGGTACCGCTGGTCCAAATCCCGCATCGCGCGACCCGATTCATTCGGTCCCCGAAAGAAACAGCCAGCAAGTCTAGCCAGCAAATTGGACGCTTTCCATTCACTTTGACGACTGATCTGCCCGAGTTGGCGACAATGACTTCCGCCGTGATTCTGCGAACAATCCTTTTCGTCCTGAGCGGCACCGGCTGATTTCGCTCGGGGCAATCACCGGGACTGCGCCCGATTCACAGCATTCCGACAGGAATTCATTTCCAAATCGAAAATGGGCTCTGATTTTTGAATTCCGGCCCTGTCTGAATGGATGCTGAATCGCGGGCAGGATCGGCAATGAGTATGGATGCTTCGGACAACGTGGATTTCCTGTTTCGGGTTGTTCTTTCTGATGTGATCTGACCAGAATGTTCAGTTCGATGCATCAACTCACTCGTGGGATCCGGAGCCTCAGCAGCAGGAAACAGCCATGACCTCCAGAGCCGTCCGTCAGGATTCAATCCTGACCAACCTGTCTGCCCGCCGAATTCTTCGCACACGCAGAAGCGCTCTCCGAATCGGAACGATGGGCTTCGGAGGCTGGACTCTATCGAGTCTGCTTCAGGCAGAAGCATCATCTGGCCTGAAATCGAGCCGAAAGTCGATCATCAACATTCATTTGGACGGTGGTCCGCCTCATCTGGATACCATTGACCCCAAGCCTCATGCACCTGTCGAAATTCGGGGCGAGTTTGAGTCACTTGAAACGACAGTGCCAGGGCTGAATGTGACAGAGCTGATGCCTCGAGTAGCTTCGATCGCTCACAGATTTGCATTCATTCGAAGTCTGGTCGGTTCTGCCGGCGCGCATGACGCATTTCAGTGTCAAAGCGGGTATGGGGCCAAAGATCTTCAGTCTCTTGGAGGTCGTCCTGCGGTTGGCTGCGTCATCTCAAAACTGAAAGGTCGATCGGACGATCCGGCTCCGGCTTTTATTGATTTGATGCAGGGAAGACCGCTCGTTCGTCGAAGTGCCCGCCCGGGTTTTCTGGGTCCTTCAGTTCAGCCATTCCGTCCGGATATCTCGAAGATGTTTCATCGCGAACTCGAACCCGGAATGAAGGGAGAGCTTTCGCGTCTGGGTGACGAACACAGTATTCGACTGACGCTGGATGCAGACCTTTCGGTGGAGCGTGTGGATGATCGAACGGCATTGCTCACAAGCCTCGATCGAATGCGCCGTGATGTTGATGCTTCCGGAATTATGGAGGCTATGGATAGTTTCACGCAACAGGCCGTTGGAATCCTGATGTCAGGTCAGCTGGCACGGGCCATGGACCTTGAGAACGAAGACGCACGAACACTGGCCCGCTATACAGCACCCGCTTCTGATGCCGGTCGGCAGTCCACCACAAGTGAAGGTCCGGATTCGATACGCAAGTTCCTCCTTGCCCGCAGACTGATTGAAGCTGGAGC
>JAGQQE010000220.1 GCA_020426345.1 Planctomycetaceae bacterium
TATCAGCGGATGCGGGATGCCACGATCGCTGTCATGCGTGTCATCGGCGTGGAGACGGGCGGATCGAATGTCCAGTTTGCCATCAATCCCGACAACGGCCGAATGGTTGTCATTGAAATGAATCCTCGTGTCAGTCGCTCCAGCGCGCTGGCATCAAAAGCGACAGGATTTCCGATCGCAAAGATCGCTGCAAAGCTGGCGGTTGGTTATCGTCTGGACGAAATCCCAAACGATATTACGCGAGAAACGCTGGCATGCTTTGAACCGACAATCGACTATGTCGTCACAAAGTTCCCTCGCTGGACGTTCGAGAAGTTTCCTGAAGCCGACCCAACCCTGACCGTTCAGATGAAGTCGGTCGGTGAAACAATGGCTATCGGTCGCACCTTCTGTGAATCACTGCAAAAGGCCGTTCGAGGTCTCGAAATCGGTCACTTTGGTCTCGGCGGAGGAAAGAAGGATCTCTGGGGAACCGAACGACAACCGGAGCGGGATGAGATTCAGAGTAAACTCTCAACGCCCAATGCCGAACGAATCTTTTACATTCGGTATGCACTGAAGGCTGGCTTTACCGTTGAGCAAATTCATGACTTGACCGACATCGACCCCTGGTTCCTGCGAAGCATTGAACGAATCGTCCAGATTGAACAGCAGTTGCGGCAGGTAGGACGACTTGACGACGCAACGCCGGAACTGATTCGACTTGCCAAACAGAATGGGTTTTCAGACGCGCAGCTGGCCTATTGGTGGGATTGCTCGCAGATGGATGTCCGCCAGTATCGCAAGTCGCTGGGCATTGTGGCCACGTTCAAGCAGGTGGATACCTGCGCTGCCGAATTCGAAGCGTACACGCCATATTACTACAGTACCTATGAACAGGAAGACGAGACGCCGGCCAGAGAAGCAGGCAAGAAGCGGATCATGATTCTGGGCGGCGGACCAAACCGAATCGGGCAGGGGATTGAGTTTGATTATTGCTGCTGCCAGGCGGCATTTGCACTGGAAGAACTCGGTATCGAAAGCATCATGGTTAATTCGAACCCGGAAACGGTTTCGACGGACTATGACACCTCCGACTATTTATTCTTCGAACCGCTGACGACCGAAGATGTACTGAACATCTGCGATCGGATGGAGCCCGACGGTGTGATTGTCCAGTTCGGAGGACAAACTCCTCTGAATCTGGCACGAGGTCTGGAAGCCGCCGGTGTCAATATCATCGGAACCAGTCCGGATATGATTGATGCGGCAGAAGACCGCGAACGCTTTCAGGCGATCCTGGAGAAACTCAACCTGCGTCAGCCGCCAAACGGCATCGCAACCAACATCGAAGCCGCTCGCCGGGCGGCAGATCGAATTGGATACCCGGTTCTGGTTCGCCCAAGCTATGTCCTTGGTGGTCGAGCGATGGAGATTTGCTATGACGAACCCTCGCTTGTTCGATACATGACCGAAGCAGTCGACGCGTCTCCGGAAAAGCCGGTGTTGATCGACAAATTTCTGGAAGATGCCATCGAAGTCGACGTGGATGCCATCGGGGATGGCGAAACGACAATCATCGGTGGCGTTATGGAGCACATCGAAGAAGCAGGTGTGCATTCGGGCGATTCGGCATGTGCCCTGCCGCCGCACTCACTTCCGAACACCGTTATCGATGAAATCAGAGTCGCCACACGAGCACTGGCGAAGGAACTGCAGGTCCGCGGACTGATGAATATTCAGTTTGCCGTCAAGATGGACGGGGACCAATACACGGTTTACATCCTTGAAGTGAATCCCCGCGCTTCACGAACTTCTCCGTTTGTTTCCAAAGCAACGGGTCGTTCACTGGCCCGAATTGCCGCAAAGGTTATGGTCGGCCAATCGCTCACGGCCCAGGGAATCATCGGTGAAGTTGTCCCGGAATACACTTCGGTCAAAGAAAGCGTTTTCCCGTTCAGTCGTTTTTCAGGCGTGGATATTGTGCTTGGCCCTGAAATGCGATCCACCGGCGAAGTAATGGGAACTCACAAAGACTTCCCGATTGCCTTCGCGAAAGCACAAATTGCTGCTGGTGCAAAGATGCCGCTGAGCGGAAAGGTCTTCATCAGCATGGCCGCCGGCCACAAGAAGCGCATCATAGAACCTGCTCGCAAGTTGCAGTCGATGGGTTACCAGGTTGTGTGTACGAGCGGTACAGCACGTGTCCTGCAGGATGCGGGTCTGGAAGTTGAACTGGTTCGCAAGCTGCAGGAAGGGCGTCCCAATCTGCTGGACCTGATGGCCAATGGCGAGATCCAGCTGATCTTCAATACCCCCAGCGGAAAAGGTGCTCGAACAGATGAAGGCCGAATTCGAGCAGCCTCGGTCGCCTATGGAGTCCCCTGTGTTACAACGCTGCCGGGCTGCCTGGCAGTCGTTGATGCACTCACGGCTCTGCAGAAGAATCCACTGCCGCAGATAAAATCCATTCAGGAATGGACGAAGTAATGATCCGAGCTTGAGCATCCGCTCATTTCACCTAGTGTTGAACCCTACGGAGGCCAACAACTGCTTCAGCCCCAGGAAAAAGCGACGAAACATGGGCCGATCTGCTTCGAACTGAGCGGCCTGTCTGCATCAGGTTTTGATACGACTGGGGGTTCTCAAACGGCGTTTGACCGGATTGATCAAGTCGGTGCGTCCACCGCCAGTAGGCATCATGATGCAGCAGACAGCTAAGTGTCGTTCCGAAATCGCAACAAGCCACCGATGAAGAAGACGGTGGCAAATGTCAGCAGCACGCCGCAGCACAGTGTGATTCTGGCCAGATCGGGAGATTCTCTCGTCAGCAATTCGCCATAGGCATCCAGGGCCCATGCATGTGGTGTGCAAAGGCTGATTTTCTGGCTCAGCGGAGGCATCCAGGCTCGCGGCACCAGACAGCCGCTGATGCCGGCACTGGACAGCACAATAAGATTTCCGAAAGACGAAACCTGCGACTCTGTCTTGCAGATGGTCGAAAACAGAAGCCCCAGCATGGTGGCTGACATCGATGTACAGAACATGATCGGTGCAAGCAGCCAGGGTGATGGTCCCCAGGACATCCCGAACAACAGTTTCCCGGTCACCATCAGAATGGTTGTCTGAGTCAGTGACATCACCAGAAAGGGAAGTGTCTTGCCGATCAGAATCGAACCCGGTTTCACGGGGCTGATTTTCAGTCTTCTCAAAGTTCCCATATCGCGTTCTGCAATAAAGGACCGTCCCATGATGTTGACCAGAAAAAAGACAAACAAGACCGTATAACTCGGGACTAGGAACTGATACACCCGGATGTCTGCCTTGCTCTCCCGTCGGGCCGCTTCGGAATCGGCCCAGGGCTCGGGGATAACAGAATCGCGGGCTGCCCCTCGGAATACCGGCATCTTTTCCGCCAGGATCGGCAGCATCGCATCCTGCAAAGACAACCGAAGCAGCGCTTTTAACAGACCTTCTGTCAGCGGATCGGCCAATTCGTTCTGGCTGACATGGACATCGATTGCTGTCAGACCATCCTTCAGGGGTCCTGTTTCGGGTGCCGTGAGTTCACTGCGGGAGAGTTGCTGAAGCGAAGATTCGAACGTCGGCCCGATCACAATCCTCGCGTCGGACTGACCGTTGGGGATCGACGACTGCAGTTCCGCCATCCTTGTAGCCAAGTCGCTTCCTGATACGGGGACGGGCAGGATTCTGACGTTCTCGAATGCCGCAAGAAACCCACCCAGTCGTTTTGACGTGGGTGTCTGGTCGAAGTCAGCGACTTCGATATTCAGGCCAAGCCGACGTTGTTCGCGGTCGTTGCGAAGCCGGCCTGTGGAAGAACCCACAATCGCGATGATCACCATCGGCAGGGCGACCAGTATCACCAGGGCACGGCGATCGCGCGAAAGCAGACGCAGGTCTTTCCTTGTAATGGTCAGGGCGTCATTCATCGTCGGCAGGTTTCGTTTTGACAGGCAGTTGTAGTTTCGGCGAGACGATCGCTGGCGTCGAATTCTGGCGACTCCCCTGGAGAATGCAAACCGCCGTCACCGGAATCACTTTTCAGAGGCATTCTGCTGACAGCATTCTCCCTGGAGAATCCCATCGTGGCTTCGTAAAGGCACCTGTGGCATACCGGAAGCCTGATGGTCAATCATTTGTCAGAAATCAATCAGGAATAATCAGGCAAACACGAATAATCGGAATTGGCCGAAACCTACGCTCGTGTTTACCTGGAGGATTCACCATATACTGGAGGGCTGACATCCGAAATGGTTTGCTCAGACGTCGCCTTTTGACATCCAGAGACTGAAAGAGTCGGCAAATAGTTGCCACTCGCTGATGGTTTACCCATCCATCGATGAAGTACAGACGACGATGTCACTGCGGGTAACTCCTGACAGGACCTGCACTTGAACGGTCTGCATCCAGCGCGACTCCTTCTATTTTCCCGTTCCGTTTTTTTGGGATGTATGGTTATAGGAAGTGACACAACCAACGGCGAAACTCCCCGTGATTTCCATGAATCCCAGACCCATTGAGAAATCGATCATGCTGGAATCCCTCGAACTGATCCCATGGCAAAAGCTGGAACATGCGCTGGGCCCTGCGGACGATGTACCGGACCTGCTCCGCCAATTACTGGTCGATGATCCCGGAATTCGAAGTAACGCTGTCTGGACGTTGTATGGCAACGTCTTTCATCAGGGTAGCCGTTATTCTGCAACCCCCTATGTGGTTCCGTTTCTGATTGAAATCTGCAAATCCGACGATATTGCCAACCGCGGTGAACTACTTCGATTCTGGGGCAATCTGATTACGGGTTTCTTCAGCATTCGCGAACGGCCGACATGGGGCGATGGTACCCATGTTTACTTTAGTGGTCAGATCCTGGACGTCAGTCTGGACGATCCTTATGCAGCTCCCCTGCACCAGATTTATAAGAATTCACTCGCCGGTGAAGAACTGCTGTATGATTTGATCAATGAAAACGACATCAGCCTGCGTGCGGGTGCGGCATGGGTACTTGCATGTCTTCCGACGATCAAAGAACGATCACTTCCAAAACTGCTCGAACGACTGGCTGTCGAAACAAACCCCTGGGTGCGATCGGCCATTGTCTTTGCTGCTGGAGAACTGGGTGAGATAAACCAGCTCAGCAGACTCATCAATGACCCCAATCAACATCGGGCCGTCGTCTGTATGGCAACGTGCGAACTGTCGCGTCTCGCCCCCACAGAAGAAGTCGCTCGTAAGCTTCTGGACTTCATCGCCGAACCACTGGAGTGCTACGAACATATCCCGGGGGCCGGCGAATCCTCCACAGGAGATGCCGCTTTCAGCTTGTCCTGTATTCCTGTCGCCTTGCGTCGATCGTCGATCCCGGCGATGTGCGAGAAGCTGGAAAACGCCAGCCGGTTCGCTCTGTTGCCGCTCACAAATGCATTGTTGTCTGCAGCGTTTGAACCGCAGTTTGAACCACAAACAACTCTGGACGAAGCTCAGAAACGTGTGCTGTCCAGTATGGTCAATACAGATGACTTATGGGGTATTGGCAACCTTTATTTCACTCTCGATCAGTACGGACTCCCCCATGATCGCTACTCATGTGCAGCCCTTTTGGGAATGAAACTCGCAAACTGCGAAGAGCTGGTTTTCTAAGAAACCGTTCAGAAGCAACCAGCAGCCTGTTGAAAAACTGGACTGGCTCGAGCAGGAGACCTGAAAACACGATGGTTTCCAGTCGTCCTGCGTGCCGGTCCCGGTTTTTCAATGGACAGCCAGGCTAGGGTTTGCGGATGAAGTGAGACGCGAATGAGCGGACCTGATGACCGTTCAGGACGTGGAACATCCGCAGTTTTTCGATCGTCGATGTTCCAAACTTGTTCATCGGCACGTGGACAATTTTCTTCTTGTACTTGCTGGCCAGCCGTCGCCAGCCTGCTCCTGGCGGGGCGTGACTCATCAGGGCAATATGCCGTTCATTCGAATAGTGCAGGGCCGCTGCAATCAGGCGTTCTTCCAGCGTATCCACAAAATCGAATCGTGCATCTCTCCAGATGTCAACAACAGGGCGTGGCGGAAACAGAAACATGCAACCGCCGTATTGGGCCAGCGAAATGCCAGGTCCAATCATCTTGTCCAGATAGCTGGTGGCAAAAAGGGCCAGAGTCGATTCGTCATGATTTTCGGCATGCCAGGTAATTCGCCAGGGATAGTCACGTGGATCGGCGGGGCTGTCGAACAGCATCACCACACAGTCCAGCTTTCCGCGTGCTGGAGGAAAAACCTTGACGAACAGATCGCCGGTGTGCCAGTTCCGAAGTGTTTCCCGAATATCCAGGCCGTCTTTCATGCTGCTGCTGAATTTTTCGGTACGGGCCATGTCGTTCCCCAGCATTTCCAGAGCCACATCTTTGATATGGGTTCGAAAGCGTTCGATAGCGACATCCTCCGGCGGCCAGCTGCACTGACCAAATGGATTCCAGGTGCGCTGCCATTCGACCTGTTTCCGGATTTCCGGACGAGACTTCAGCTGGCAGGATCGCCAGACGACAGGATGCCCAGGAAGGCGATTCACCGGCTCCAGCTCTGTTCCATCAGGTAACTGCAATCGACCCACTCCAAACCTGGCGAGCGGAAATTCGTCCAGAGGTTCAAAAGCGTAATCCCGCGCGGCTTCTGCAACGTGAATCGCGTACTGGTCTCCGGCAATCTGGCTTGAGGCAGTGATCAGCGTGTATAAATCCGGCGTGAACCGACGATCCATCAGAGACAAGTTGCGAATATACTTCAGGCACGTCGAAAGCAGGTGCGGAGTAATTTTTCGGGCTCGTGACTTGAATTCGTTTCGATAATGTTCGCGTGCATGAATCAGCAACGCCTTGATCCCATCAATCGACAGATTTTCGTCACTGTCCAGCTTTGCTCGAGCCAGTTCGTACAGGCTGGTAATAAAAGGCAATTCACCCAGGACAAAAAGCAGTGTTCTGGGATCCACTGAAAAGATCTGCGCGGGGTTCGCAGGCGCTGCAGGAGCAGGCGGACAATCGACTGCGGAATTGAACGCATCTCGCAGCCATGGCCAGTCAATGATGTTACAAACAAGCAACACCGATTCATGCTGCTTTGACAGTTGATGCAGTTGCCATGCCATCCAATGGATGCGTGTCCATTGTTGTTCGCTTTCGGGACGCGGAATGACAGGAAGAACGGCCGCCGCAAACTGATCCGCGAGGACTCGTTTCAGGGCATAGGGATCTGGCAGCACTGCCGCGCGGGGCTGATAATGATCGCACTCGGGATCGATGTAAGCGCGATGCATGTGTTCCTGAATCGCGATGCGCAATGCCGCAACAACAGGCTGACAGGGATCAATCGGCACGTAGCTCGCACGTTCGTGACCTTCTGAATGGTTGCCTGATTCATCGGAGTCCCCCTCAAAGCTTCCGGAGCTGAATTTCTGAACAGGCTCGCGCTGCAGGACCACAGAAATACCTGGCAGCAGATCAACAGCCGCTTCAACTTCATTTCGAAACGACGGGGGCAAAGGCACTGCAAGACAGTCGAAATGTTTTGAAAGCATCAAACGTCGAACTTCGACGGCAAAATCACCGCTGCCATGAATCACTGGCAGTATCGTGATATTTCGCCCCAGTTTCAGGACTGCAGATTCGACAGAAGTCTCATTCATCTGAAAGGGCCGTTCATCAAGCGGGCGATGCGTACGAATCCGAAACTCATCGATTCAAACAGAAATTATTCGAGAGCTCCTGCGAACAGTGGAAAACCGGCTGTTGGACGGTACTGTGACGACCGCCCCAGGAATGCGTCAAGTTACGACAATTCTTACAGAAATGTCGAAACCTGATCACCATTCTTTATTTCGCCTGCCACGCGACTTCCGCTGAAACCTCAACATCCTCAAACAGGTCCCGCGCAGTGTGGCATTTGACGTTCGCCAGTCGCACATTGTGATGAAATTATCATGCCGGTTTACCGAGAAAATCTGGAACAACTTCGTCGCGCGTTTCCGCAGCCGATTTCGGATCAGGAACATGATGCGTGGTTTGTTTTTTCAATGCTGCGTGCCTTCGATCAGGTCGATGCACTGAAATCCGCAAAGCCAATTCTTGGGGATGCGCAGCCCGTGGATTTTGCGGCGGCGGTGAATGCGACCGTGCCTGAAGAATCCGGGACGGTGGAAGCGGTATCGCGAGATCTGGTGGAGCACCTTTCCGGTATGTTCATCTGGGGGCACCCCAGATCTCAGGTCAATGTTATTCCGCCCCCCTGCATTGCCGGAATTCTCGGTACGGTGCTTCCGGCGATCTACAACCCGAATCTGTGCGGAGAAGAATCCAGCCGTCGTGTCGCGCTGGCCGAAGCCGAAGCCATCAGCATGACGGCAGCCATGATGGGGTATGACCCGGCAGGATGCAGCGGAGTCTTTACGTTTGGTGGCACAGGCACACTGCTGTATGCCATTCGGATCGGGATTGAAAAATGCTGCCCGGGCACGATGCAGACAGGCTTGTGCGAAAAGCCAGTTGTTGTTTGCTCTGATCAGGCTCACTACGCCACCAAAACAGCTGCGACATGGCTTGGAATTGGGCTTAACCAGATCGAAGTGATTCCGACCGCGCCAAATAACGAAATCCGAACCTGCCTGTTCGAATCCGAACTTCGACGGCTCCTGAAGGAAGGGAAAAAGATTGCCGCGATCGTCGCAACGATGGGGACAACAGATGCCTTTGGTATCGATCATCTTGAGAAACTGGTCGAGATTCGCGATCACATGGTGCACGAGTTCTCGCTGGATTACGTTCCGCACATCCACGCGGATGCCGTCATCGGCTGGGCCTGGAGTGTGTTCAACGGATACGACTTCGGCACGAACCCGCTGGGCTTTCCCCATCGTACCGTGCGGGCATTGGCGGGAACGCACCGCCGCATGCGGCACCTGGGCCTGTCGGACTCTCTGGGAATCGACTACCACAAGACGGGCTTTGCGCCCTATATCAGCAGTGCCTTCCTCTGCCGCGACGCGGCCGACCTGCAGCTGATCGCCCGGTCTCCCTCGTCCACGCCGTATCTGTTTCAGTCGGGCGAATACCACCCGGGCCGCTATACGCTGGAAACCACCCGCAGCGGCTCGGGGCCGATGTCGGCTCTGGCCAATCTGCTGCTGTTCGGCCGCGACGGACTGCGGTCGCTGCTGGGGCATTTGGTGGGCATGGCGGAAACCCTCCGCGAACACCTGGAGGGCAGCGCGTCCACCACCGTGCTCAACGGGGGGAATTTCGGCTCGGTGACGTTGTTCCGGGTGTATCCCGATGGCGTGGATACCTTCAACATGCCCCGGCGGGAAATGGAGGACTTCTCCGCCCGCGAACAGCTGCTGGCCCACAACGACTACAACCGCAGGATCTTCCAGCTGATTCAGCACCGGGCCCTGCACGGCGAAGGCGTCGTCCTCTCGCTGACCGACTGCTACCGCTACAGCAAACATGGCGACCCGGTCGTCGCACTGAAGTCCTACATCATGAGCCCGTTTTCCGAAGAGAAATACGTGGACTTCGTACTGCAGTCGATCTGGAAAGCCCGCCAGCGGCTGCAGGAAACCGGAGGGTGAAAGCAGAATTTGATCAGTCGCCTGATCAGAGGGAAGTTTCCCTTTTTCGTGCAGCGACTGGAATCAATCAGCTCGTATTTCCTGTTTTCCTCATTTCTGCTTAAATTCGCGGCTGCGAGGCGAGCAGGCGGCTTGGCCCTCTTGCAGCGAGAACAAGGAACGAAAATCCACAGGCAGATCTTGCCGGTCAGCGGGAGATTCAGATGAGCTGGTTCAAGAGGGCGATCGACAGACTTCAGGGGAAATCTCCCACGAACTGGCTCGGGGATCGAGTCATCAATCAGGTCGGCAACAGAACGGTTCTGGACATTGGTTGCGGCATTCTGAATGCATTTGGCGGGCGCCCAATCGGTTCGCAGCACATGTGCGTTGACGCTTTCCCTCCGTATATCGAGCGACTGCAGGAACAGGGCCGTTCCGTCGTGCTGGGCAAGGCGCCCGAGGTGATGGAACAGTTCGAGGATCAGTCGTGGGACTGCGTCCTGCTGCTGGACGTGCTGGAGCATCTGACCCGGCAGGACGCCGAACAGGCCCTGTCGCATGCGGAACGAATTGCCCGCGATGAAGTGATCGTCTTCACTCCCAACGGCTTCCTGGAGCAGCATGGCTGGGAAGCCTGGGGCTTGCCCCACAATGAGCTGCAGGCCCATCGGTGTGGATTCCGGATCGAGGAACTGGAGCAGCGGGGTTACCGCTGCCAGATCGACCGTTCCACATCGGAGCAACACGGGGACATCGAACACCTGTACGGTGTCAGGCAGCGTTCGGCCGCCGTACGCGCAGCCTGAGTGACACTGGTTGCCACCGCCGGGCTCGTCCAGCGTTGACTTCCGCCCATCTTCCCGCTGGCGGGAGCGGGCTCGGAGGGGAGGGGCTTCCTTTTCCTTCCCTGACTGCTGAATCCTGGCAGGAGATTAAGACTCCCGTTCCAGCCGGGGATGTGCGCAGCATCACTCCCGGCTTTGTCCGATCAGTCATCGAACAATGCCTGCGAACCGGCTGGGTGCCGGGTGAACCTGGATCGCAGTTC
>JAGQQE010000221.1 GCA_020426345.1 Planctomycetaceae bacterium
ACATCGTCCCAGGTCTCGTCAGCCGATGACTCGCTGAGCAAAACAAGTCCGGCAGGATCCGTCTCTTCCTCAGACCATTCAGAGATTCTCATTCGTCCGGAGGTCGAGACAGCGGATTGCTCAACAGCAATTGTCCCGGCAGCCTGAGCAATCGTTGGAAGGTTTTCCAGTTCTACTGAATTCAAAGAAGCAGTGCCTGAATTCGAAGGAACCAGCTTTTCGGCCTGCTCAGGTATCCCGGAGAGGGCTGCTTCAACGGCAACGGCCTGTGCTTCGGCAGCGAGGAAGCTGGAAGTTTTCCGGCCGCTGACTGCGTCTGCCATCGCGACGGCTCGATCGATGGAGTCGGCACCGAAATCTCTGCCAGCTCGCCGGTCAGCAAGCTGTGTCAAGTGACTCTGGATGGTTTCATCATTGGGGCGGATTCGCAGAGCTTTACGATACATCATTTCGGCTTGATCGTATCGGCTCTGGTTTTCAAACGTTCTTCCGATTGATACGAACCGCTCCGCAGTCCCGTTGGGGCCCGATGAAGAATGCGACGTGGATGTGACCGCATTGTAAACGGCGCACCCACTGCCGGAGGCTGACAGGACTCCTGCGAGCAGGATGACCCAGGGTCGACGTAAATTCATTTCTTAACCCCCACGTTTCGAGATGCTGACGAAATCCTTTAGATTCCTCATGCGACTTGAGAGAACCTGTCAGCTGGCATCCCGTTAGACTGCCTGTCCGACATCTTCGGATTCAAATTTGATTTAGCGCCACACTTTCATTGATCTCTCGGTGAGGCCCTCGGAACCACCTGTGCGGGACCAATCTTTCCCCCACAGAGCAAACAAGCGTCGTCGAAGGCACTCCCCGCATTATCATCGGAAGTGAATTGCAGGGCACATTGGTTGAATTTGCAAAAATCCCCACAATGAAGATCATCAGATCAGGGAGGGGTCTAAACGGACAGGTTTCCGATAATTCGCTTATCCTTTGCTCCTCAATTGCCGAACGATGCCCGCCTTTTCCCCTGAGTTTGAGCCCGTGACAGCCTTCGAATGTGTGATGAGATTTTGGGAACTGCTTCTTCTGATTCGATTGCGGAGGGCAGCCAGTGGGAATTCGCTGCGGGCCGCGTGGAACTGGATGCTGGCGGCCTGGTTCATCTGTTGTCTGTCGACTTTGCTTGGCATCGATGGACTGGATTCTCACATCCCAAACTCATTCGCGTGGATATCTGCGCGGCATCTGGCTGGGTATGTCGCCGGAGTTTTCATGCTGGCTCCCATGGTCAGCGTCCTTGGAGCCAGAATGCCCGGGGGGCGGGCATGGTCCGTTTTCGTGGTCGCTCCAATGATTCTCGTGCTATTGTGGCCGGCAATTTCGGAAGCATTTCAGTCGAAGGGGCAATCGCCCATCGAGCTTGGGGGGCCCGCCGTCCTTGGATTTCTCCTGGTATTGCTGATGGCATTTGGAAACTACTTCGGGACGGCAAATACCACGGCTGCCGTTCTTTACACGGCTGCCATCATGGCGCGAATCGGACCGGTCGCGGGATGGCACAACGCTGGGCTATTGCCGTGGATCGCATCAGGTTTCCCCCCAGTCGCAGGTTATTTGTGGCTTCGCCGACTTACCGAACTGCGATCAAGAAAGCCGCTCGATGCACTTTCCGCCGGAAATCGGTGCTGGTTTGTATTTCGGGACTTTTTCGGCATTGTGTGGGCGAAACGGGTGATGGATCGAATGAACGTTTTTGCCGCTCGAGAGGGGTGGGGAATTCACCTTTCCCTGGATGGGTTTGACATTGTCGAGCCTGATCTGGCTGTCGGCAGCGAACAGATGGACCGTCCCATTGCTATTCTGGAATGGCTTTTAAGTCGATTTAGCGGCGAAAACTGGCGTCGAGAGTTGCTGGGTGATTTTTATGTCTCCAAATCTGACGAATGTCGCGAAGTGTGAGCTGAAAATGGGGCCAACAGCCTGGAAGCTGCCGAAATCGCTGTGCCCGCGGGGGTTTGATCGGTTAAATTGAACCCACTCTCCCATTTTGCGGGGTTCGAAGTTTCGGTTGAAGAGATCGTTTAAGAGGACATCATGCCGATCAAGGTTCGCTGCCGTGCCTGCGAGGCCGTTTTGAATGTGCCTGAAAAGGCAGCTGGTCGCGTCGTGCTCTGCAAGAGTTGTGGCGGGAAGGTCAAAGTTCCCGTTCCCGCTGGATCTGCGCCGACTGGTGGAAATGCCGGCGAGCCGCGTCGTCGTCGTCGCCCTCCTGCTGAGGAGACCGACAGCGGGGATGCAAACTCATTTGGCGGTGATCTGTTCGGTGGAATCGATCTCAATCGAGCTGAAGACTCGCGTCGCAAAGTCTGTCCCGCGTGTGCGTCTCCGGTGCACATTAACGACGTCGAATGCCCGAAGTGCAAAGTGACGATTGCCACGGGGGTATTGAGCGAGCGGCAACGTCTGATTAAAGAACGCAAGGGACCACCACCGGCGGAGTTCTATTCGAAGATCTGGAGTGACGGCGGAAAGTTCCTGAAGAAGCATATGAATTATGCTGTGCTGACCGCGGTCATCTGGTCCATAACTCTTTCGATGGCTGGCACTTGTAGCTACGCGTATAACTGGTACATCAAGGGACGGACTGCCGAGCTACTGGAAAGCATGAAAGAAGCAAACGGGGTGATCGAAGGTGACACTCTGGTCATCAACATCGAAAAAGGTGGGAACACAACGTACGACGGAAAACGTTACACCGCAAAATCCGAGGCTCAGACAATTCGCCTGCCGTCACCCTATCTTCAGCCCTTTCGCGATCCGCCGGCAATCTTCTGGCTGGGGATGACCATTGTATTTCAGCTCGGCTTTGGGGGCTGGGGCTGGATCCTCGCCGTAAAAATTGCCCAGTTGACGATGGAAGGGCAGAAGAAGATTAAACGCTTCCAGTTTGATTTCTTTGCGACGTTGACCATGGGCTTTCGATTCTATTTCTGGCCGGTTGTGTTGATGGCCCCGCTCATCTGGATCATTCCACTTCTGGCCGTGACTGGTGGCCGAAATGGGCAGATCGGGGCCGGGATTCTGGCGAGCGTGCTCTTCCTGCTTCCGATGTTGTTGTTTCTGCCGGCTGCCGTGGTTCACACCACGCAAAAGTACGGATACCGAGCGTGGTTGATCAACTGGATGGCGCGCGATTTTGGCAAGACAATTGCCCCATCGCTGTATATCGCTGGCCTGAATATCGTGCTGGTGCTGCTGGTTCCCATCATTCTGGCAGGAGTTGGTATCGCCTTGCAGGCTCGGTTGCTGGCGACGGCACTGAATGCCCAGAGTGAAGTGCTGGGCTGGCTGGCGTCAAACCTTGTGGACATGGGCGACGGTTCCATGCGGTTCTTGTTTTACGAGCTGCCGCTGACGTTTGGGGCGTTGTTCATTATCTACGCACTGCTGTGCAGCCTGGTGTCTTTTCCAGCCGTGTTCATGATGCGGGTCATTGGTCTTTACGGTCTCTACTTCAAGCCGGATCTTTCGCTGGTGAATGAATTCCCGGACAATACGCCTGTTGGATTCGGGCCTCGTTTCCTGGCGTTCCTGGTTGATTACATCATTATGATTGTCCTGCTGATTCCCGCCTCTGTGCTGGGTTATCTGGGGGCACTGATGTTTGTCTACTATGGCTATCCGGAACTCGGTCAGAAGCTGAACAATGTTGTTTACGCAATTTCAGCGCTGGCATTGTGGGGCATTTATTTTGCCAAAGGAGAATCCGGAGCTGCGAGGGCCACTTTGGGAAAATGGAGCCTTGGGTTAATTGTATTGCGTGATGACGGTAAGCCGTTGACGCCGAAACAGGCGTTTGGGCGAGTTGCGTCTGCATTCGTTACATCGATCACGTTTTACATCGGCTTCATCATGTGCGCATTCCGATCGGATCGAAAGGCGATGCACGACCTGATGAGCAAATCAAAAGTGATCTGGCGTTCCGATGAGACAGAATGATTATTCGCATGGCGGCAGAATCGCATTTTGAGCTGGATTCGAAATGAATACGACAACGGGTGTCATTGTCGTGGACCACGGTTCCCGTCGTGAGGCCAGCAACCAAATGCTGCTCGACGCGGTGAACTGCTGGCGGGATCAGGCGATGTTTGGAATTGTGGAGCCGGCGCACATGGAACTGGCCCAACCGGATATCGCCACCGCCTTTGCTCGGTGCGTCCAACAGGGAGCAGCACGAATTGTTGTGTTTCCGTATTTCCTTTCTCCGGGACGGCATTCGACGACGGACATCCCGGATCTGGTTGCTGAGGCGGCCAGGGCACATCCGGGCATTGTATGGAGCGTTGCCCAGCCATTCGGGTTGCACCCTGCCCTGCTGCAGGCCATGACCGACCGAATTATGGATTGTGACTTCACCGTGGGGCCGCCGACGGCAGGTTCGTGAATGTTGCGACCATGGCATTGACACTGATGTCTTCTGTGCTGATGCAGAGATTGAATTTCTGCACCAGGTATCGATTGAAGGAAGGTTGACCTCCGGGTTCGATTGAATGGTGTGTCAACTTCGCTGTATTCTTCGTCCGAAAGAATTTCACACAGGGCGAATCGCCTGCAACGACAACTTTGCTGTTCGGGCAGTCATTCACTGAGTCACACTTCCTCAACGTGCATTTCGCAGAGGTAATTTGTAATGGGTCACGGCAAAGCCAGCGACATTCGTATCAAAGAGGTCAGCGTGGCGTTCGAATCGGTTCCTTACCGTTCCGCTCTGAAGTTTGGCGGAAGAATTGTTGATCACGCCTGGTTGATGAATGCAACCATGACCGTTGAGACGCAAAACGGGCGATATGCCATCGGCCACGGTAGTATCCCTGTTGGAAACGTTTGGGCGTGGCCGTCCGGAAATGTGGACCCAGCCGATACCGACCGGGCGATGAAGGCCTTCGCCCAGGAAGTTGTGGAATTGTTCGATTCTTATCCCGGGACCGGCCATCCGCTTGAGATCGAATTTGAAGTGTCAGCTGAATACGATCATCAGGCCCATCGCATCGCTCGTTCTCTGGGGCTTGATGAGCCACTGCCACCGCTTGCACAACTGGTTGCTGCCAGCCCGGTTGATGCCGCAATGCATGACGCGTATGGGCGACTGCACAAGGCCAGCAGCTTTAACGTCTTGTCGTCTGAGTTTTGTAATGTTGATCTCAGTGAGTATCTGGATGACCAGTTTGCTGGTGAGTACCTGGATCAGTACACGTTGCGGGAGCCTGTCGCGACTCTGCCGCTCTATCATTTGATTGGCGCGATCGATCCTCTGACGGAAGCTGATGTCACGGAACGCCCGCAGGACGGGCTTCCTGTCACGCTGCCGGAGTGGATTGCTGCCGATGGTCTTACACACTTGAAGATCAAACTAAACGGTGACGATCTTGACTGGGATGTTGAGCGTGTGCTTGCTATCGACCGCGTCGCAACAGATGCACAAACGGCCCGCGGTTGCAGCTCCTGGGTCTACTCATGCGACTTCAATGAGAAATGCAGCTCTGCCGATTATGTGATTGAATTCCTGAACCGTATCAAGGCGGCGTCTTCCGCCGCATTCGACCGGATTCAGTACATCGAACAACCGACGAGTCGAGATCTGGACGCAGAGGGCGCCCCGGAGATGCATGCCGTTTCAAAGATCAAACCTGTGGTGATCGATGAAGCACTGGTTTCTTACGAAGCACTTTTGAAAGCCAGAGAACTTGGCTATTCCGGTGTTGCGTTAAAAGCCTGCAAAGGACAAACCGAATCATTGCTGATGGCCGCGGCGGCTCAGAAATTTGGAATGTTCCTTTGCGTGCAGGATCTCACCTGCCCGGGGGCTTCATTCCTGCATTCGTGCAGTTTGGCCGCTCGTATCCCCGGGATTGCTGCAATTGAAGGCAATGCCCGCCAGTATTGCCCGGGGGCAAACGTTAAACTCGGAAAGCGATTTCCAGGATTGTTCAACATTACGTCCGGCACTGTAGATACAAGCCGTCTGAATGGGCAGGGACTGGGTTTCCAGTAACCCATAACCTGGTTTCATGCATTTTGTTCCCCCGATCGATTCTGACGGTCCCGGGATCAGTGCTGGCTGAATCATCTGCGAATGGTGAGGTCAGTTGATTTGGTTGCAGTTTATCAACGCATTCATCCCATTCCCGAAGAGTCACATGACACAACAAATTGAGTCGTTTCGTTTATCCTCAGGATTGTCCGTCGTTGTCGAAAGAATGCCCGATCTGCAGTCCGCGGCGATGACATTGATGATTCCTGCCGGCAGCGTCTACGATCAGGTTTCGAAACAGGGAACAGCCGCCATCCTTGCGGAAATGCTTCCGCGTGGCGCTGGGGGGCTGTCTCCTCGTGAATATTGTTCCCAATTGGATAATCTTGGTCTGCAGCGAAACATTTCCGGCGGAACAGGTCACCTGACGATTTCTGCTGCCACCACAGCCGACCGTCTTTGCGATGCCATCCCTGAGGTCGCGAAGATGGTGTGTTCGCCGCATCTGGATGACGCGGAATTCGATCCGGCACGAGACATGATTGAGCAGGGCCTGATGGCCATGGAGGATGAGCCGCGACAGCAACTCGGTCGCGAACTTCGTCGCTACAGTTACGCTGCTCCCTGGGGAAATCCCTCGGAAGGAACACGCGAAGACCTTCCAAACATTTCGAATTCGGATGTTCGCGAGCACTTCTCCAGATTCGTTCGTCCCAACAAGTCCATCCTTGGGATCGCCGGAAATGTTTCGCCTGATCAAATTCGACGTGTCCTGGAAGAGTCCTTTTCCGGCTGGGGCCCTGGTGAAGAATTCGAAGTGGTGGCGGGAGCACGGCCGGAGTCGCCTTTCCACATCACGCACGACAGCACTCAGACGCATATCGGCCTGTCCTGGGAAAGTGTCCCGTACAACCATGATCGTTACTTTGAAGCATGGGCTGCCGTGAGTTTGCTGAGTGGGGGTATGAGCTCCCGGCTCTTCACCGAGGTGCGGGAAAAACGCGGGCTGTGTTATGCCATCTCTGCATCTCTCAGCACATTGAAAGATGAAGGTCGTGTCTTCGCCTACGCGGGAACGACGACCGAACGGGCTCAGGAAACTCTGGATGTCACGATGTCTGAAGTCCATCGTCTTCACGAAGGCATCACTGACGAAGAACTCGATCGCTGCAAAGCTCGTGCAAAGAGTTCACTTGTCATGCAGCAGGAGTCGACGATGTCTCGTGCCTCATCAATGGCACGAGACATTTATCACATGGGGCGTGTCGTGACGCTGGATGAAATCCGCCGCAGAATCAACGAGTTGACAGTTGAACGCGTACGCCAGTTCGTTTTGGATTACTCACCCAAATCGACAGTGCTTGTGACTCTTGGACCAAAGCCGCTGAGCCTGCCTTGCACCTAATGGTCTTCTTTTCGGAGATCAGCCTGCGAAAGTACCGGAATCGAATTCTGAGGTGGTGGGCTGGGTGCCAACTGGCTTGATGAATGAAATTGTCATCGGATAACGCCAGAGCTTTCCACTGTATGCCTGAATTCCGCCGATGACAGGGAACGCGACTCCGAGGATCGCAAGCAGAATCAGAATGGGGATCCCAATGATCGCCATCGTCAGGATCGAAGCAGCCAGAACGTAAATCAGCCAGCTGATCGTGAAGTTAATGATCTCAATCCCGTGCAGATTGGCTTTCTCTGAACGATCCTTACTCACAAGCCAAAGAACAATCGGGACCAGAATTCCCGCACCGGTGTAATTCAGGAGCTGGGACAGATGCATCAGCATACACCAACTGTTCTCATCCATACCCAGCGACCGACCGATTGGAAAACTGAAGCCGCCGGATGATTGAGACGGGTCTGTCTGACCTGACAAAAGCTGTGACTTCGCCTGGTAGAACTCAGTTTCACTGAGCACACCCGATTGACGCAACTTTTCCAGTCTCTCAATCTCATCAGCCAGACCCATTGTTTTATCCTTCGTCGTTGGTGAAAAGTCTGAGTGCCGGTTTTGGGATTACTGAATCTGAGCAACGCGTGACTGTTTTTGATGCACACGTTGGTTATTCGTTTGGATTTGCCATATATTTGAAATCATCTGTTTGATTTCGAGGCACATTCCGGTGGCTCTACGCATGGGCTGTTCGGGTGTGAATCGACTCTCCAATTCAGTCAATTGAAACACCCGGCCCCCACACGACGCTGCCACCATCTTTTGTACTGGCTGGCCCTCGAAAAAACAAAGCCGTCAGCAGCTGACGGCTTCGGCGAAATTGTTCGACCGTTCAATTAGTCGAATGTTCAAATGCGACCGAGCGTCACCGAGTGCGAAGATCTACGACGGACTGGTCCGATCCTGATCGGCTTTGTTCAGTGCTTTCAGGTAGGCCATCGCCGCCGCTTCGATAATGTCCGTGCTCACGGCTTTTCCCTGATAGTGTCGACCGGAAACGTTGATCGCAATTCGAACTTCGCCCATTGCGTCTTTTCCCTCAGAAACACTTCGGACATCAAAATCCTCCAGACGGGCCGTCAGACCGATGATGCGTTCAAGCGTTTTGAAGACTGCGTCGATTGGTCCGTCGCCGGTTGCTGCGTCGGTCAGTACTGGTTGTTCTTCGCACTGAAGCTGAATCGTTGCCGTCGGAACGGCGGCCGATCCTGCTGAGGTGTGGAAGCTGATAAGTTTCCACCGGTCCGCTGAAACCGTCAGGCGGTTGTCGATCAGTGCGACGATATCAGCGTCGTAGATTTCCTTCTTCTTGTCGGCAAGCGCAATGAAATCATCGAATGCCTGCTGCAGTGAGGATTCATCAAGGTTGAATCCCAACTGCACAACGCGATCGCGAAATGCATGACGACCACTATGTTTTCCGAGAACCAGATTCTGCCCTACATATCCGACGTCTTCCGGACGCATGATCTCATAGGTCGACCGTTCCTGCAGAACACCGTGTTGATGAATACCGGCTTCGTGAGCAAATGCATTCTGCCCGACAATCGCCTTATTGCGCTGGACTTTCATCCCCGTGATTGACGACACCAGTTGACTGGTCGGGATCAGTTTCTGAGTATTGATTTTTGTATGCACGCCGTAAAAATCGGCTCGCGTTCGGATAGCCATCACAACTTCTTCAAGTGCAGCATTTCCGGCACGTTCCCCAAGTCCGTTGATAGTGCATTCGACTTGTCGGGCCCCGGCCTCAATTGCCGAGAGACTGTTTGCCACCGCCAGGCCAAGATCATTGTGGCAATGCGTGCTGATAACAGCCTTCTCGATGTTTGGTACATTCTTCTTCAGATGAGTGATCACTTTGAAGTAGTGATTGGGTGTCGCATATCCGACTGTATCCGGGATATTGACAGTCGTGGCTCCCGCTGCGATGGTGGCTTCCACGACTTCACAAAGAAAGTCCAGTTCTGTGCGGACGGCGTCTTCGGGCGAGAATTCAATGTCGTCCGTAAATTCTTTCGCCATCTTCACTGAGGTGACTGCACGCTCAATGATCTGAGATTTGTCCATCTTGAGCTTGAATTCCCGATGAATCGCGCTGGTCGCGAGAAAGACGTGAATTCTGCGTTTCGCAGCGTCAGCCAGCGCCGCTTTCGCACGGCTGATATCTTCTTCGCGACTTCGTGCGAGTGCACAGATGGTGGTGCGGTCACCAAACCGCTGGGCAATCTGCTGCACTGCCTCAAAGTCTCCCGGCGAGGCAATCGGGAACCCGGCTTCGATGACATCAACACCAAGTTCGACCAGAGCCCGTGCCACTTCCAGTTTCTCGCGGGTGTTCATACTGCAGCCAGGTGACTGCTCCCCGTCGCGAAGTGTTGTGTCGAAGATGATGATCTGGTCACCGGACATGGAAAGGCTCCATCTAGATGCATGCCATTTCTGACATGCATGGTTTTTTTCAGGGAGGACAGGGACGAATTTGAATGCTGGTTTGACGGTCTGTAAAAGAAAAAACCCCGAGGCTTTAGGGGCCTCAGGGTGTATCCGATTGCAATCACACTTTGCGTACCCGAGGCGACCTTCAGTCCAGAAGTAGCAGGAAGCTCAGGTTGAGGAGGTGATTGCTCATAATTCTCATCGCTTGTACTTTGTTTGCGTCAGCAGGATATCGGGGGAGTTGGAAAGCGTCAACAGTCGGCAAAAAGAACGAACCATCCGGAATGTGCCCCGATGACTCTCGCTGTGTAACGACAGGGTTTCGGGCAGACTAGTTCGCTGGAGCTGGCGATTCCGTCTCCGTTTTCTCGAGTTTGCCGGTTTCTTTGTTCATGTCCCGGAGGTAGGGTGCGGCGGACTGGGTATGGTCGTGGCCAGCGTAGACGCCAAAATCGTTGAAAAGAAATTTCTTTGCCAGGCGGTAGTAGAGGTTCTTTTCCGGGATTTCGTAACCGGGATGGAACTGAGAAGTTCTGGGAATCATCGATTCCAGTTCAGCAGCAGCAGTTTGCCTCGCGGTGGAATCTTTGGCGCCGTGTTTGTCGACGAGTTGCTTAAGCAACTCCGGACGTTCA
>JAGQQE010000222.1 GCA_020426345.1 Planctomycetaceae bacterium
GAGCTCTTTCAAGTGCAGTGAGCTCTTTAGAGTGCGATGAATTTCTCCAGGGCCTTGTAAGAGCCCCAGAGACCTGCAATCAGTAGCGCCAGACTTGAAATGGCGAGTGCGAAGTCCCACAGCTTTCCGGGATGAAGTCGGCGATCCGTGATGTTATGCCGAAAATACATCGCGCTGAACGCCAGAATAGGCAGCATAACCGCCTGCGTGAGGCCGGCGATGACGATCAGTGTCACAGGTGCCTCCTGAAACAGCAGAAATGCCCCGACACAGGCAAGTGGCAGCAACGTCGATAAAGTGCGCACAAGTTTTTTTCGCTGCGGGGAGTCATTGTCCTTGCTGCTCAGGCCGATTACGCCGATGAAGTCGGCAATCATACGTGCATTGCCGGCATTCGCGACCAGATACGTGGAATACAGCACAGCGATCGCGCCGCTCAGGAACAGCCACTTCGCGTATTCACCAAAGATGGGTACGTAACTTTGTGCCAGCGTGCTGACCATTCGAGTTCCCTCCGGGTTTCGCCCTTCCGAATGCAGCACGGCCACTCCCAGGAAAAAGAAGGCAGCTGTGGCGGCTGTGTAGATGACCATGGAAGCAAACGCATCGAACTCCATCACCCGAAACCATCCGGCAGCACGTCGATGCCAGGCTTCGCTTTCATCTCTCGGACCAGCTGAGCGGGCATAGCCCTTCTCCAGGCACCAATACGGATAACTGATGAGTTCAGTGGCACCAACGCCGATAATCCCGAAAGCAGCGAGGGCAGTCAGAAGTGCCCCTTTCGTTCCGGGCAATCCGAACGAAAGCCCCTGAAGAATCTGACTGCCGGAAATGGCATACTTCGTGGACTGAAGTGCGATGACATTGCCAATGGTGATCAGTGTAAAGCTGACAACAAGCACCACAGAGACTTTTTCAATCGCGCCGTAACGTCCCACAAACAGCAGCGCCGCCGTCAGAACACCAATGATAATCACCCAATTGCGATCGTCCGTCGTCACGGGATCCACAAGTGTTTGGCCGTCTCCATCAACCAGGGCCTCGCCTCGGGTGGCCAGATCAAGAATCGTTTCTCCGCGTTCACCAAGTCGCTCCAGATCTTCGGCAACCCAGATCATCTGACGTTCAAATCTGGCCGCGTCCTGTTCACTCAGAGATTCCGGCGTGCCGGATTTCTTCCATTCTGCATAGCTGAGAATGTCTTTCTCTGCAGGCATTGCCACCGCATCACGATAATCACCCGTCAATGGAAATGTGATCGCCAGGGCCTGTCCCACTCCACCAACGATGCCGCCGAGTTGTCCGATGGTGGCAACCATCATGATCCCCCACACGGCAACGACCCAGTTCACGCCGGCAATGCGAGGTCCGGGAACATGATTCAGGCTGGTCAGCGTTGTTTCGCCATGGCTGATGGTGAATCGTCCCAGTTCCAGCTGAACAAAGACCTTCACCAGACACCCGACAATGATCAGCCAGAGCAGAGAGATTCCGGCTTCGGCCCCGGTCTTGGTTGTCATCACCAATTCGCCGGAACCAACGATGTTGGCCGCAATAATCAGTCCCGGTCCAATTTGTCTGACAATGGTGGAAAAGCGTGTGGGTGGTTCCACAATATCCGAAGGCTGCCGTCGATCCACAATCTTGTCGGAGATGCTGGAAGCGTTGTCAGTCATCGGAATTCTTTTCCCTGTACAGTTGGAGATGCAGACGACCGTACGCAAATCACGACGGCAGAAAAGACCTGACCACGAGACCAGGCAGCAAAATGCGAATGGCAGGCAGCATCTTTGATATCCCCTGCTGCCGATGATCGACAGCAGGGAAGTGGGCCGATGACATCTGCCTCGTTTAGTTGGAACCGGGTTCGTGCCTCAACAGCAATCGCAGAAGGCTATTCTTCGTCTGCACGCAGCTTTGCAAGAACGGAAAGGTCTTCGAGTGTGGTCGTATCCTGTGTGGATTCTCGACCCGCAGCAATGTCACGCAGCAGGCGCCGCATGATCTTTCCACTGCGTGTCTTCGGGACGCTGGCCGCAAAACGAACCTGGTCCGGAGTCGCAAGTGCGCCGATATGATGGCGAACGTGGCTGATCAGTTCCTTCTTAAGCGCGTCGTCTCCTTCACCACTTTTCAAAGTGACGAAGCAGCAGATACCTTCGCCTTTGATTTCATGAGGAAATCCAACAACCGCCGCTTCCGCGACGGCGGGATGAGAAACCAGTGCGCTTTCCACTTCCATCGTACTCAGTCGATGACCGGAGACATTGATTACGTCGTCGACGCGTCCCATCACCCAGATGTATCCATCCTGATCTCGCCGAGCTCCGTCACCGGCAAAGTAGCAACCTTCCACTTCGCTGAAGTAGGTCTGCACGAATCGATCGTGGTCGCCGTATAGCGTCCGCAGCATGTGAGGCCATGGCTGTCTCATCACAAGAAGGCCGCCCTCATTGGCCCCCAGACTCTGACCATCTCGAGTCACGATATCCGGAACCACGCCCGGCAGAGGCCGCGCGCAGCTGCCAGGTTTAGTTGCCGTGATGCCAGGCAGCGGACTGATCATGATGCCGCCGGTTTCTGTTTGCCACCAGGTGTCAACGATCGGACAGCGTTCCTGTCCAATAACGCGATGGTACCACATCCACGCTTCCGGATTGATTGGCTCGCCGACACTGCCCAGAAGTCGCAGACTGGACAGGTCGTACTTTTCTGGCCATTCATTTCCCCACTTGATAAACGCCCGAATTGCCGTGGGTGCGGTGTAGAAAATACTTACGCGATACTTTTCGATGATCTCCCAGAAGCGGCCTTCGTCTGGCCAGTTGGGAGCCCCTTCGTACATCACAATCGACGCACCATTCGAAAGCGGTCCGTAGCAGATGTAGCTGTGTCCGGTGATCCAGCCGATGTCTGCGGTACACCAGTAGGTGTCATCTTCCTTCAAATCGAAGACCCACTTCGATGTCATCGTGGTGCCAAGCAGGTAGCCGGCGGTCGTGTGCATCACACCTTTGGGTTTCCCGGTACTGCCGGAGGTGTACAGGATGAAAAGCGGATGTTCGCTGTCCAGCGGGACAGGATCACATTCCGGTGCGGCGCCTTCCATCAGATCGTGCCACCAGAAATCCCGGTCTGGCACCATATCACACTCGCCGCCGGTTCTTCTGACGACCACAACCTTTTCTACGGATGGTGACTTGTTGAGACTTTCGTCGACGGCAGCCTTCAAAGGAATCTCTTTGCCGCGGCGCCATCCGCCATCAGCCGTCACAACCACCTTCGCCTGTGCATCATTATTTCGGTCTGCAACGGCGTCAGCACTAAAGCCGCCGAAGATAATCGAATGCACAGCTCCAATGCGGGAACACGCCAGCATCGCAATGGCGAGCTCCGGAATCATGGGCATATAAAGAGTGACTCGGTCGCCCGTTTCCACGCCCAGTTTCTTCAGCACATTCGCAAACTTGCAGACTTCGCGATGGAGGTCCTGGTACCGAAGAACTCGCGTATCCCCAGGTTCTCCCTCCCAGATCAAAGCCGCCTTGTTTCGATTGGGACCTTTCAGGTGCCGATCGATGCAGTTGTAACTGACGTTGATCGTGCCACCGACAAACCATTTGGTATTCGGCATTTCCCCTTCCATGGCACTGTCGAAACGCTTGAACCATTCAAGGTTCTGTTCTGCGAGCTCTCCCCAGAATCCAGCGGGATCGTCTTTGGCATGCTGCCACATTTGCTGGTATTGCTCTTCACTGCTGATATTGGCCGCGGCGGCAAAGGTGGCTGGCGGTGCAAATGTGCGAGTTTCCTTGAGTGTACTTTCGATCTTCTGGCTGCCTGTTTCGCTCATTCCTGTTTCAGCTCCTGCGCGATTCCTGCGCGAACGTTTGATTTCGTGGGGTGATTTGAATGTTGGAAGTCCAACGGAAAAGGAGAGCCCCGCATTTTGCGGACAACCGCATTGAAAGTCCAACGTCACGCCGTGCCGGGATCGCCCGGAAGCGTTGTTCGTGCCGTTTCCGCCCCACGAATCGTTATTTCTTTCCTCGACCGGACTTACCGCCACTCCAGCAAGAACCCCGATGTGGGTTTTCGTACCCGCGCCGCAGTGGATGCCCGGCTGGCAACGCTCGATCGAGAACCCTCACAGGCGCTGTCTGTTCTCAGGTAATCGCATGCTGATCATTCCATTCGCAAGCGGTTGCCCTTTTCGTTTCTCAAACAGGTCCTCCAGTGACCGGTTCATTCCGTAGCCCGTCCCGCAAAGGACCGTTGCGGCTACCGCAGGTAGCAACGATGGCGCGGCCAGCATGAAAAACGAACTCACCCAAATCCAGATCCCCGTCAGACTTCCGACAAACGCAGCCATGTTGTCATGAAACGCACGTTCTTTTCGAGCGAACAACATCCCTCCGATAAGTCCCGGGATTATTGCAGGCCAATACGCTCGCTCGTCCCTGATCACGATCGCCGTGATCACAGTGATGGCTAGTATCGTGTAGACGGCTATTCGTAATTCGACCGCAAACCGGCTGACAAATCGCTGTGGATCCATGCCAAGAAAACGAACCATCGCGCCGATGGGAAGTCCGGTCATAATAAATGCCGCGATGGGAATCAGAAACAGACAACCTTCCGGCGCGCCGCTTGTGAACACATGCCCCAGCAGCTCAACGTCGCTGCGATCAGGTTCGCGTTTGACACAGGCAGACACCATCTCCAAAGGTGTCGCTTCCGGACCAAACACCTGGCCGGAAATGAGTTCACAATGGTGTCGAAGTTCTGCTTCTGTATGCAGCCGCTTCAGAATCCTCGCATCCGCATAAAGAATCTGAGATCGTCGGCCCGACGCCACAAGCTCTGCGTAGACCTGTTCACCAACCGTCGGGCTGTTCATCTGTGGAAGTCCGTGATTGCACTGCCCTGGTGGAAACAGCACCGGGACATGGAGAATCTGAATATCACGACCAGCAATTCGCTATCGGCAAGAAAATTCGATCACAAATTCGAGCAAAAGTTATTCGGCGGAGCATATTGCCAGTCAGATCACTCCTGCAACGATGATGCCTTCCATCCCGACAACTGACTTTGATTCGAACGGTCCGCATAAAAGATTATATGCCGATCCTGTTTAACTCGATTTTCAGATTATGTTCCAATCAATCGTGACATTTCTGACGTACTGATAGTAGTCTAACGCTCTGTCAAAAATCGGGACTGGCTCGAGCAGGAGACTTTTAAACACGATGGTTTCCAGTCCTCCTGCGTGCGTGTCCCGGTTTTTCGCCCCTTTTCTCAGCTCGATTTCAGTCACCTGATCCCGTGAATTCTTTCCACCCCAACCCTTCGCGTGCGGTATCGCAGAGACAATCATCTCTGCCTGAGGGTGTGGTGCGCTGCGGAAATGCTATTGGTAAGCTGATTGTTGCGTGTCTATTGGCGGTTCTGTGGCAGCAGCCAACCGTGCATGCCGGGTGTGGAGACTACCTGTTCCGGAATGGTAAACCTGTTTCGATGGACCACCATCCGGCATCTGCCGGAATGCCAAGAGCCGATCATCAACTGCAGCCAGCGTCGGTGCTGGTGATCGACGAGCGACCAGTGTCAGAACCGGTCGCTCCGTGCCATGGGCCGGGTTGTTCAGCCCAAAAGCCCATTCCGCTCGCTCCAACTCCATCAAAATTGGTGACTTCATTCTCTGACGCAGCCTTCCTGACAGTTGCAGGCCGCCTGTTTGGCCTGCCATCAGAAAGCATGGCTCCTGCGACTTCCGAAGGGGTCGCGTTTTACCGTGCCGAATTGCTGTTTCGGCCGCCAAAGCCGTCACAGGCCTGACGGTTTCCGGACACTGCTCGTGCGCAGGTGCTTCGTGGAACGCTGGTCATAGCAGTTCGGCGTATGGAACCCGACCGCGAGGCATATCGTCGTGTTCCCGTCGCCCCATCCGCTGGATGATGCTGCAGACCTGAGCGTTCGCCATTGGCACTGCTCACAGACCTCCGACAGTCGCAGGAAGTCGAATCGTCATCAACAGATCTCGTGTGTATGCGTTTGGCCCTGATTCGGCCTGCGGTGATACCTCTGCAAGGTCTGCGTATGCTTTCGAACTCCCGTCTGTTTCTCAGCGTTGTCCTGCCTGTGTGACTGGCATGCCCGGAGCTGTCAATCATCCGCCATCAACCCGGCAGTTCTCTGCTGCGTGATGCCAACGTCTCGGGGATTGTCCCGTCGATGGTTGTCACGTCGATGGTTCGCATCGTCTGCGACTGACGCTGGCAGTGTCTGCAATTGATCCGCACCGGGTCGCTGACTGCTATTCACCGGCATCCTTACCTGCTGCGCTCCAAAGCAACTGAAGATTCCTGTATTGCTCTTATCACTCTCATTCGAACCTATCAGGAGAGACATAATATGTATCAACAAAGCAAACGTCATCGTGGTTTTACACTGATTGAACTTCTGGTCGTCATCGCCATCATTGCCATTTTGATTGCATTGCTGTTGCCAGCAGTGCAGCAGGCCCGCGAGGCAGCGCGTCGAACGCAATGCCGCAACAACCTCAAGCAACTGGGACTGGCGCTTCACAACTATCATGATGTCCACTTGTGCTTTCCGTTCGGACACTCCGATAACAACGGCAAGTACTCCGCAATCAGTCAGCTGCTTCCGTATTTTGAGCAGGGCAACGTTTACGCTCTGATCGATTTTTCATTACCGCATGATCACGCAAATAATGCGGTCGCTCGACTGACCGAGTTACCCATGCTTCGCTGTCCAAGTGACTTCGAGAATCCACTGGCGTCTCGAGGCGGTGCAACAAACTACATGATGAATAAGGGAGCTGGCGTTCTCTGGGGTGCTCCAACAGGCCCTAACGCAATACTTCCCGCCCAGAATGGCGTCATGTATTTTGGCAGCAGGGTACGATTTCGTGATATCACAGATGGCACTTCCAACACCGCGGCCGCCAGTGAACGCGTTCTTGCCGACGGAAATAATGGGCTGGTGTCACCGACTGCGGATGTCTTCTTCAGCCCGGCAGCTCCACTGAACGCCGACGAAGCCGTACAGATGTGTAATGCTGTCGACATCAACGACCTGGCCAGCCAGTTTCCCCTGTTCATGGGCGCGCCGTGGATCAATGGGCAACACACCTATCTGCATACCAATGTCCCCAACTCCCGGTCGTGCGGTTTCTTTACGATTGGTCGCGCATCGATGCCCCCCAGCAGCAAACACACGGGGGGCGTTCAGGTCCTGCTCTGTGATGGTTCGGTCAGATTTGCCTCTGACAATGTCAGCCTGGTCACATGGCGAGCATTGGGAACACGCAACGGTGGTGAATTGCCGGGAGAATTTTAGATGGTCTACGGTTCGTCTAATGTGTCGCGTTCCACAGATTCTATTCATTCGCGGAAGTGGTTTGTTGCGTGGGTGCAGGCGGCAGCAGTCTGCCATTGGGCTGCGCTGTGGATCATCGGTCTCGTAGTGATCCCAGGCTGTGGTAATACGGCAGGCCCATATGCTGTTCGCGAAGACTTAGCTCGCGAGACTCTCAATCTCGCACTGGAATCATGGCAGTCCGGGCAGTCCGCGGCCTCTCTCAGAGAACGCGAACCGCCCGTTGTTGTTCAGGATTTCGACTGGTCGGCTGGTAAAAGGCTGAAGGAATTCAGCGTGCTGACAGAGGGAGAGGCCCTGGACGCCAACCTCTCTGTCCAGGTTCGACTTGTTCTTATGGACGAAAAGGGAAGCTCCGCGGCAAAAGAAGTCTGGTATCTGATTGGCACAGATCCGGCACTTACAGTCTTTCGGGACAGCCTGCGATAGCAGCCTGTTGAAAAACGGGACTGGCTCAAGCAGGAGACACCAACACACGACAGTTTACAGCCATGCTGCGTGTGCCTGTCCGATCTTTCAACGGACAGATAGCAGCCAGACTTTCGGTAAAGCATCGGGGCATGACTAAAGGCCCCCTTTGCCGCAAACATTACTTACCAACACACAGGCGTGCTCCGCCTGCCGAAGTATTTCTGTTTCAGGATTTAATAGATATGAAATTACTCTTCATCCTGCCCGCATTGGGCCTCACCATCGCATGGTCCCAGCTGTCAATGACCGTGATTCAGGCGGAAGATCGATCGACAATTACCGTTTCCAGCGTGACGGTGTCTCCCGAAGGAACACCGCCTGCCCCCGGACCGGAGTTACTGAAGTACACGCCCGAAGAAATCGAGAGAGCGTATGAAGGTCAGCCGCTGCCGGAAGGAGTGCGGATGTATCTGGCGATCGTGCGTGGCGGAAAAATGAACGGAAGCGAGGGATGGTTTGGCCCGGCCGCGACGCGATATCGCTGGGACTGGCTTTGCAGAACCCACCACATTTCCGGCGACCGTCTGGACCGAAAACAATTCCTGGGTGACCCTTCGGCGTTTCAGATTCTGGATCGCAACAACGATGGATATATCACAGCAGATGACCTGGACTGGTCCGACACGAATGAATGGGTTCGAAATTCATATGCCATCAATCGCTGGTTTCGCCGAATGGATGAATCGGGTAACGGAGAATTCTCCCGATCCGAATGGGTGAGCCTGTTCGACAGGCTTGCAGGTCAATCCGACGAAATCCGGTTTGATCAGCTGCGGGACTCAATCTTTGCGGGTTCTGGTGCTGCGTTTCAGTCGGGTGATGCACCTACCAAAGAAACGCTTGTGCAGGGTTTGCTGGCAGAGGAGGTCGGTTCGCTGAAGGAAGGGCCGCCACTGGAAGGATTGGCACCTGATTTCGAGCTTCCTGTGCTGAATGGTGATTCAACGATCTCGCTGCAATCACTCGTCGGCCAGAAACCCGTGGTGCTGATCTTTGGTAATTTCACATGTGGACCATTTCGATCGATGTATCCAGCCGTCGAACGCGTTGTCAGCCGACATCGTGACGACGCCAGTTTTCTGATGATCTACGTCCGCGAAGCACATCCAGCAAACGGATGGGCAATGAAGTCGAATCAAAAAGCAGGAATTGAAATCCTTCAGCCTGTGACTCTGGAACAGCGGGTTGATGTGGCACAGCAGTGTTCCAAAATGCTGGAGCCCACCATTCCACTGCTTGTCGATGATGTCGATGACAGGACGGGGCACGCGTACAGTGGCATGCCAGCGAGACTCTACGTGATCGATCGAAAGGGAAAAGTCGCCTACAAGAGTGGTCGAGGTCCATTCGGGTTTAAAGTCGACGAAATGGAACAATCGCTTGTCATGCTGCAGCTTGACGAACAGATTCAGGCCTCTCCCCCCAACGATGCTGAAAAATAACGGACGCATTTTCAGCACACAAAGTCAGAAAATCTGAGGCAAGCGGTACAAAGCAAAAATGGTGGTGACGACACCACAAGCGATCGTCATCAGACCAAACAGAAAGATAATGGTTGCAGCAGCCGTGCCCGCGAATCCCGACAACATCTGATGTTCGGACAGCGGGTACTGGCGCCGCTGAATTCCACGCCATCCGGATCTCAAAATCATGGTCCCGTAATAGAACGAAGTGCATGCAGCCCCAGCAAAGATCAATGCAATTCGAACGGGTGAGAGTGCTACAATCATCTGGTACTGTCCCTCGTTCTCCCGAAATGACTTCTTCCTGCAATCCGAGCATCCTACCAGAACAGCACTGGATGCAGAACTCGATCTGATCACCGTGAGCTGCCTTTGTCTGTCCGCTTTATTCCAAACACAGCCGCGCTTTTCGAACTTCATTCGATCACAACCTGCGGTAGCAACTCGCTTGACGACTCATGTGAAGATCCGAAACCACCGATCGAAGGCACTAAGGCCACCAGGCATCAAGGCACTAAGGCTTTCATTCCTGAAAAGCCAGTGATGAAGTGTAAATACAGCAGTCGGCCGCACTCTGAATTTACCCTCTCCCCCAAAGTCACGATGCCGAGGGGAGGTTGCTCCATCCTGGAATTACTTGTTTCCATCGCGGTCATTGCCGTTCTCATGGCCCTTATTCTACGGGCCGTCCAGCAAGCACGGCAGGCTGCGCACCGAGCTCATTGCAGGAGCTGCTTCACCGCAAGCTCGAATATTAGAAGGGGACGAAACGTAGATCTTGGTCGTGCCGGCTTCCGCATGACGCAGCAGATCGCGGGAAGAAACCTGTCTGTCCCCAATTGCCGGGCCGGCCCGAAGGGTACTGAGCACAAGTGGGTCTGACACACTATTTCGCGACAGTAGTTCTTCACGGCGTGCACCGAGTATCGCTGCCTGATTCCAACAGGTGCGTCGCAAAACTGTGCCAAGAGGAAACCCGAAGCGTGAGCGAGGGATCAACCGCCCTGCGTAACCCCCCGTCTTGGTCACAGTCGTGCCAGTGCAGATGTCCGTTCCATTCCAGAACTGTGCCTGCCGCTCGTTTAACCCGCCCCAAAGGGGAGGCCAGCTCGACGCATTCTTACACCTTTCGTACGACGAACTGCATCAGAGAATGAACGCCTTTATGCGATCGCACGTTCCAGCCGGTCCAG
>JAGQQE010000223.1 GCA_020426345.1 Planctomycetaceae bacterium
CTCTGATGGGTCCGAAGGAGCGATGTGTGGGAACGCCATCCGGTGCATCACAATGTGGCTTCATCAGCATCACAGCCCTGCTCAGACTTCTTTTCGTATCGAAACACAGAGCCGAATTGTCGAAACATCGGTGATTGAATCCCATACGGCAGAGCAAAAAGCAGTCGTCCGCGTGAACATGGGCCCTGCAAGTGAGGCTCGCCTCAACACGAACACCTCACCCAGTAACGCCAACTCAGCCATCAGATCCGCGGATGCCCTGGTCCGGCAGACGGTTGTGAGCAACGTTATGATCGCCGAAAAACCGGTGGTCGCATCCTGCGTTTCGATGGGTAATCCACACGCTGTGATCTTTGTTTCAACACTCGACGAAATTAACTTCGCAGAAAACGGTCCGGCGATCGAACATCACACATTGTTTCCGGACCGCACGAATGTCGAATTCGTTCAGGTGCTGGATCGCCATCGAGCAAAAGTGCGTGTCTGGGAACGCGGGTCCGGTGAAACCATGGCCTGCGGTTCCGGCGCCTGCGCGGTCGCCGTTGCCGGAATTGCCTACGGAGCATTCCCGGATAATCAGCCCGTCAGCATCCAGATGCGCGGAGGTGTCTTGCAGATTGAATGGCCGGATCGAAAGAATGTCTTCATGCAGGGACCCGCGGAAGAATCTTTTCGAGGTGTCGTGCCTACAGCGTTTTCTGGGGATTAGACGCGACACGACTGGCGGACGCCTGCTTCGCTGTCACAGGATTGAATGCGTCTTTCCCTGCCCGATTCGGAAAACCGGGCCACTGAGCGATCCCTTTCGGCATATCGTTCGAGAACCTTCGCCGAGCCACCGGCAAATAGTGCGGAGAATCCGGGTCGTCATAAACCGTACTCCGGCCCCACAGAACAGAGAGTCCGTCGCTGTAGATCCGCACCCAGTCGTCGTGCTGATCCAGAAACTGAACGGCAGGCCGGTCTGCAATTCGATCCATCAAAACCAGGTTCGGATGGCCCAGTTCCAGCACCCGGTTTGAATCGACAGGTCCGGAATTCTTGCCGCGATGACGACGAGACTGATCCTGACCAAACAACAGATCAAAATTGATGTCGACGACTTCCTGTGGGTAACAAGTGTCATATCGCCCGTCGAATCCGACTGTCGTATTCGGGGCCAGCGCAGCCAGCGCGTACTGAGCCCAGTCGAAAGTGACAACCAGTCGGCCCTCGATATGGTTTTCATTCATGAACTCGAATGCTGCGACCGGGTATTCACTTCGGTCGACGCCAAATCGACTGAACTGCCAGCCCAGGGCTCCAAACAGCAGAAGCGCCACCAGACAGACCTCCGCGATCAGCATTCGCGCGGCGTTGCGTGAAAACTCCGGATGCGTTCCCAGTGTGGGACGCCACTCGACAAGACGTTTCCAGACCCCGGCCACGTGCGCCGGCATCCAGTAGCCGAATGCGATCGCAAAAAAAGCCAGATGGCGAACATGCCCAATTGTCTGAACAGCAATCAGCAGCAGCACAACGATTTCAACCCAGTCCCGACGAACGCTGGTCCAGCGAAGTCCAAGGAATGTGAGCAGACAAAGGACCCCGAATGGGACGATTGCAACGCCTCCGTCAAGAATGTTGGCCCACTCCGAGACTTCAGGTCGCGGCTGACTCAGGGAGACCAGCATCCACCAGGGGAGTTCCCAGCCATATGGATTTGCAAAAATGGCCCCCACGGCGAACGCGCAAACAGTGCCCAGCGAAAGAATCGTAGCTTTCGATTGGCGGAGAGCATCAATCCACGATCGTTGCTGATTCTGATTGCGATTCCAGATCACCAGCTCAACGACGCGCAGTCCGTTGATTGCAATGAAGACACAGAGTCCCGCTGCAAAGCCACCATGCGAATTCGTCCAGATGCCTGTCAAAGGAACACAAAGCCAGAGCCACCTGTATTGAATGCTTCGGTCAACCGTCCAGTTAGAGTAAGCCTTCTCGAAGGCAATCAACATCACACCGAAGAACAAAAAACTGAACAGCTGGGGTCGAGCCAGCCAGAATTCCGCAAGTCCCCACGCAACAGGAATCATTGCCACGACGGCAGCCACCGTGGATACCTGTCGACGTCGTGCGACGATAACCATTGTCCAAAGCAGCCAGATACCAGCACAACACTTGAAAACAATGATTCCCGCGCCGCCAATCGTTCTCTGACCAAACGCTACAGACAGCTCAAAGAAATTCTCGTGGTTGATCCAGGGATGATCAGGAGTAGAAAACGTATGCGTGGCGGTTCGAGGCATTTCTCCGGCATGGATCCAGTCCTCACCGTACTGGATATGCCCCCACAAGTCCGGTTCGACACTTCTCCACGCCATGACATTTGCCGTGACCAGCGCGATCAGTACGACGATGCTCGTCGAGAGCCAGAGGGGAACTTGAGCGCGATGATCCGACATGATGCAGTCCGGTTACGATCCTGTAAGCCTGCGGCAGACAACCGCAGAAACCAAGTTGATGTCCGTCCAAACTTAGCTCAGGCCGGGCGTGAGGCAGGTAGGGCAACCGGGAACTGGGCGTTGCAACACGACCTCATCGCGCTGGAAATGTCGTAACCTGCATAACTGATTCAATCGCAATGCCCACCTTCAGGTGCAGCACTCCGCAAACGCGTCTTTCAGGCGATGGGGAGCCGGTGAGTGCTTGCCCGGTGAGACTTTCAGCCGGGCTTTCTTTACGCGGATCCTAATAAAAGGCCGTTGCCAGTCGGCGGCGAAGTTCAGAAGCCAGTTTCGATTTGGGCCCCATGACACCCAGAATTCCAACCATCACTTCCTTGGCTTTTGTCCCGATGTCTCCCTTATCTTTTCCAATGATGGCAAGACACATCTCGCACGCTTCTTCAAACCGATTATCTGCACCAAGAGCCTCGGCCAGTTTGATTTGAAGGGACAAATCATCGGGGTTTGATTCCAGCGCTGAACGTGCCTCCTGGACTCCGCCGGAATCTTCAACCTGACTTCGGAGCTCCAATTGCTGCTGCAGCGCTTGAGCTTCGGGTTCAAGAAATCCTCGAGCATTCAGTTCGTCCAGGATCTCACGACACTCCTGTTGTCGATCGAGTGCCAGCAGCACGCGAGCGTGCGCGATCTTGTACGCTGCTTTGTCCGGGTCTGCCTGAACGGCGTTTCGGTAAGCGGCTTCTGCGAGTTCTGTGGCTCCATCTGCCTCCAGTTGCTGCCCCTGATCGAAAGCTTCAGCCGAAGCGGATGGCACGAAAGACTCAATCCAGGCTTTCAACTGTGGTTCGGGCTGAATGCCCTGAAAATGAGAGGCTGGCTGACCATTCACCATGGCCACGACAAACGGGATCGACTGCACCCCAAATGCGCCAGCGACTTCCGGGCAGTCATCAACGTTGACTTTGACCAGGACGAATCTCCCTGCGAATTCGTTGGCCAGTTTTTCCAGCATTGGAATCAACTGTTTGCATGGATTGCACCAGGGGGCCCAGAAATCCACGACCACCGGACGCTCCATCGACTGCTCAATGACGTCCTGGCGAAAGTTCTCCGTTGTCGTTTCAATGATCCACTCAGCGTTTAAGTCTGACATCCCATTCTCCGGTGCGGCACAGGCCCTCTGTTGACGTGAGCCGAAAATTGTAGCCGGAGCAGAACCCACGGTCATGTATCACCCCGGCAGAACGTCATTTGACCATTCCGTGGGAAACCCACACGTCTCTGGCATTCAATGACCCGGTCCAAAGGTGAGCTGTGTCGGATGGCAGTTATTGCCGGTCCTTCCGGCTGAATCGGGACAACAAAGGGCATTTGATGGCCAGTCTGCGAAGAATGTTGCATCTGCCAGCAACAACCTGCTTTGCGCATTCGGCGCAACCGATACAACCATAAATATCACGTGACATTCTTACGGAAGAACTCACACCGGTTGCGAACGTAACTTCCCCCATTCCATTTCCGGCAGCCAACGATCGTGAACGCATTCAATAAGTTCAGACAACTCTTTGCATGCTCCCTTGTATTTCTGGCCTGCACTGTTTCGGTGTCCGCACAGCCATTGGCGCCCGGTCCGCCGGCAATGTCATCGTCTGTCGGCGGGATTCACGAGACTGGCTACACGGCCCCTTACTCCGGATTCACGGCGCCAGCCAACGGATCAGGCCCCAACAGTATCTTCTCGCCCGGACACAGCTTCACACAGGTTTACGATTCCGGATACTGCGAGACCAACGGAATGACTGCGGGATGTCCATCTGGCCGCTGCGGGTCACAGGGTTATCTGAGCTTCGATACCAGCATCACAGAACCGTTGCTGGACTTTCAAAATCGTCAATCCGACAAGGAACTTCTGCTGGTCATTCCCGGCAGCCCGTGTACGACATCGCCATCGGTTGTTGTGGGTGGCCAGATGAGAGTTTCGGGGATGGCAGCGGCCGTAACGCGACCTGGTAAGTTTTCGTATCTCGGACGTTTCCCACCAGACTTTACCGGAAATGCGGCCACAGACTTTCGAATGACACAGGCGAATGCGGCTGGAATTGTTCATTTCAATACCTGGGCGCATGGATACGCAGAAACGCTGTTTTCAGATGTGTTTACCTTCCCGGATTTCAAACAGGGAAGTTTTCAGATGCGGCAGGCGTATGTTGCCTTTGGCGATCTGACGCAAAGTCCGTGGTATGCCTTCATCGGCAAGAAGAATGTCTCGTTTGGCGATATGGGAACGCTCAGTCCCTACAGTCAGTCGGTCGTCTGGCACTATTTTGCTCCCCTGGCAGAAGGTGCCGGAATTGGATACGCGACTGACGGCTTCAACGCCAGTGTAACCGCCTTGAACGGCAGCCGTGGAATTCGAGTGGTCGATTCGGAACAGCGTGGGCACATCAATAACTTTGCCGCAAACGCCAGGTATCAATGGCCTGTTGCTCCGGATTCATGGATCGCTATCGGAGGCGGCTATCTGCATGGGACCATCTATGACGCTGCGATTGCCGAACATCTGAATCCTGCAGTTTCCGGAGACATGAATGGCGCTGTTGACTTCAACCTCGCGTCTAAATTTGGCCCGTGGCGAATAGAATACGAAATGGTCACGACGATGAGATCGTGGCCGGCCACAGACCGTCGCGTCGTTGCTTACCGCGCGGAGACCGCCTACGACACCATCTGGAACAATCATCCCCTGCGAATTTCCGGAAGCTGGAGCGAAGGAAAACAAGGTCCCGCCGGATCGCAGTTTGAATTCAATCAGCAGGCCGTTCTTGGCCTCCGATACGACCCTCACCCGAATGTCATGCTGTCTCTGGAATACATTCGAAGCATGGGATTCGCTCCGCTGCTGGATATTACAACGGTCAGTGATCGCTCTGCAGCGCAGGATACAGTGTTGCTGGGCATCGTACTGAACATCTGACGGCCCGCTGCGTTGTTACAGCTTATCCAGCAACTTATTGAATTGCTTATTCAACTGGTTGTTCAGGTTATTCTGAATCGATTGTGTGCCAAGATTCTGCAGCAGTCCGGCTGTGTCCGGCTGTGGCGAATCAATCGTCCCGCGAACCGGAATGCGAATACTGCGAAAGTCGTTTCCGCCCGTTGCTTTTTCGAGCGGAACGTCCAGCATAATTTGCAACTGACGATTCAGACCGACGGCACCACTTGTCTGAGCGCGATAGCCGGACAGTTCAATAATCAGTCCCTGATGTGTTACCACACCCTGTCGCAGCGCGATCGGAATCTGTTGCTGGGGCAGAACGACCGAACGCACCAGTGAACTGCGATCCGATTTACCAAGTCGCCGGATGACGTCCAGTGTCTCCAGAAGTGACTGCAGAGAAGCCCCGGGTGCAGCTTCTGCGTGGTGAATACTGATGGTTGCAGCGATGTCTGACACTTCGGGTTGATTCAGGTGGTAATCAAATCGTTCCACGCGAGCCGATACTTCTCCCGACACGTTCGCGGAATCCGCCATCATTGGTGCCAGATAACCGAGCCACTGACGACATAATTCCGGCGTGATCGGCAGATTCTCTATTCGGCTGCCCGTGGCCATCTGAACGCGATCATGAATCAGATCGTAAAGTGGCATCACGGTAAGGCTTCCGGAATTAACCGCACATTCAATAGGTTCTGTCCGCACGATCCCGTTTTCCAGTGTCGCTTTGACCTGGCTGCTTCCAAGTGCCAGTCCCCAGGCACGACCGGACTGCCATGTAATTCCTCCGACGGCCTGCAATGGACCGACACCTGCGGGCAAAGAAACGTTCCTTGTGGTTCCGGCATTTGCAGCATAAGTCTCCGCCGACAGAACGGCGGGTGCTCCCGTGATTTTCCAGATATCTCGCCCACGGCCATTCAGCCTGATCGGGGTGTCCTCTGGCAGAAGGCGGTTGCACAACGCATTCAGGTCGTATTCGGTTTCTGCGGTCAGGTCAACGACAACCAGGTCACTGATGGTGCTGACCGTCCCCTTGAACTGAGCGACGATGCCCGGAAGCAACAACCGGCCGCTTCTGACATCCAGCACGTCCAGCCCCGTCATGTTCTGAAGCTGAAGATCGATGATCGCTTCATCAATCTGAAAGGTCGACACTTCTTTCGCTGTGCTGACTGTCGGCGTTCTTCTGGCCGAAACCGAACGAACAGGCGTCCCCACTGCCGCTGCAGCCGGAATGGGCTGTATGCGAGCCTGTAACTGAATGGCCTTTTGAGGCTGCGCTGCAAGCTCAACGGTGACATCTGCGTATTCCGCCAGCCATGTTGCCGAGTGCCACGGCGCGATCAGTGTCCGAATTGCCGAGCCGGTGCCTTTCAGGTGTACGCTGCCGTCAAACATTTGCGGAACGGGGTTTTGCGGAAACACCGTCAACTGACTGCTGCTGACCTTCAAATCGGAACTGTTGAGCTGCAATCCTGAAAGCGTGATGCGATCCGATTGATGACCAATGCGAGCCTGCACAGACATGCCGCCCCGGATTCCGGGCCGGGGCAATTGCACAAACTGCTGGATCTGCTGCCAGAGCAAATCCGGCTGAACGTTGCCGGCAATCTGCCAGAAACCTTCACCGGGGCTCAGATCCAGCGATCCGAAGGCACCTGTCAGGCGAGACTGCCGCACAACAGGAAGTCCTGACTCCAATGGTCCGACAGCATCAATGCGCAGCGAAGGATCAAGACTGATGGACTTGCCTGCCTGCGTCGCCTGAATTCCTTCGTGTCGAATTGAAGCCTGCCATCGAGCCAGCGAACTCGCCGCGTGGTCCGTTTCGCCTGCGGCATCCCCAACAACTTCACCGTTCAAACTGAAAACCAGCTGACCCGCCTGAATCTGAACGTCGTTTCGCAAGGCAAGTGTCGAACGAAGCATCCGGGTCACTCCAGCGACATCAACCGATCCCTGCAGTTCTGCCGACTGGTTCGGTGCGGATGACTGGCTGTCCCCTGCAGTTGCGCTCTCATCTGCCGCATGCCGCAATTCTCCATTGCCACGCAGGGAAACGATATCTGACTGAAGAGTAATGTCTTTCAGCAGCAGCCCGTCAACAGCAAATGCGCCCGCACCAGAACCCGACGTGTTACCGAGATCAAGCCATTCGCCTGCTGCCCAGGTGTTCTGGCGAAGCCGGATGTTCTGGCCCTGTAAGAGGAACCGGCCCACAAGCCCGTCTGCGATTCTGTGTCCGCCAAGCTCTGCCTGGACATCACATGAGACCTGCCCATCGCAAAGAAGGTCCGGAACCAGGTAGCTCAGCAGTGGCTGAACCACCCTCAGATCCAGTTCGCGCGCGGCAACGCTTAAGCGCTGTCGGCTATTGGCGTTGGTGTTGGTGTTGGTGTTGTCCCCGCCGGAACCAGCCGACTGGCGGCTGTTGACGGTATCCGAACCGGTGATCTGAATGCGCAGCCTGGATCCTGCGTTTGTGGGTCCATCAGGCGATACGCCGTCCTGCTGCCCAAACAAAGCCGACTTATCAAACTCACCCTGTGGATCGATCAGAGGCGACAGCGTGAAGTCTGCTGTCAGATCATCAAGGTTCGCCGCCAGACGAGGATTCAACTGCGAAGCGGATGACAGGGCATGGTCAATGCTGCCACCTGCTTCTGAATTTTCGGGGACATTGATGCAGGCTTCCAGCTGCAACTCCGGCAGCGCGAACGTCGAATCAAGCGTGGAGAAGACTCCGTTGATGTTCGTTACGCGTGTCGATTCTGTCGGCGAAGTTGTCTTGCTGTTGACCGCGTCGCCCGTTTGCAATCCCGGCACGTCGCTTGCCACCGACTGAACAAAGGCAGTCCCGTCTTCAAAGATCACACGCACGGGGAAGGATTCGTGACTGACGCCGCTGGAACCACTGATATGCTGCAGCGTCTTTTGCAGATTGGAACCATCGTCCCGGACAACGAGATTCAGGACGGGTTGCTGAAATCGCAGTTCTACGCCGCGCCCCATTTGCAGGGCTACTCTCCACAGCGGTTCGCGACTTGTGACAACTTCAGAACTAAAGACGTAACGACCATCCGGCAATCCGTCAGGGCCATATGTTGAGTTGTCGTCGCCGGGTACATCAGCGGACGAATCATCTTCCGGGGCATTCGCGGTCACATCACGAATACGCAGGCCCTTGATTTCAATGGCCGACCACCAGTGAAGCTGAATCGTGCGAAACTGAAGTGTCTCCGCCAGCCGTGGATGCACTTTCGAAATCAGTCCGGGAATTTGCCCAAAAATGCTGAGCAGCGTTGGCAGCAGGATAAAGATTGCCAGGCACAGAGCGCATAATCGGATCAACCAACGCCTTCCCGCGCGGCTTCTCCTGACTGTCGACGGGGCAGCAGGCGCAGCGGACGTGGACGGTGTTTCCGTTTCAGCATCCTTGCGACGTTCGGGCAGTTCGACTTTGGGCATGGGCAGCATCCTGTCTGACCAGTATGGAATCAGGGTCAATATCGGCAGATGTTGCCTTATCTGTCCAAACGCTCCGGAAACGGGGATCAGGTTTGCCTAACCCGAAAGGTTGACCGCTGGCATTCGGCAACGGTTCCTTCTTTACGGTACACTGGCGCAGAGCCTGCAAAGACACCGCCCTGCCGAACGCAGAGCGCAACCTGGATTGACCGAAATCGTCTCTTCGAGACTAAACAGAGTTTGACATGAACAAAGAAGACTACCGCCAATGGCTGGCGAAGCGAGTCATTACACAAACGCGGCTCGCCACGGTGGCTGTTACAATCATGGGATTGGGGGGTGCCGGAGCCTTTATGATGGAGGCATTCCTTGTCCGATGGATTATCACGACAGGATTCATCAGCAATGGTTTTCTTTCCTGGATGATTACACTTGGGATCCTTGGAACCGTCCTGTTTGTCACATGGTTACGCGTTCCAGGGAACATTGGCGACAAACAGCATACGGCAGACATTGGCGAAACGCAGTTGACACTGCATGTGGCTCCGGCCATGGGAGCTGTCTGGACATTTGCACTCGGCAGCATCGATTCCGATCAGACGTGGGTGGAGCGTTTGCTTGGTCTGCTGGCCCTTCCACAACGCATGCTCTGCGCGGCCTGGTATGTGTTTCATCGTATTCAGCAGTTGAAGGAACTGAATATTCCGGGATGTGCTCACGTGATTCGAATCGTGTCGCGCAAAGCGGAACGAGTTGAAGTGAGCGAGATTGCTGAAAAGCGAAAAGAAGACGACGATCTGCCGAAGACACTGCGAGAGGTTTCACTGATCGACGGCGTCGTGTTCCTGACACGGAAGACCGTTGGCATCAGTCTTGCTCCTCGATTGGTCGACGAGCTGAATGGCTGGAATTCCGGATCTGCGGATGACTGAACGATGGATGACTGAACTCCTGTGTTTTCAGGGCATTTCATGTGCAGGCTGATATCGGGCGAGCAAACACGTGAGCAAACGATTCTCATTTGGCAATCGCATCCGGAGTTTTGGGTATGCCATTCGAGGAGTGTTTGTGCTGATTCAGACACAGCACAACGCGTGGATCCATGTCACTGCGACCGGGCTTGTCATTCTGCTGGGCCTGATCAAAGTTATGACACCATCGCAATGGGCTTTACTGGTCCTGGCCATCGCGATCGTATGGATTGCAGAGGCGCTGAACACAGCGGTTGAAATTCTGGCGGACGTGGTGTCGCCGGAATTCAATGATGCCATTGGGAGATGCAAAGATGTTGCTGCCGGAGCCGTTCTGATGGCTGCGATAGCCGCCAGTGTCATTGGAGGGCTGATCTTCCTGACCTGAAGCACGTCCCAACCACCTCACCTGTTCATCGCCGGAAATTCTCTTCCCCCCTTATCGATACCTGAGGATCAAGTGTTCGACGCAGCATCAACGGCAGGGAATCCGATACTGCCATTGCAGTGGACTCGGCAAATCGAAGGCCGCGAATTCGAGATGAACGACTCTGCGGTGCCCCGGGACTGTC
>JAGQQE010000224.1 GCA_020426345.1 Planctomycetaceae bacterium
ATCCTCCGTTTTCCGCGAGCCTTGCAGCCGACTTCTTCGGAACTCACAGTGGACTCTGTCGGATCAGAATCCGTCGAAGAATCGCCCCGGTTTGCCTGATGAGAGCACTCCCGAGAGCATTCCACCGTGAAGACGCGATTCCAGTAAACCACATCGCTGGACGGTCCAAACCAGTCTGCCAGCCTTGCCAATTCACCTTCAGGTCGGCAGCATGTAGATCCTTGGCCGACAAGATTGTTCGTCGTCCTGCAAAATTCTGTGCTTTGGAGGATGCTGTGATGCATCGAATTCTGCTCGCTTTCGTACTGATCCTGAGCCTGACATCTGAAGTGTCAGCTCAAAAGAAGTCGCGCGAAGAAAAAGTGCGCGAGGACAAAGCACGCGTCACTGAAGAAGGTTTCTGGATATACAACGATCTTCCAGCCGCATTTCAGCAGGCAAAGCAAACGGGCAAACCAATCCTGGTTGTTCTGCGTTGCCTGCCGTGCGAAGAATGCGTGAAACTGGATGACGAACTTGTTGATCAGGACCCCGTCATTCGCCCCTTGCTGGAAAAATTTGTCTGTGTTCGTCAGGTATCCACAAACGGGCTCGACCTGTCGGTCTTCCAGTACGATACAGACCAGTCATTCGCTGTATTCATGCTGAATGCCGACAAGACGATCTATGGTCGCTTCGGGACGCGTTCGCATCGCACTGAATGGTTTGGCGACGTCTCTCTGCCGGGCCTGGCAGAAGCATTAAAGGGCGCGCTTGCACTCCATGCCGATTACCCCGCAAACAAATCCTCACTGACTGGTAAGACCGGACCAGCTCCATTGTTCGCAAGCCCGGAGAAGTTCCCTTCGCTGAAGGATCGATTCACCGATTCGCTGAACTACAAGGGCGATGTGGTAAAGAGCTGCATTCACTGTCACCAGATTGGTGATGCCATTCGCGATCATTACCGAGCAACCGGCGAACCGATCCCCGAATCAGTCCTGTTTCCTTATCCACATCCCAAGTCGATTGGTCTGATCCTGAATCCCGAAGTCAAGTCCGAAGTCAAATCTGTTGAGCCTTCGTCACTGGCAGAGGCCGCTGGATTTCAGGCAAACGACGACATTGTTTCGCTGAATAATCAGCCCATACTTTCCATTGCCGATGTTCAATGGGTTCTGCATTCGGTTCCACCAGAAGGTGGTATGGTTTCAGCAACCGTGAATCGCGGTGGAAAACCAGTGAATCTCACGCTCAGCCTGCCACAACACTGGCGCCGAATGGGAGATATTTCCTGGCGAGTCAGTTCGTGGGGACTGCGTCGGATGGCAACAGGGGGCATGAGGCTGGCCACGGTTGAAAGCACCGAACGCAGTCGTCTGAATCTGGCGAATGGCAAGATGGCATTGAAAGTGACGCACGTTGGACAATACGGGGCTCACGCAACAGCGAAGAAGGCGGGCTTCCGTGTCGACGACGTCATCATTCAGGTCGATCAACGCGACGACCTGCTCACCGAAACGGACCTCATGCTCTATGGCTGCACCGAAAAGAAAGCAGGCGAATCTGTCCGTGTAACAATTCTGCGAAACGGACAAAAAAAGACACTCCAGCTTCCAATGCAGGGGTAATTCAGCGACACCTGCTCCCCAGCATTGCCTGCTGCAGGCATTTCCTGCCAGTTTCACCGTCAAGTAAGCATAAGAATGACTTTCACAAACATTCCTTTCCAGCCTTCCTCGCCCTCTCGGCCTGAGCTATCAAAACGAATGCTTCCTGCGGCAGTGATGCTGGTTTTTACTTGCCTTCCGGCTTTCTGTTACGGCGAATCGCCAGCCAGAATCACTTCCGGAGGCATCGGCCGCTACATGAGCGATCGATGGGGAATGGTCAAAGCGACTGTCCACAATACGGAAACTGTTGAGCAGGACTTCCTGCTGCTGGTGACTCCGCCGAATGGCAACGGCCTGCAGTTCGGCCGAAAGATCCGGATGCCGGCAGGGACGTCTTCCGAAATTTCTTTTCCGGTATGGATAAGTTCCGGGCTGGAAGGAAACCTTGACTTCCCTTACCTGATTTTTCCGGGCGGCGATGATGACGGTGTTGTAACACGACGCAGCGCTGATAATGAGGTCGTCCCCAGTTACAACGCACTTGTCCGAGCGTCTGGCAGGGGAATGATGGCATGGCTGACATCCACCAGCATCCCCGACGAACAAAACGTACGCGCGCAGCAACTGATGTTTGCTATGCAGCACGGACAACCGTCCGTCAGTAAGACGGTCGTCAGCCTCGTTCCCCGAGAATTGACAGGCCATGCCGAATCGCTGGATGCGGTGTCACAATTGATTGTCTCCAGTAACGAACTCACCGAACAACCTGAAGTCTGCGAAGCGATTCGCCTGTGGGTTCAGCGTGGCGGTCGTCTGTGGCTGTGTCTCGATCAAACAGGCCCGGAATCCGTTGAAGCGTTGCTGGGAGATGCCTTTCCCTTTTCTGTTGTTGGACAGACCTCTGCAAACACCATCAAGCTGGATATTAACCCCGACTACCGCAAAGACGGATATCCCGTTCGGGAAGTGATTCGGGAATTCGATGAACCCCGATCCTACATCCGGGTTGTTGCCGATCGAGGTGAAATGGTCTGGACCGTGGATGGATGGCCGGTCGCGTTTCGTCTTCCATTCGGAGAAGGGACCGTTGTCGTCACAACCATTTCTCCGGATGTCTTTTACACCGAACGCGAACGCAAAGGCTCGAACGAATCGCCGGTGGAATTTATCCCATCCATGCGCCGTATTCAGAATTCGTTCTTTGGCCCTATTGAGCCCCCGCAACTGAATGCAAAACTCATCGCCGCACAGGCCGCATCTCGCATTGGCTACACCATTCCTTCGCGATGGTTTGCGATCCTGCTGACACTTGGATTTCCGACAATCCTTCTGGCGGCCGGCCTGATTGTGATCAAGTCTCATCGCGGTGAACGACTCATCTGGGTCACGCCGCTACTGGCCATCCTGATGGCAATCCCCGCAATGCAAAAAGGTCTGCAAATCTCCGGCAGTGCTCCGCCGACTTCAGTGCAAACACAGATCATCAATGCCGTTCCTGGTCAGATAAAACTGGTGAGCGATGGCCTGGCTACGATTTACATGCCAGATAGCGGCAATCTTGCCGTGACAGCGTCACGAGGGTCCATCCTGGCGCCACCCCCCGGCGATATTGACCGCAGTTATCGTCGTTTGATCTGGAATGGAAAACGAACCAACGAATGGAAACAACTCAATCGATCCGTTGGCCTGACAACTCTGCAGGTTCGCAACACACGCCTGATTCCGGAACCGATGGATGCCGTCGCAACCTTTACCGAACAGGGTGTTGAAGGCCGGATACAACTGGCTGGCCTGACGAATCCCCGTGACGCGTTGTTCGCCGGAACCGTTTCCGGAATCCAGTCCGCAACTGTTTCCGAAGACGGCCGTTTTTCCATCACGTCCCGCGCATTCCTTGCGCCGGGTACGTTTTTCGAATCCACATTGATGACGGATGAACAGCGACAGCATTCTTCCGTCTACGAAAACATCATCAACCCCGAAGGGCAGGCAGAGGCCTTCCCCGAAGAGCCGGCAATTTTATATTGGGCAAACGCCGAACCTTCCGGGGTAAAAATCGGCGGGGATGATATGCGTCAGGAAGAACAGTTGCTCGTGGTGCAGCCCATCCGCCTGGAACAACCAGAGATCGGGAAGACCTTCATGATTCCGCCAGGCTTTCTGTCTTATCGCGCGGTCCAGAATGACGACGGAAACCTCAGTTCCGCCTTCGATTCTGCGCGGCGCCGCTGGAATCTGGAAGGCAGTGAACGCGACGGAATCGTCCGACTTCAATTCGAAATCCCGAAAGTTTGCAGGCCGTTTGCCCTTCAGGATGGTCAACTTCACATCCGTCTTCGTGCAGGTTCGCGCACAGTCCAGTTCTCAGCTGGCGAACCCGGTGCCTTCCAGGAAATCTCTGTCCTGAAGAGCCCCGTCGGCTCCTTTGATATCGACTTCAACGACGAATCGATTCAAAAGTCAATTCGCAGTGGCGTTCTGTATCTTGAAATCTCAGTCAGCAGCCTGAACGTGCAGGATTCCGGAGAAGAATCAATTGGTGAACAGGATGATTCCTGGAGCATCGAAGAACTGTCGATGACCTTACAGGGACAACGAACAAATGAATAAGTGGAAAAACACAAAACGCGGATGCATCCTCTGCACCCTTTCCATGATCTGCTCAGCTATTGCATCAGGTGCGGAAAAGGACATTCGCTTCAACCGCGATATAAAGCCCATACTCTCCGAGAACTGCTTTACCTGCCATGGCCCCGACGAAAACAAGAGGGCGGCTGGACTGCGACTGGATCAGTTCGAGGGCGCGACGGCCATTGCCGAATCCGGCGATGCTGCCATCGTGCCCGGAAAGCCAGAGAAAAGTGCGTTGATGCAGAGAATCCTTTCTGCAGATCCGGATTTGCGGATGCCGCCCGCGGACACGGGCAAACAGGTCAGCAGCGAACAGGTTGCCCTGTTGCAACGATGGATTCAGAACGGAGCGGAATACCAGGGACACTGGGCATTTCAACGCCCTGATCGGCCGGACATCCCAAACGTAGCATCAACCAACCGCGAACTCCAGGTAAACGATTCTGCAAATCCCATCGATCGGTTTGTTCAGCAAAAGCTCGCGGAAGTCGGCCTGAAACATTCGCCTGAGGCAGATCGTATCAAACTGATTCGTCGTGTCGCGCTGGATCTGACCGGTCTGCCGCCAACCCCGGAACAGGTAGAGGCTTATCTCAGCGATAAGTCACCGAATGCCTATGAATCCATGGTCGATCGCTATCTGACCTCGCCCGCCTATGGCGAACGTATGGCCATTTCATGGCTGGACTACGCGAGGTATGCAGACAGCAATGGTTTCCAAAGCGACGGAAGTCGTGATATCTGGGCGTGGCGGGACTGGGTGATTGATGCCTACAACAGCAACAAGCCATTCGACCAATTCACCATTGAGCAGCTTGCCGGCGATATGTTGCCGGACGCCACGCAGGAGCAAATCATCGCAACAGGTTTCAATCGCAATCATCGCCTGAACGGCGAAGGGGGCAGAATTGAAGCAGAGTGGTTCGTCGAAACTGTCATTGATCGCGTGGAAACGACGGGGCTGACCTGGATGGGCCTGACTTTAAACTGCTGCCGTTGCCACGACCACAAGTACGACCCGATTTCTCAGCGAGAATTCTATCAGCTGTTTGCATTCTTCAATTCGAATGACGAAAGCGGCGTTCTTGCTCCCCTTGGGAAAAATGGAGAAAACACGCCGCCCCTGCTGACCCTGACCACACCGGAATCAGAAGCACAGATCGCTCGTCTGCATCAGAATCTCAGCAAAGCCAAAGCGATGCTGAAAGATGCGGAATCCCAGTTGCCGAAAGCACTGGAGGTCTGGGAACAATCAATGGCCGATCAATTGAATCAACCGGACATCTGGCAACTTCAATCTCCTTCCAAGGTGATTTCCGTCGGCGGCGCAGAATTCCAGGGGCTGGACGATGGTTCGTTTCTGGCGACGGGAAAGAACCCGCCGCGCGATACCTACGAAATCGATATCCCGCTTTCAGATGCATTGGCGGAAGGGCAATCGCTGACAGGTTTCATGCTGGAAGTGATCCCTGACGAAAGACTGCCTAACAAGAGCCTTGGCCGGGGATCGAATGGGAATTTTGTTCTGACGGATGTTGTTGCTGAACTCTCCGCCCCAACACTCAAAAAACCGCTCCCCCTGAATGTGTCCCGTGCCGCGGCAGACTACGAACAACCCTCGTGGGCAGCGACTTCCGTGATTACCAGGCCCGTGACAAAGGGTTCTCCGCAGCCCGCGAGGAAGGGATGGGCTGTTGATGGAAACGATCCGACGAAACGACTGAATCGTCGCCTCATGTTCGCTCTGGCTCAGCCGGTCAGCGTACCTGCCAATGCCACTCTGCATATCCAAATGCGGCACCAGTCACCCTATGCCGATCACAATGTTGGCCGATTCAGAATCTTCGTCAGTCAGGTCGACCCATCTCTGTTGGCTCCCACCGGCAGCAATCTGGCTCCGGAAATTCGCGCGATTCTTGCCACGTTCCGATCCCAGCGCACGGCGCAACAGACGGCTGCGTTGCTGAAGTTCTTTCAATCAAGTTCAGCCAGCCCTGTCGGCAAAGCAGAAGCCGCAGTAAAAGCGGCGGAAAAACAAGTGACGGATTATCGGGAGAGCCTTCCCACCACGATGGTGATGAAAGAACGCAGTCAACCCAGAGATGCCTTTGTGCTTGTACGCGGCGAATATGATCAGCCAGCAGAAAAGGTAGAACGCAGGCTTCCGTCATTCCTTCCTCCACTTCCTGAAGGCGAACCCGCCAATCGGCTGGGACTCGCCAGATGGATCGTCAGTGAGGATAACCCACTGACCGCACGAGTCTGGGTCAATCGGGAATGGGAGAGGTTCTTCGGTACCGGAATCGTCAAGACGACGGAAAATTTTGGATCGCAGTCCGAATTCCCCAGCCACCCTGAACTACTCGACTGGCTCGCCGTTGAATTCATGCAACCCACAATGCTTCCCGCTGTCGCTGGCAGGAAGGCGCATACGTGGGACATGAAGGCGCTTCAGAAACTGATTCTGATGAGCCACACCTACCGGCAGTCTTCAGTCGTTTCAGAGAAGCAAATCGCATCGGACCCGGAAAACCGATGGCTGTCCCGCGCATCTCGATTCCGCCTGACCGGAGAATTACTGCGGGACCAGGCCCTCTTCGTCAGCGGATTGCTGGTTGACAGGATCGGTGGTCCCAGCGTGCGTCCTTACATGCCCGAGGGTGTCTGGGACGAAACCAGCAAATACGGCAATCTGCGCGGCTACAAACATGACACTGGCGAAGGTCTGTACCGCCGCACGCTTTACACCATCTGGAAACGTACTGCTGCACCGCCGACGATGTTGCTTTTCGATGCCCCGAACAGAGAAGTTTGCACCATCAAGCGATCTCGGACCAACACCCCGCTTCAGGCGCTGGCCCTTTTGAACGAAGTGACCTTCGTGGAAGCAGCACGGGCGCTTGCAACGCGTATCATTACGGAAGGTGGCGATTCAGCCTCAGACCGAATGACTTACGGGTTTCGCATCATCACCGGCCGTGCGCCAACATCACACGAATCATCGGTGCTGTTGCAGGGTTTGAACGAGGATCTCACTCGATTCAGCAACGAACCGAATGCCGCAAGAGAAGTCATACAGCAGGGCGAATCTCCCGTACCGGCGAATATCCCACCTGAACAACTGGCAGCATGGACCCTGACGTGTAACATCCTGATGAACCTGGATGAATTCGTCACGCGTGAATAGACGGAGGCGACAACAAAGAGTCTGCGCCTTCAACTGGAGAGACCTGCAATCTGATGACCGATGCACTGGACAATTCAGCGCTGATGTTTCGTCAGATGACCGAAGGAGACGCGGATTCAACGACGGAACTGTTTGAGCGCTATCTGACGCGACTCTGTCGGCTCGCACGAACCAGAATGTCCGCACGACTGCAACAGCGAATCGATCCGGAAGATGTCGTGATGTCTGCCTGGCGCAGCTTCTTTATTCGCTCAAGAGAAGGAAAGTTCTGCATCAGCGAATCCGGGCAGATTTGGTCCCTTCTGGCTACGATCACGTTGCGAAAACTTTATCGTTCGGCAGCGCATCACAATGCAGAGCGGCGTTCGATGGCCCGCGAGTGTGGTGGATTAGTCGACACCAAATCTGTTGATTTGATTGTCAGTGAATCGCCATCCCCCGAAGAAGCTGTCGCAATGGCTGATGAGGTCGAAGCCTTGCTGGCAGCCCTGCCAGCATCGCATCGTCGAGTCGTGGAATTGCGACTGCAGGGAGAACTCATTGACGCGATCGCGCGAGAAACAGAGCTCTCCGAGCGAACGGTTCGACGCATCCTTGATGGCATAACCAAGCAACTCACGATTCGGCAGGCTGAAAGCGGTACCAGCACCATTCGCGTCCTGGCAGGGAATTCGCAAACGAAGGAAATCTCCCAGTACAGCCTGCAGACACAACCAGCTCTCAGGAAAAGTACTTCCGAAACCAGCGGCCCAACACCAGTGAAGTACAGCGACTTTATACTGGAGAGACTCATTGGCCGGGGCGGTATGGGGAAAGTCTTTCAGGCTCGATTGCGTTCGACCAACGAACTACTGGCCGTCAAATTCCTGCATCGTCGCTTTCAGTTCAACGAAGCAATGTCAGCTCGGTTACTCAACGAAGCCCGCGTTGGTCAACAGATACAGAATGATGGAATTCTTTGTTCACGATCTGTTGGACAAACACCCTCAGGGATCTGGTATCTCGTGATGCCGTATGTGAAACATACAACACTGGCCCGCATTCTGATGACAGCACCACCAAACCTTTCGGCGGCCATTCAGTGGATGAAACAACTGGTCGAAGCCATGCTGGCGGTGCATTCTGCGGGAGTCGTCCATTGTGATCTCAAACCCGACAATGTGCTGATCTCTGAGAACAACATGGCCCTGGTTTCAGATTTTGGCCTTTGCCATATGGCCGGAATGCATTGCGAAGACGAAATTGTCGGTACGGTTTTCTGGATGGCACCAGAACAGATTGATCCTGTTTTTGGCGACATCAGTCATCAGACGGACGTCTACGGCCTGGGCGCAGTTCTCCATGCAATGCTCACAACGAAACCTCCATTCTCGGGCGACAAACCCGCAGATGTATTTTCGCAGATCGTTTCTGCTCCTCCCTGGATCCAAATGCTGGCTTACCCGAAAGAGTTAGCGAAACACGAAACAGACACATTCATCTCACTCAGAAAACTGTGTCTACAGTGCCTTCACAAACATCCGAAAGCGCGGATCAATCTGCCGGCACTGCGGCTTCGACTGATGGAGATTGAAGAACAAAATGGATGACTTCTCCGGTGTGTTTAACTGGCTGGATTTGCAATCAGGACCAGTGCAACGGCGTCACTTCTGAAAATCAATCCACATTTTCCCCACGGTAAGTTCGCGGAATTTGTCAACATCGTCCGGCTTCAGATTCGGATTGCCGACCAGACCCAACCAGCGTAATTTCGACAGCTTTGACAGCAGACGCAATCCAGCACCCGTAATCCGCGTTCCGTGAAGTTCCAGTTGAACAAGATTCTTCAGCGTCGCAATCGCTGGCAAAACGGTATCTCCACAAGGAGTGTTTATCAATTCCAGCTTTCGAAGCTGTTTGAGACGGCTGATCGTTTCCTTCAGTACGCCTTCGCTGTCCGGAATCTTTGCAATTTGCAGTTCGCGCAGATCAGGCCAGGCTGTCAGCAGAAACTTGAAGTCGTCTCCTGTTAAGCCCTTAACTTCCCCCGTGTAGTAACTTCCGATGACAAGTTTTTCCACGCAGCATTCATTCGCCATGTCCTGCAAAGAAACTGGGGTCGGGATTGCCTCAACAACAAGAGTCGTGCCGAAAAAGCGATTGGGGCCGGCGTTCCTGGATTTTTCGAATACAGAAATGACTCTCGCATTCTGTTTCAGATGCCTCGACTTTTCCTGAGCCGTCGAGGACTGCATCCCCATGGCTGCCTCGTTCTTGATGAAGCTGAGATCGAATCTGCCTGGATGTCGAACGACAAACTTCGATGCATCTGCAATGGAGATCTGATCACAATTACAAATCGACACTCGCTGCAGCGATTGCACCTGAGTGAGAGACGTCAAACCTTTGATTGTGACGCGGGTGCTTGACAGATTGATTTCCCTGAGCATGGAACAGTTCTTCAGCGCCTCCAGATCTGCGTCTGTCACATCGGTGCCATCCAGCTCCAGATTCTCCAGCGAATCCATAAGCGGCGCATGGCTGCAGATCCAGGCGGCAAAGCCACCCGTCACTCCGGTGGCAATGAGTGTTCGCAATTGAGACCAGCCCATGATAAGCGTCTGGAGAATGCGGAGCTTTTCAGCAGACAGTTTTTCTCCGCCCACGCTGAACCAATCCACGTTTGGCAGCGTTGCAAGACGCTCAGCATCCTTGATCCCGGGATACTTCCGCAACGTGCTAAACGAGACCTCGTGCAGTTTCTTGTTCCTGTGAACCGTTCCGGCATAGCCTCCACCCAGTTTTCCAAGGATGCTCTTCACATCCCTGAGTGAAACGGGCTTGTTGCCTTTTGTCATCGCAGATGCGCTGATTCTGCCTGCATCATCGGAGGATCTCCGGGAACGAGCACCAGGACTTTTCGGTGCCACACGTTTTTCTTTTGCTTCTGGCACCCTGCGCTTTGATACACCCTCCTTAACCGGCCTGCCAAGTCTGTCCACAAGCGA
>JAGQQE010000225.1 GCA_020426345.1 Planctomycetaceae bacterium
TACTTGCACTGGAAACTTCCGGAGCCTCGACACCGGTTTCTTGTGCAAAACAATCAATGGAAGAATCTGGTGCGATCATATCTCGCCTGCACCAGCTTCGTGGATAATCAAATCGGACGGGTGCTGAAAGCGCTTGAAGACGGCGGGCATGCGGACAACACAATCGTCGTATTATGGTCTGATCATGGATGGCACCTGGGCGAGAAGCAGATTACCGGCAAGAACACGCTCTGGGATCGATCCACTCGTGTCCCGCTAATCTTTGCCGGTCCTGGCGTCGCGCAGGGTGGCCGGTGCGAAGAACCAGCCGAACTGCTCGACATGTATCCAACGCTGATCGATCTGTGCCAGCTGCCACCGCGAAGTGACCTCGAAGGTCACAGTCTCCGGCCGCAACTCATCGATGCCAGTGCTACGCGAGAATGGCCTGCTATTACAACCCACAATCACGACAACCACGGGATTCGATCACGCGACTGGCGATTCATTCAGTATGCCGATGGTTCTGAAGAACTTTATGATATGCGACAGGATCCAAACGAATGGAAGAACCTGGCGAGCGTTCCGGAGTTCAAAGCGATCGTCGATCAGCATCGAAAGTACCTGCCTGCAAGCAGCCGAAAGCCCGTCCCCGGCAGCGCTCATCGGATCCTGATCTATGACGAAGACGCGCACACAATTAACTGGGAAGGGACAGATATCCTGCCAACCGATCCCATCCCCGAATTGCAGGACTAACGAGGGCCCCCCAAACCTCAATTTCCAGTACTCACCCGACACTCCCCCAGGAACTTTGCAAAGCCTTAATGGACTTTGTGCGGGGGGAACTTGCCCGCAAGTTGCAGATGACGGCACAAAGGATTCGTGACTGTCCGTTGAAAAATCGGGGCAGGCACGCTGGACGGCGGTAAACCGTCATGTTTTCAGGTCACCAGTTCGAGCCAGTCCCGTTTTTTGAACGGACAGTTAAGTTAGCCCACATCCTGAGTGTTGCGTCCCAGCGCTACATCAAAGTCGGTCATCGCTGGTACGAGCATCGCGATCGAGGCAAAACCATAGGCGACGCAGATCCAGAAGCAGACACCAAGACTGCCTCCCAGAAGAAAATCTGTGATGCCATAGAAAGTCAGGAACGGCAGCACCATGGAAGCCAGCGTCAGAGCGTTCGATGGATTCTTATGTGTCAGGCTGCTGTACAGACCCAGACTTCCAAAGCCAATAAACACAATGAAGCTTTGAATCTGAATGAAGAATGACGATCTCGCTTCCACAAGCAGCAGCATGAAAATGAAAATGCCTATGAACAGGAAGAACATTGTTCCAAGGCTGTTGCCAATGGCAGACCGGGAATTGTCATAGGTCAGTCCGGCATGCAGGCCCAGTGAAACTGCGAAGAGGCTGAGCACCAGATAAGCCGCGATCACATAAACCAGATTCTCAACGGACAAGGTTGTGACAGATTGCATCGTCGCCATTGTGACGAGGAAGATCAGTGGCAGAATGATCATCTCGCGAGCGTTCCACATCGCGCCTCCAATTTTCGCCAGCATGAACTCCTTCGCGCTGAGGTCTGTTATCAGCAGTGGCTCAAGCGTTCTGCCGTCGCGTTCATTGGTGATGGACGTCACCGCCTGAGCATTCATCAACAATAAGCTGATGATTCCTACGCCAATAAACGAGAACGCAGCCGGGCCCACCATTCCCAGTACCAATTCCTGCTGATCTGACAGACTGGTAACAGACAAAGTCGACCATGCCAGCATCACGACCAGCAAGGCATAGACCAACTTGATCCAGCCAACTTTGCGACCATACGCCCGTGTTCGCATTTCTCGCCAGATGACCGGATTGTTCCAAACCGTCCGATGATGCCGTGGAGATGCCGGGACCGGTTCCTGCCCGACTGTTTCCTCGCTGCTTTCAGAAGTTTCCACTGACTGCAGTGCGGACTGGCGGAGTTGCTGTGAGGGATTCCAGGTCCTCAAACGCAAAATCGTGTAAACGCTGAGGCCGGCACTCAATCCGAGGAGTATTGCCACCGTCGACAGAGCAGACACCTCCGCGACCCCGCTTTGGACCGTCGTCATTGGATTCAGAACAGCCATCATACTGCGGTAAGGCGACAGTTGGCCGATTTGCGCGCCAGTCGGGCCTCCGATTCCGGACGCAAGACCTTCAACAACAGAGAGAAAAATCACAACACCAAGGACACTGATGGCCAGCGTCTGAAATGTTTTTTCTCGCCAGAAGGCGACCATCCCGCCCCATGTCCCGGCAGCCAGAGATGCTGTCGCGATGATGGCCTCTACCCAGATAATCTGGGACCAGGTTATTCCACCCAGCAATCGCAGCGATGCGAAAACGGGCAGCGAGGCACCCACAAGAACGACGACCACCAGCAGGCTCGACATCAGCTTTCCAAGAGCAAGCTCATGGTTGCGCATATCCGTCATCAACAACAGGATGAGTGTTTGCCTGTCTTTTTCCTGAGCGATATTCGACGCAGTGAACAGAGTGGCAAAGAACATCCCAAGCGTCAGCTGAAGTACAGCAAACAACTGGAACACCAGGTTGCTGAACGAAGCAACGTCTCCGGCGAACTGAACATCCTGAAAGCCGATCGTTGCCTGACGGATACTGTAAAACAACACCAGCATCGCGCCGATGAATCCAGACCGCATCAAATAGTGACTCGGCCTTCGCGGGGCTGTTAAAGCTTCGCGAACAAAAATCGGACCGCCCGGCAACTTCATCTCTCCAGAATATGATCAGAGGCTGTTTTGTTCGTGGTTGACGATTCCGAGCTACTTGCTGCGCATCGTATCCATCAGGAATTCGCGCTGAACCTCTGACTTGCGATCAGGATTCGCATCCCAGATTTCTCGCAACGGATAGTCATCCGGCGGAGTCTTTCCATTCGTATCGTGCACTGCACGCCAGTAGTACACCGCCAGCATCGCTTCTTCGATATAGGATTCGTTGTCGATCAGCATATTCGGGTACTTTTGAAAGACTCGTACCCACTTCGACATTGCATCTTCGAGCAACTTCTGTGCTTCCGAGATTTCGTTTGAGCCGTCGGCATTTGTGGAATCGTAGCCACGACCTTCTGCATAGGCCTTCTTTGCCTCGAACAGCGTCTTGTGGGCATCCATCGTTTCTTCATCGCGTTCTGTATTCGCATAATCCCGCCAGAATCGGAAGTGGACCATGTCGAGGTTGCGAGCCCAGAGATTTCGCTGCTCTTCAAGAGTAATACCATTCTCCTGTGCCAGCTCTGCGAGATCCTGGGGTGTCGAATTCAGCTTGTACTTCCAGTCATTGAGACCGAGGAATGTGTAGGTCCCGTAGTCTTCCATCCATTCGCGATAACCGTCTTCCCACGCCGACCGATTTTCCTGATCGAACAGACCGTCTTTCTGGCGTGCCTCTGCGTAGTTCAATTTCGCCTTTGCTGGCCCCTGCCGAAAGAAGACATGAGTCATCCCGGTCATGCCGTAAAGGTCATCCTTTTCGTTCGCAGCCGTGAACCAGTCATACGAAACAAGAAAACTATCCACGCCTCTCTCATTGATTTCCGGATCCGCTTCTCCATCGAAACGATCCGTATCCGGATCGCTGAGGAAATACTGTCGGAAGAATTTCTTCTCGTCCGAAATCGACATCTTGCGAGAGATAAAGTCACCGACATCATGGAACAGAATGGCTACCGTCTGATTTCGGCGAGTCCCCTTCTGCAGGAACTTGATTCCTTCCTTGACCCAGTAATAGCGGTCATCGACGCGGTCCCACTCGCGCGAAACATTAAATGCCAGATTCCAGCCCTGAAACTTCCAGATCTGAACATAATGTGGCTGCAAACGAATGATCGAATCAACGGTTGCCCGAAGCTTCGCCCAGTCCTTTCGCTCCTGATAATCCATCGCCTGAAGATGCAGCAACCCCGCAGCAGGGCCTCGGAGCCCAAGCAGCACAAGATTCATCGCGGCGCTGGAGGGATCAATATCGCCAAGGGTTGTCTCGCCCAGATCGTTCTCGACACGAAGCTTGGCCAGAACGCCACTGCCCTCGGCCGCCGTCTGGTCATCCGCCGAAACATCCTTCGAGGCTGGCGAACCAAGAATCACAATCGGGAGCAACAGAACCAAAATCAGAGCCGCATACAGCAGCTTGCGTTGTCTTGATGTGAGATTGTTCATTTATTTCGATTCCAGCTCCCGGAACTTCAGGAATGCCCCCGCCAGCAAGACGCAGGGAATCAGGAACGCAAAGAAAATAGCAAGTGATGGCCAGACCGACACATTGAGAGGCACGTCGAAACCTTTTTCAACATGCTGAGCGGCCGTACCAAAAACGCTGAAGTCAGGAATAATGCTGCTCGCACCAGACAACAGACCTGTCGAGACACTGTCGACCCCACGAACAAAGTTTTGAGTCGCCTGTGAAGCATTCATACCGACGCTCGGATTTCGGTGCTGAACAATCAACGCGGCGGATTCCACTAACCCAAGTCCCTGTTCGTTACCTTCCACGATCCGCAGCATGAACTGATGAAAGAACTGACCAACAAGGAAAACCGTGAATGTGAAGAACACCGCAACAGGCCCCTTCACCACACAACTTGCTGTCACGCCGATCACCACAAGCAGCATCAGCATGATGCCCGTTGTCAGGATCGCCTTGGAGTAGCCCACAAAAAATGGCCTGTCCGGCAGACGAACAAACAGGTCGGGCCGGGCCATACCAAGATACATCTGATCATTCAGACACGAGACCTCGATCCGAAGATTGTTGGAGGTGGTCAGGTCTTCGAACAAATCGAATTCCATCTTCCAGCCCTCAGGATCCCGGGATCCGAGCATTTCGCGGCGAACAAGATCATCAAAGAAACCAAACCAGCGGCGTCCGTCAGCCACTGCAAGTTTTCCACCATCAATTTTCAGGGTGCCTTCGTCAAGTTGCCCCGACAGAACGCTTTCGAGGAGCTCAGCATTCAAAATGGAGACGGCATCGTTCTCTGTGAAGACATCAACTAAAGAGGCGGACAAACCATTCCCGTCCACGAGTTTCCCACTCTCATTCAACTCTTCAATCTTCGCGGCGAGAAATCGAGCCAGCGTTTCGTAATCCGGTACAGCAGTAATCTTTCGCGGAATCCGGGAAACATTGTCGCCTTCATGAAACTCAGAAACACTGAAGGACGGAAGCGGTACTTCAAGCCGCGGCAGCTTTTCCTGCAGGTCTTCGACGTTCTCGCTGAGGTAGCCCGCGACATCGTCGCACCGGTCCGCAATATTTGTGTAAACCGTGTCACCGGCCGCTGAAGACTGACCTCGCAACTGTGTCGTTGCCTCACTCAGCTCCCCGAACAGATCCGCGAGTGGCTTCAGATCCTTGTCGAAAGCCTCCAGAACCATGTAGGCTTGATTTGCTCCGGCCGCCAGACCAGCATAATCCGCGAGCGGAATATCCTCGTGCGAGGTACGAATCTTCTGGGCAAGCTCCGTAAACTTATCGGAACCATTTCGGAACTGACCGTCGCGCAATGCATCGGCAATTTCCTTCACAGCTCCGCTGAGAGCAAGGCCTCCAAAAGCCTCCTCACGAGGATTTCTTACCAGAGTGTACTGAGCCTCCAGGCCTTCCAGGATCGATTTTTCAGAACCTTTAATGGTACGGAAGGCTTCGAAACGAGATTCCAGAACCAGATCGTCCCCCACGGTTTCAGGGCGGATGTCCTGGAAAACCCAAACAGCCCGAGCACGACTATTACCCTGAATGTACGACCGATACTTCCAGACATCCCCCGTGTTGATACCTTCGCGAGACGGCTGCCCGGTGTTGTCGATAAAGTAAAGGTTGCCAAAAACCGGCACTCGGCAGGTTAATCGATCCCGAACATTTTCAGGAATCTGCCTCTGAACCCAGACGTAACCAATCACGCCCATCACCGCGAGCACAACCGCAGCCACAGATCCGAAGCCAAGAATTCGCCCCAGCACGACTTCGATACGTCGGGCTGGTTTTGTAACAACCGTGTGCAGAGACCGAAGCCGGATATCTTCCGGAATGCCCCAGCAACTGAGGAAAATGACGGGGGGCAACATCAGCCACGCAATCGTAGTCAGGACGAACGTAATGTGAACGTTGACCTGCAGATCTGCCCGTTCATTCGCATTTGAGATGAACCAGCCGGCGAACATCAACAAGACGGCAAACACCACAAACACCAGCAGCGCCTTGCGCCGCACGGCCTCTTTCACCGTCAGAAGTGTGACCGCGTAGATTCGCCTGGGCGACAAAGAGCCCAAATCTTCGAGGAAACCAGCGAGCCCCCGAAAAAATGCCGGCAAGCCGGAAGCACCATTCCGTGCGACAGACAGCACCAGCGATATCGCAAGTCCAACTAATGATAAACCGCCGACAATCTTCAGCCACTGAATCAGGGCCACTTGAAAAGCGTACTTATCAAAGACAACAGGATTGAAGTCCATAACTGGATTTCCGAACGTTCAAGTGCAAACGATGAGCGAAAGTGCCTTCAGGTTGCCGACGATTTTGCAGTGCGCCAGCCAACTACGCCAAGCGAATTAATTCTTCGCCACATCACTCGGCTGCTCAGCGTTCGCGCTGCCAGCTGCAATTTCTTCAGTTGTGAATCGACGCCCCGGACGTTCACCACTCTCACGAACCGTACGAAGAAACAGTTCTTCCAGGTCGGCACGCGGACGCTGAAACACGGGATCAGCAAGGTTATGCTTCTTCAGCACCGCTTCAATTTCGCCCTTCGCTTCATCACTGAGGTTGGCCGTACGGATCTGCATTTCATCACGAATCTCAAGCAGCTCGTCCACCCGGCCCAGAACTTTCAGCTCCCCCTGAAACAAGACTGCGATGCGATCACAAACATCCTGGACATCACCAAGCTGATGACTGCACATAATGACCGTCTTGCCTTCAGCTTTCAGCTTCAGAATCAGGTCCTTCATTTCACGAGTCCCGATCGGGTCAAGACCGCTGGTCGGCTCATCCAGAAGGACAAGCTCAGGATTGTTGATCAATGCCTGAGCCAGACCAATACGACGGGTCATACCCTTCGAGTACTCTTTCAGCTGTCGACGGCGGGCCTTGGACAGGCCGACCATTTCGATCAGCTCGTCAGCTCGTTTTGCTCGCTCGGTGGCCGACATATTGAAAAGCCGCCCGTAGAAATCCAGCGTCTCATCCGCATTCAGGAAGCGATACAAATAGGACTCTTCAGGCAGGTAACCAATCTTTTCGTTCTTGCTGACGTCCGACGCTGGCTTGCCCAGAATCCGCATTTCACCGGAAGTTGGAAAAAGAAGTCCCAGCAGCATCTTCATCGTCGTGGTCTTGCCTGAGCCATTCGGTCCCAGCAGACCGAAGACCTCCCCACGATAGACATCCAGACTCAGACTTTTGACCGCCTGAACTTTTTTTCGACCCCAAAAGTCGCGGTAGATTTTGGAAAGGTTCCGGATTTCGATCACGGATTCGTTTTTCATGTCGCTGTCTTCACCGGCCAGAAATATCGAAAAAGCATGAAACTACGTGATTCCTGCGTGTCCGTCGGGATCGCCAGGGGCCTTTGCCATAGCTGGGATACGCCGAATCGCCAGAATTCGTTTGCCGATTTCTGGCAGTCCGCGGTCCACGAAGCAAATCCCGAGGTCTTCGGGGCTCACTCGCCGCCGAATTTACGTGCACTCCACAGTCGACTCAATAACCCAGCCCGGAAATGCCGGACCTTTATCGAGGAGCGTCTGACGCCAACCATATGACTGTCAGATCCGTCATCCATGCGTTCCCGCGGATCGAGGCGGATGTATTCCCTGAATTTCCCGTTTACTATGTGCAGGAAACAACTGACGAAGCCATTCAAACGACAGGTATCAAACACCCCTGGTGACTTTGGGGATGTGTTGGCAATGCCACGAATCCAATCATTCAGTACAAAGGGCACGCTTGATTTGCCCGTTATCGCGGCAAGGAGTGAAACAACATCAACTCCCCATGCGCGAAGAACTGCAGGCAGCGTCCTGACGAGTGCGATACTTCACGTCGTTTTCCTTCTTCTCGCCAGCTTCATCATTCTTGATCCACTGGGACTGGACCGGCCAACGAAGATAGAAGCGGGTTTTAATGTTGATGCCGGTCAGGCAAGTCCGGTTGTGATCAACACCGAGCTGACTTCGGATCAAGTCGACCCGCAGCTCGCTGAACTAGCTGCTTCCTCGGCAACTCAGCTATTCCGCGAAGAAATCTCCACCGCAAAAGACAGCCTGAGCATTGACCTCTCTGAATTTGGGTTCGGACAGACTGAGGGTACAGAACCAGTACCGGGAATTGCCGAAGGAATTCAGGACCGCGTCCGCCGAGCCGGGGGAAAGACTGGTGAGGTGCAGTTCACCTTGTCGTGGCATTCACTGAACGATCTGGATTTGCATGTGATTACTCCCTCGGGAGAACACATTTCTCACGGACACCGCAAGTCAAGATGCCACGGAGAGCTGGACGTGGACATGAATGTTCAGGCAGAGTCGAGCGAACCTGTAGAGAACATCCGATGGCTTCAACGTGGTGCCCCCATGGGACGCTACACAATATTGATCCATCAGTATCGATGGCGAACAGGACGCACCGACGCACTGGAACTGCTGGTCAACATGGGCAAAGAATCGCAATTGCTCGAACAGACGATTCATGCATCAAAGCCTCTGATCATTCTTCGGTTTCAATACGTAAAAGCAACGATGAGCGAAGCTCGCCGCAAACAGCTTCTGGAAGAATACCTTGGGTTGCAGGCACGGGAAGAAAAACTTGCAACCGACATGTTCGCGCGGGCAGTCAACATGGAGGCCGGAGAGTTGCGAGACCGAATCCTTCGCCAGATCATTGGGCAATATCCACATACCGATGCATCCATCGATGCGATGCAGTTGCTTAAAGCAGACCCAAAACCCAACTCTCGATAGACGTCCCCCCTTCTTAGAGAGACAAAGCAATCACCGAAGATGATGCAAACAACCGCTATCGGGATGCGTCGGTCTTTTTAGCTTCATTTCAACGGATGGAAACGATGCCGTCGCAAGACCCACAAGAACTCAAACCGGAGGAAGAATTCCGCTCAAACTGAGAAAACAGCCTGTTGAAAAACGGGACTGGCTCGAGCAGGAGACACCAAAACACGACGGTTTACAGCCATGCTGCGTTTGCATGTCCCGATTTTTGAAAGGACAGACAAGTCCCGACACCCGGCAGGCCATTGAATTCCCGCACGAGAGGAAATCTGGAGCGTTAAACAACGGACAGTTAGCGGTCAATTTCACCCATGACGATGTCCAGTGACCCAACTATTGCCGGAACGTCCGCAAGCGGAACACCTTCGCACAACAGATCGGTGACCGACAGGTTACAGAAGCAAGAGCTCTTTGCACGGACCCGAAGAGGGTTCGCATCTCCATTGCCAACAACGTAGAAGCCCATCTGACCCCGAGGGCATTCCGTTTCGAGATAGACTTCATCCTTGGGCAATTTGTGACTCATCTTGAATGGTTCGCGATACCCTCCTGCGGCAGCCTTATATTTGGGGATCGCCTGACGGACCAGACGGATTGACTGAACAACCTCCATCATCCGCACGTAAAACCGACACCAGTTGTCACCCAGAACAACTTCACGTGGCGCGGCAGTAAACGGAGCGACACACACATCGTAGTCGTAACCCTCGTACATCCGCGTGTAGATCGGCTCACCGTCCCGGCGAAGATCGAAGTCGACTCCACTGCCGCGAAGCACGGGCCCTGTACAACCGTAACTGACCGCCGTTTCCGGTGTCAGGACGCCCATCCCGGCAGTCCGCTTGATGAAGATGGCATTCCGGGTCAAAAGCGTATGGTATTCCTGAATACGGGGCTCCAGCCATTTCAGGAAGAGCTCAATGGCCTCCAGAAACGGGACGCTTTCCGAAGGATCACGCATGGTTAATGAGGCCAGACCTTCCGGGATGATGATCTCTTCCGGCAAATCGTTTGTTGCGCCCCCAACCGTCAGGTAGCTGCACGTCAGGCGTGCCCCACAAACCTCTTCAAAAAGATCGAGAATAATCTCGCGCTCACGGAATGCATACAGGAACGGGCTGAACGTGCCAAGATCCAGGCCATAAGCGCCCATTCCAACAAGGTGGCTGGCAATCCGTCCGAGTTCAGCAATCAGGACCCGAAGATGAACGGCCTTCTCGGAGACCTCCATCCCGATCAGTTTTTCAACTGTCAGAGCAAAGCCCAGATTCATGTTCATCGCGGCCAGATAATCCATCCGGTCCGTGTAAGGAATGTACTGAGGCGGTGACAGATTCTCACCGATCTTTTCCG
>JAGQQE010000226.1 GCA_020426345.1 Planctomycetaceae bacterium
ACCCATTGCCTGCGACCAATCCAGCAGCTTTCGCCGATCCATGATGCGAGCCAGCCGTTCCCATGCTTTCAATATGAGTCCGGCTTCGGTCCAGTCTCTGTGTCGCCGCCAGCAGGTTGCCGGAGACGGATATCGGTCTGGTAAATCCTGCCATCGACCGCCGTTCTTCAGCACCCAGAGAATTCCCTCAAGGCACGCGCGAGGAGCCACTCGTGGCCGACCTCCTGATGGCGATGGGTCCGGATCTGCAAACAGATCCTGGATGACTTTCCACTGTAAATCACTGACAAATGGCTTCGGGGCCGTCCTGGACCCTGTCGTATTCGGCCGACGTCGTTGCGGCCACGAGGACAGGGTAATCAACATAAGAGCGTCTCCTTTCGCTCCCGCTAATATGCAAATCCCCTGCCATTGAAGTTTCTACAATCAAGTTTTGAAATGACCTCAAGGTTAACCATGGCTGAAGCAAATTGCCCTGCGGCATTGCACACGGTGATTGAAAAGGCACTTCAGATTGATCCGACGCGGCGCTATTCAACCATCGCAGAGTTTAGGAATGATTTGCAAAACGTTCTGGATTATCGACCTATAACAGCGCGCCGCACAGGCCGTATGGAGAAACTGCGCCTTTGGGTCCGAAGGCAACCCGCACTGGCCGGGCTTTCCATCTGCTTGTTAGCATTGATGCTGGCAGTTGGGGGACTTGGACTACACGCTGCATCAGTTGCGAATATTGCCACTGTTGAGGCCGAAGAAGTCAGGCGTTTGGCAGATGCATACATCCTGGATTTTGATAATTACATCCTTGAAATAGAAACAGATCCGCTGATCCCGGGAGAGGCTCGAAATGGGTTTATCCAGCGCCTTCGACGGCGACAGGATCGAATGCGAGAAGACTCACTCAGCCGTTCTGATATGACATACCTGGCAAATGTGGGCCAGTTCATTCTTGTCGAATATCGTGAGTTATCTGGCAGAGCCGAGGATGCAAGAGATCTACTCACATCGATTAGTACTCAATTCCAGTTGCTGTACCGTGCTGGGTACAAAATGGAAGATCTGGCATTTGACCTGTTTCAAACGCATATCCGTCTCGGTCAAATCGAGTTTGGTTTTGGCGAAATGCTGAAATCCGCAAGACACTATGAAACAGCAAAGGAATATATCGCAGAGTTATATGACAGGGACGCATCGAATCCTGACTACGCCGATTGCTACGCAGCGATACTGCGCAAGCTGGGATTGCAAATGATTCGAATGGATGAAGTCGCCTCAGCAGAGGAAACGCTTTGTCACGCTTTGGACCTGGCTGAAGAAGCAAAGCGTCTGAGCCCTGAAAACCCTGAGCGGTGGCGACATATCGCCGGATCATGGTCTGAATTAGCCCTGGTCGCCACAACTGAAGGCGACACAACAGAGGCAGACAAATGCTGGAGGCAAGCCATTGGGACGTCCGCGGAAATGCTGGAGGCTGCCAACGGAGATCCGTTACTTCGCGTAGATGTTGTTTTGTTTCTGACAGAGTACAGTGTCTACTGTCTTGAGCAGAATCGACTGGATGAGGCGGAAGAATTATTGGACAAAGCCTCAACGCAGTGTGATGTCCTGATACGACAACGTCCCGATCTCGCATTCGGCCGTGAATTCAGGTTGAGTGAGATTCAACTTCGAAACCGAATCGCTGCCGCACGAAAAAAAACTTCTTCAGAGTAGCCGCTGTTGTGCAGTGCCTTTACGGGCACGATCGAAAGGACATAACGTCAATGAACACTGGCAGGGAGATAGCCTCAGTCAACCAGGTGCCAGCAATTGCATTCAGTGCAAAGCATCTGTAGGAGATTGGTATCGTTGGCTCGTCCCAGAACTGAATTCCGGTTTGTCACGCCACTTATAGGAAATGTTTCCAGAACTCGATTTTCAGTCGGGCGAATCAGCAGGCGATTTCGGACACACACGGTGCCAAATGCAGCGTGTACTGTATTCAACGCTGCATTGCTGGCTTTGTCTTCGATTTTCGCTGGTAGCTGAAAACATGCAATTCTCGAAATGGCTCAGGCATCAACTGTCGTCCCTGAATTCAAATACGCGGGTTCTCAATCGCCGCCGCCCAGCAAGGCGTTCGGCCGTCGCGGCAAAAAACGCAGTCCAGCTACTTGAGGATCGGTGCCTGCTTTCGGCCGTGGAACCGAACGCGTGGTACTCGGGGGAAGGCAGTTTCGATGATATTGCCGGGGTTAATGAACCATGGACAGTCCAGGGCGAACGTGAGTTTGTGCCTGGCAAAGTCGGGCAGGCGTTCAAGTTCGATGGCAATGACGCCATTGCTATTTATCGACAGGACTGGGAGCTGAACCCCGGTGCGGGAGATTTCACAATCGAAGGCTGGATTCAGATTCAGCCAGGCGCTCAGCCCACACAAGCCGCAGTCTACACAAATTACGGCGGGCAGGCATTCCATGGGCTTTGGGTTTCGAATCAGAAACTGTCATTCGGTGCGCGAGACGCGACTGCGACATATGCTCGCGTCGACGGCCAAACGCCCCTGGACGACGGGCAGTGGCATCATGTGGCGGCTGTCCGAAGCGGCAATGATTTCTCGGTCTATGTGGACGGCGTGCTGGATTCGCAACCTGTAACTCTGCCTGTTGGTTCCGTCGTTGGATCAAATTATTACGTTCGAATCGGAGCAACGCACACCACAACCAACCACCAAACAGCTCCCAATGCTGTCGAGGATTTTCTCAATGGAAATCTGGATGAGTTGTCATTCTATAAACGGTCGCTTTCGCCGGCCGAACTGGCTGAGATTGTTCAGGCTGGCAGCGTGGGCAAGCCCTTGCCGAACGCTTCAGCTGCCTATCTGGCTGAAACGGGCTTGACCGACTCCATCGGTATCAACGATGGAACAGCACAGGGATCTGTGCAGTTGCTGGCAGGGCATGACGGGCAGGCGTTTGTTTTCGACGGAAACAGCGCCATTAATATCCTGAAACAAGACGGAACATTCAGCCCTGGGTATGGAGACTTCTCCATTGGGGGCTGGATCAAAGCAGACGCGGGCGCGGTGAATTCTGGTGCAAGAGCACTGTTCAACAACTACGGAGGTACAAATCAGTTTGGACTTTGGCTCAACAACGGAGCAGTTCGATTTGATGCGCGTGATTCGTTCGAGGTGCGTGCCACCGTCGAAAGCACGACATTGGTCACCGATGGCCAATGGCACTATGTCACCGGGACCCGACACCGCAACACTTTCAGCGTTTACGTTGATGGCGTGCTGGAAAACTCGACTGAGGTTGCGGTTGGTTCACTTGCTCCCGGCAATTCATACGCCCGCATCGGTGCTGCACACACAGATACGGGACACGCGACCAGCAGCATCGCGATTGAATCATTCTACTCCGGCCAAATCGATGAACTGCAATATTTCAATCGATCTTTGACGGCGGCCGAGATACAGGCTTTTTCAAACTTCGGTAATCTGCCCCCTACGGCCGTTGCCGGAGGACCGTACACTGTTCAGGCTGGAAGTTCCGTGACCCTCGACGGATCCGCATCGACCGATCCCGACAACAACATCGTCAGCTACGAATGGGATTTTGATTACGACGGCGTCACATTTAACGTCGATGCAGCTGGTGCAAATCCGCAGTTGAGCGTTGCGGCATTTCCGGAGGGCCAGTCGCTTCAGATCGGGCTTCGTGTCACGGACGCACAAGGCCTCACGGGAATTGATACGGCAGTTGTTAATGTTGCCACGTTCGCTAGCAACCCTATCTTTCATGTTGATGCATTTGATCCTGATGGCGACGACGATTTTGCTACGAACCCTGCCGACTTGGATTTAATTGAGGTGTGGACAGATAAGGTCCGATCAAACAATGCTATTAGCGGTACCAATGCTGCTCCGGAGTATCTCCGTCACGTGACTCCTGGTGGGCGAGCTGCCATTCATTTTGGAGACTCAAATGCCGTTCTGAGTGTGGTGGATTCAACGGACTTCAACTTTGGGACAAGCGATTTTTCAGCCTCGATTCTGTTTCGAGCGGCGGACAATGCGCCGGACGATATCCATATTTTCGGCCGCGATACATTCTCAGGTGACCACAGCAACTACACTGGATTCTTCCTTCAGCGAAATCTGGGTCGCTTGCGATTTTCCACGCGCAACGTCGTGGGTGGCAGCGGTCCGCAAAACTATCTGGACTCAGTGGCACCCATTGTGAATGGAGTCTGGTATCGAGTCACGGTGTCTCGTGAAAGCGGCCTGCTCAGGATGCATATCGATGACAGCGCAGGACCGGACGCGACTCTGGTAGAGGCATCCCCTACAAATGTTTCCAACTCAGCGAGTCTGAAGTTTGGCGAATTCGATCAGCATCCACATGGTGCTTTCCGAGGTGAAATCGCTGCGGCTATGATCTACCCTCGAGCATTGTCACAGGAAGAAGTTGCTCTCAATCACGCCTATTTGAAGCGACGGTATTTCGACAGCAATGCCGCTCCAGTAGCTGACGCAAGTGGCCCATATACTGTTGTCTCAGGCAATCAGGTCGTGCTCGACGGATCTGCTTCGACGGATCCAGATAATAACGTCGTCACTTACGAATGGGACTTCGACTACGACAACAGCACGTTCAACATCGATGCCGCCGGTGTTCAGCCCGTGTTTGACGCGTCGGCACTGACGAATGCGGAAACCAGAACAATCGCGTTGCGTGTAACTGACGGCGGTGGACTCAGTCACATCGCCACCACAACCCTAAATGTCCTCGGAGCTGTCTCTCGCTGGGACTTCACAGCTGGCAGCGGAACAGTGGCGGCCGATTCGGTTGGCTCGAATGACGGGACGCTGGTCAACGGGCCGATGTGGGGTGCGGGCATTTTCGACGGAGCACTCACGTTTGATGGCGTTGACGACTACGTCCATGTGCCAGATTCCGATTCGCTGGATATCACCGGCGCACTCACGATGGAAACGTGGGTGATGATGCAGGTCATCGACAACAACTATGACATGTTCATCTGGAAAACGGACTCAGGCATCTCGGCGACCAGAGACTATTCGCTGGGCAGAATCAGAAATGATGGCTCGGGAGCCAGTTGGGCGGGAAAATTCTATTCCACGATCCTGACAACGGCCGGACGAACTGAGGTCGAATCCGCGACTCGACCCGTTGCGGGAGTCTGGTATCACGTTGTGAGTACGTTTGACGGCGCTTCGCATAATCTCTACGTGAACGGAGTGCTGGAAAGTCAGCAGGCATGGTCCGGCACAATCCTGACCAGCAGCGAACCGCTGCTTTTGGGACGTACATCGAGCTCGACAGCTCTCAATTCACTGCACGGCTCGTTGGAAGAGGCCGCTGTGTTCAACTCAGCACTATCTGCGACACAGATTGCCGAGCGATACGCACAATTCAACCAACAACCTGATGCGAATGCAGGCGGCCCGTACTCGGTCCTGGCCGGAGGCTCTGTCACTCTCGACGGATCCGCCTCCACAGATCCCGACAATAACATCGTCAGTTACGAATGGGATTTCAATTACGATGGAGTGACGTTTGATGTGGATGCAACGGATGCCAATCCGGTGTTCGACGCTTCATTGCTGACGAATGCAGAAACCAAGACGGTCGCGCTGAGAGTGACAGACACTGGCGGGCTGACCGATGTGGCGACGACTATGCTGACCGTCCGAGGGACGATAAGTGTTTGGTCATTTGATGAAGGCGCTGGTGCGGTTGCGGCAGACTCTGTTGGTTCAAATCACGCTGCGTTGCAGAATGGAGCGTTTTGGGCCGACGGTGTTGCTGGCACGGCAGTACAGTTCGACGGGATTGATGACCAGATTACGGTCCAGAATGATCTGTTCAATGTTGGGCGGGAATTGACTGTTGCAGCATGGGTGCGTTTCGATTCTGTCGACACAACTTACGACACGATTCTCCACAAGAGGAACAACGATGGGGACGACGCGTTTTCCCTGTATCGAGGTCCAACTCAGTTCGGCGGGAAAATCATCTTCGACGTCATCACGGAAAACGGTCGAGGCCTGGTCCTTAGCAGTTTCACACCGAATCAGGGTGAGTGGTACTACATCACTGGAACGTACAACGGCTCCAGCCTAAGTCTCTACGTGAACGGAGCTCTGAACGCCCAAGTGAGTCATTCTGGGACGATTATTTCCAACAACCACCCGCTGGAAATAGGACGCCGTCCTGACACTTCTTATCCGAACTCGATGCTGGGAGTCATTGACGAGGTAACGATTGGCAGTCGAGCCGTCTCTGCAGGGGAGGTGCTCGACAACTATACACAAACGGCTGCACGACCGCAGAGTAACCCCGGTGGCCCGTATACGGTCAATGAAGGTGGCTCGGTCACACTTGATGGCAGTCGCTCTACAGATGCCAACAACAACATTGCAACTTACGAATGGGACTTCAACTACAACAACAGCACATTCTACGTCGACGCCACCGGTGTTGCACCTGTGTTTGACGCGTCGGCGCTGACGAATGCAGAAACCAGGACAATCGCCCTTCGCGTGACTGATGCGGGTGGATTGAGTCACATCGCGACGACAACGTTGACGGTCCGAGGCCTGGTTGCTCAGTGGTCGTTTGACGAGGGTACCGGAAGTGTCGCTGGTGACAGTGTGGCCGGTCTCAATGGAGTCATTAACGGGAATGCCAACTGGGTGCAGGGCACATCTGGCAGCGCTCTCTACCTGGACGGGAATGACACCGTCGACATCCCCCATTCGACCGTGCTGAATGTGACGACAGATCTCACTCTGGAAGCGTGGGTGCGATTTGATTCGGTTGACAATAACTATGAAGCTATCGTGACGAAGACCAGCGATTCGTCGGGTAACAACTGGGAATCTTACGCGTTCATGCGGAATCGGACGGGGGATCTCAGCGAATCCTGGATGGGCCGCCTGTCATTCAACCTGGAAACCACAGCTGGCCGATACGCGGTCCGCAGTACATTCGTTCCCGTGGCCAATCAGTGGTATTACCTTGTGGGCACCTACGATGGCACCGTGCAAAAACTGTATGTGGACGGACAACTGGACTCACAGATTGTCCACGGCGGCTCGGTAATTTCATCGACTCAGCCACTCTGGATTGGACATCATCCGTATCCATTTGACGCCTACTACCTCCAGGGCGGCGTGGATGAAATCGCTGTTCATAACAGGCCGCTGACCAGTAATGAAGTTCTCAACCGTTACGTGGCAAGTGCGTATGCCTATTACCCGCTCAACGGCAATCTCAATGAAGTGAATGGTGCAAGTGGTATTGTAAATTCGCAGGCAACCAGTCCTGTGGCCACAGTTGACCGCAAGGGAATTGATAGTCAGGCGATCCATCTTGATGGCACAGCGCAATACTTTACGGCCGGGCAAACCACACCGGGGCTGGTGAGTTCCGCATCGGGATTTACCGCGGCCGCGTGGGTCAAAGCGGACGACCTGTTCTATGGAGGCGCAAACCGCATTCGTCCTGTCGTGTTTCAACACAAACCGGGGGGGCGAGATTTTGTTCCCCAGATCCTGCTGGCTCTGGACGGACGAGGAGGATCGAATGTCGCGACATTCTTTTTGGCATCGACCAATGCGATTCCAGGTGAGACTGCCGCCGACGGTCGAACATATATCGAATCGCCAGCGGGCTCTGTTGCACCAGGCGAATGGATTCACCTGGCAGCGACCTTTGATGCGGCTTCCGGTGTCATGTCCTTGTACATCAATGGCGAACTGTCAGCATCCAAGGTGCATTTAGCATACCCCGGCGGCGTTCCACAGGAATCAGTGACCATCGGTAAGACACTGGCCGGCGACTATTTCGCTGGAGCAATCGACGAGTTGCGATTCTACGGTCGTTCTTTGTCTGCAGCGGAGATTCAGGAACTGGCCGCAGACGTTAATGTGCCTCCACTTGCCATGCCCGCCGGGCCCTATAGAGTAGCCGAAGGTGGAAGTGTGAATTTGGATGGTTCTGCATCCTTCGATACAGAATCCGCCATCGTCAGCTACGAGTGGGATTACGACTACGACGGCAGCACATTCAATGTGGACGCGACCGGTGAGCAGCCCGTGTTTTCGGCGGCGGCGATTGATGGACCGGCGACTCGCACCATTGCACTGCGAGTGATCGATGCGGGAGGCCTTGTCTCACCAGTCGTGACGACAACTATGCAGATCGACAATGTGGCTCCGATCATCGCGTTGTCCGGAAACTCGACCGTGACCGAAGGGGCACCGTTTACACTGACACTCGGCGATGTGACCGATCCTGGTGATGACACGGTGACTGAGTACATGGTGAACTGGGGTGACGGAACCAGCGATACGTATACCCAGCCCGGACCTGTGACCCACACTTATCAGGATGGGTTCTCGCTGCCCGGGCAGCCGCAGTTTTCAGTTTCCACGACAGTCGTTGAAGACACGTTCATATCGGACCTCGGTGACTCATGGAATGCCAACAGCACGCACGGCAGTGACGGAAACCTTTGGGCTATCAACCAGTTTGTGGGGAATCCGACCCTGACATGTCGACCGATGTTCCGGTTTGATCTTTCCGACTGGCAAAATCAGACAGTCACTGGCGATGCCATTTTCCGGGTGTACGTGAACGGCCCGGACAACTCCACGTACTACCAAAGCCAGGCCAGAACCGTCTACCTGCAGCAGATCCTGTCGCCGTGGGATGATGACACCGTGACCTGGAATACTCGTCCCGGCAGCACAACCATCGGCAGCCCGATCAGCATCGTCTATACCGGCGAAGACCACTGGGTTCAGTGGACCATTCCTCAGTCCGTGATTCAGGGATGGCTGGATGATCCGTCCACCAACTACGGTGTGATGATCAATAACGAACTTCCGGATGCATTTCTGTATGATCTGACGTTTTCGTCGCTCGAAAAAGGCGACGGAAATCCTGCAGAACTGAGCTTTACCGTCAATGCACCACGTCAGATCACGGTCGATCTGGTCGACGAAGATGGCCTGCACCTCGATGCGGGGCGGTTTGACATCAGTGTTGAGAATGCACCACCTACCGCTGTGCCTGGCGGACCGTACAACGTCATTGAAGGAGCCAGCACGGTTCTGGATGGAACAGCCTCCTTCGATCCCGGCAACGACATCGTTCGCTACGAATGGGACTTCGATTTCGATGGCACCAACTTCACCGTGGATGCTGTGGGGGTTACCCCAACGTTTGATGCTGCGTCATTGGATGGGCCGACATCTCGAGTCATCTCACTGCGCGTGACGGACAGTTCCGGTGCGTGGGACCAAATGGAGACGACTCTCGCCGTAACGAACACGGCTCCCGTGGTCGTGGCCGGAGGTACGCTCACGGCCAATGAAGGCGCCACCGTTCAGTTGAGCGGCGCGGGGCTGACGGATGCCGGTCTGAGCGATAATCATTCTGTCGTCATCAACTGGGGCGACGGCAGTGATGTGGAAGTCGGAACCATCACGCCCGGTGCAACACCGGGGAGCTTTGTCATCTCCGGAAGTCACGTCTACGCCGACAACGGATCGTTCACGGTGACTATCACAGCCACGGATGACGATGGCGGTCAGGACTCAGCCACCACGACTGTTTCTGTCCGAAATGTGGCGCCGCAGGTGTCAATCATCGACATTCCCGCCCAGATGCCCGAAGGCACTCCGATCACGCTGAACAGCTCCGTGGTCGATCCTGGCAGTAGTGACGTGTTGACGTACGCCTGGACCGTGACTCGCAACGGAGTTGTCTATGCACAGGGTACGGAATCCGCGCTGACGTTCACTCCAGATGATGATGGCCAGTACGAAGTCAGCCTGACGGTTTCCGACGATGACAACGGGCAGGGCACCGATGCTCCGGTTTCCTATGTCTATGACTTTGAAGGCCTGAATTCCGGCGGACTAATCGGTCAGGACGGCTGGTACAAGACCGGTTCCGAAAGCTGGAACAAGAACGGCTGGGTCATGGTGGACGGAAACGGTCCAGGATCCGAACAGTACATGGGGCCCTATCCCGGACGTAACGGCGTGCTCCTGAGAAACAACGACGCGAACTGGAACTATTCCATCCCGGACGACGCCACACAGTTTTCGTTTGAACTGGATGCGAAGAATCTGATCGGCGGTGGTCACTACATTTCAGAAAATGGAATCTGGTGGGAGACGTACCTGCTGCTCGTGGGACTAGGACCATTCAGTCTTGGCTATCAGGGAGATCGCTTCTATCTCTGGACTGGTGCAGGAGCATTTAGTGCGACCAACGCCACCTACAGCCCGACAGACACCTGGCATCTGACGGCACAGATGGACTTCCTGGCAAACAACGGTGCTGGCGGTGTC
>JAGQQE010000227.1 GCA_020426345.1 Planctomycetaceae bacterium
TCCTGTGCCATCCAATTCATGGGACACACAGTCAAACACCGGGTCCCAGACGAAGATTGTGGTTCCCATGATTGTGTCCTGATCAGAACCGAGAGTCTCTGTGCGTGAGTGCCAGAATAGGTGATTCAGATTTCGAGCGATGTTTCAACGCCATGCTATAATTCAGAATGTCCCCTTATCGCTCTCTCCGCCCCTGCGATCACTCTAAGCTGCAATATCATGGATGAGTGCTTTTCATTCTTCTTCAATCCTGAATCTCGATTGCAATACTGATAGACTTGATGCGACCTCAGGTCGCAGCGCGCAAAGTTCTCTGTAAAAAATGCTTTCGGATCGATATATCGTTTGCTCATTCCGATCACCAGATTCGCTCGAATTATCGGACTGGTAGCAATTGTCGAAAATTTCAATTACAGGTTCAGTACATTTCATAAATGCTTTAGAGAACCCATCTTCACGAAGTGCAGGACTACCCTCATTCTCCGCAATTAGAAGCGTTGTTCTTCTTAGGCCCAAGCTCCCCCATTCCCCGTCAATTAAGCCCGGTCGGTCGGACAACAATAGTGTCCTGCATACTAAAGCAGAATCAAGAATCATCGATCGGCTCGACTGCACGTCCCCCAGCTCCAAGCTGGCAATAATGTCTGCGTGTAACTTCTTCAGAATCCGATCTGTCAGTCTATACCACTGATCATAATAGGTTGAGAATCGCCTGTAATCCGCTATCTGAAACATCGCAGTTTGATGTGCCTTTGATACTCCGCTTGCCATTGCAAGTCTGCATTCCAATTCTGCAGCTTCGAGAATGGCGTATGAAGAGAATGGTGACAGCGAATCCGATAGCACACTTCGCCTGCAATCTAATAGCCGCAGTAATGGCACACGATACGATCTGCTGGTCTCGTCGTCATTCAAAATCAGATGATTGCAATGTAACAGCCATGTTGCCGCATTGTTGCCATCCAAACGTTGCAGCGACTGCAACGCCCATTTTCGCATCTCGCCGTTCTCCGACATTGCTAAGGCCTGCCACGCTGGGATGAAATCAGTCTTCATAGTGACGGCTGCCAGCAACATTCGTTCATAGGCGGACCAGCCTGAGACATCACTCAGATCACTGGGTAGCACCAGCTCTTTAGTGTGGTTGTTGATCACGCCATGTGCAATCTCTTCGATTCGGCTCTCGATCTGATCGGATTGATCTATGTTTAGTGCGATCGACGCTTTATCCGCAATCATCAAAGCTGCCGAGCTAGGATTGGACAGTGACTGGATTAGCAGGTCGAAAGGTCGAGTGCTACTTTCGGGATACAGATACGCCGCAACAAATCCGCGAGCCGCCAATTCCGTGTCAATAGAGTCTACGTTGTCACCGACCGCCGCTATGGATAGTTGATGCCCGAACAACGCAACGAGCAGGGTGAAACATCTCGCACCAATCTTAACTCTTTGCCTCGCAGAAACCGGCCACCTATTCGCCGGAACAGAAGATGTACCAGTGGTTGTTGGAGTACGCTGCATTAGGTTGGTCTCCGAATATCATTTAGCGATGATTCACTGGCCCTGACAATCGATTTCGCAGTTTATCATGTTGAAAGTCCCGTCCACAAGGTTCTTTGCGATAGCTGGCCAGTCGCCACTCAGGGTTTTGAACGCGACTCAGCCGTGCTGACCAGTTTCGCCATTCGGGCCGCTGATGTGAATCGATCCCGATGCATCGGCCAATAAGCCGGCCCCGTCATAGATGTAGGTCTCGCTGCGATCCACGATGCCGTCTCCCGTTTCGTCAACGCTCTTGCCAATGCGTCGACCCAGAGCATCGTAACGATACGTCACCGACTTTGTCACGACGCTATTCGCATCTTTGTACGTGACCGCCGTCAACTGATTGACATGGCTCCACGAGTATTCCACCACCTTGCCGGTGGCAATCTCCGTCTTAGATGTCTGATTGCCTTCCGCATCGTAAGAGTACGTGAACGTCCCGTCGGACAGAATGGTTGTGATCGCCGGTGGAATAAGTCACCGTCGAACCGCTCGTGATACGGTTGCCGTTGTTGACCGTCGTCGTTCGGAGCAGGGACAAATTGATGGACGCAACATCACGCCCCGTAGAATGGTAAACCGTTGTCGAGCGGTGTCCCATAGGGGAAACGGTCGCCAGGCGACGGCCAGTTCGGCCTGCTCACGATAATCTTTTCCTCGAATCGGCTGACCAGCGACATCGCGTCCGCTTTCCGTCAATCGTTGCGTACCAGCAGCCGTCGAATTTTCGGAACCAGGCGCAGCCGTTGGCCTGGCGTTTCCTGTTTCGTGCCATGATCAGAATTCTCCCTGGTTGTGTCCGGTTGCCGCAGGACCGTAGAATGATGAGTGAACGGGACCTTCCTGTTCGTGCCAGCCAGAGGAACGCCATGGGGTTGCCGCCCCGGTCCTTTGGCCCTTTTTTCGCAGACGGTATCGCCAGTCAGGAATCAGCAAAACTCATGTTCACCGCCCCGAAAGAGTTAAGAACGCGTGTCCCAATAACTCCACGGAGAAAAGCACCATGGCTGTTGCACCAAATGAACCTGGTGCAACCGATAAGTGCAGGATTCATTCTGGCCCTCCTGGCCTGTCTGGCGGCAACTCCAGTCGCTAAAGCGGCTTCCGACGATTCTGCCGCCCGCCCCAACATTATCGTGATACTGGCGGACGATATGGGCTATTCGGATGCCGGCTGCTATGGCGGAGAAATTCAAACACCCAATCTTGATTCACTGGCCGCCAATGGCCTGCGATTCACCCAGTTCTACAATACCGCCCGCTGCTGGCCATCGCGGGCCGTGATTATGACCGGCTACTACGCGCAACAGGTCCGGCGGGACGCTCATTTTGGAACAGGACGCCGCGGCGGACAGGGACAGCGGCCAGCATGGGCACCGCTGCTTCCGGCTTTGCTGAAGTCAGCCGGGTATCGATCGTATCATTCCGGCAAATGGCACATCGACGGGAAGCAGCTGGATGGGGGATTCGATCGTTCTTATTCACTGGAGGATCATGATCGGTTCTTTTATCCCAAGCGCCACACACAGGATGATCAAAAGCTGCCTCCGGTGGAACGCGGAACAAATTACTATGCCACAACGCATATCGCCAATCATGCCATTGAGTGTCTCCAGGAACATGCATCTGAACACCCGGATCGGCCATTCCTGAGTTACATCGCGTTTACGTCGCCCCATTTTCCTCTTCACGCGTTACAGGAAGATATTGATAAGTATCGCACGACCTATCTGCAGGGATGGAACAAAGCTCAGCAGTCACGCGGACAGCGCATGAAAGACCTTGGAATCATTCACCACGATCCACCTCAAATGGAACGCGAACTGGGTCCACCTTATGATTTCCCGAAAGATCTGGACAAGCTGGGACCCGGCGAAATCTTTCGTCCTCTGCCGTGGAATGAACTCACCGAAACCCAGCAGGAGTTTCAGGCAACAAAAATGGCGATCCATGCTGCCATGGTCGACCGAATGGATCAGGAGATTGGTCGCGTGATCAGTCAACTGAAACAGATGAATGCCTTCGAGAACACACTGATTCTGTTTGCCTCGGACAACGGGGCCAGTGCTGAAATCATGGTGCGAGGAGACAGCCACAATCCCGACGCTCCGATGGGATCCGGCGAGACCTTTCTCTGCCTGGGGCCTGGCTTTTCAAGCCTTGCCAACACTCCCCATCGTCGACACAAAACCTGGGTGCACGAAGGTGGCATTTCAACAGAGCTGATCGCTCACTGGCCCAAAGGAATCACCTCCAGAGGCGAATTGCGTCATACCCCGGGACACCTGATTGATATCGTCCCGACAGTTCTGGACGTTGCCGGTACAAGAGCCCCGGAAGAATGGCAGGGCGAACCCGTCCCCAAAGCGCCCGGTCACAGTCTGGTGCCCCTTTTCAAAGAGGATGGAACCGTTACGCATGAAGAACTCTGGTGGTGCCACGACAATCATCGAGCTTTGAGACTTGGGGACTGGAAGATCGTCGCTTCCAATGGCGAACCCTGGGAACTGTACGACCTGAGCAAAGATCGTGGGGAATCCACTAATCTGGCAACTGCCCATCCGGAAAAAGTGACGCAGCTGGAACGGCGATGGAACGAATTGTCTGAACAATTTCAGGCGCAGTCCGCTCAGTAACGGACGTCTGCATTTTGTCCCGTTGCCCTTCAGATGATCAGCAAATGTTCGATCCCGCTGAAGGTCAGTTATTGTCCGAAGATCTCCGTCCGGAATTCTTAGTCCGGCAAATCCAATGCGACATGCAAGGTAATGACCGTGCCCTGTGATCTCGGTGCAACGCAGGACCGTGTCGTGGCGCGGCAGAATGGTAATCCGATGAACGACGACAAATCCAGTTCCGATTTTCAGACGCTTCACTGGAAGGGCGATGCAGAATCCGGTGTGCTGTGGATGATTGATCAGACATTGCTTCCCGAGGTTTTTCAGGAAATCTCCTGCCCCACAGTGGAAGTTGTCTGGGATGCAATCAAGGTGTTGCGAGTTCGAGGAGCTCCGGCCATCGGGGTGGCTGCGGCCTATGGTGTCGTCGTCGGAACACAACCTCACCGACACGGAACCGCCGATGAATTTGCAAACAGTCTGAAGCAGGTATGTCATTTTCTCGCAACAAGTCGACCGACGGCCGTCAATTTATTCTGGGCACTGGATCGGATGGAGCGGCATGCGGCATCACTTCATGATCTGCCGCCCGCCGAGATCCATGACGGACTGCTTGCAGAAGCAAAACGTATCCATCAGGAAGACGTTCAAATGTGTCGGCAGATGGGCGAACACGGTGCGGCGTTGCTGCCCGAATCCGCCTCCATTCTGACTCACTGCAATGCCGGAGCATTGGCCACAGCAGGCGACGGTACGGCTTTGTCCGTGATCTATTCTGCCCATCGGGCCGGAAAACGACTGCACGTCTTTGCAGATGAGACGCGTCCGCTGTTGCAGGGGAGTCGTCTGACGGCGTGGGAATTGTCTCGCCGACAAATTCCCGTGACCGTGATTTGCGATAACATGGCGGCACAAGTGATGAAAGAAGGGCGAATTCAGGCGGTGATCACCGGGGCTGATCGAATTGCGGCAAACGGTGATGCGGCCAACAAGATTGGGACGTACGGGGTGGCCGTCCTTGCGAAACATCATGGCATTCCGTTTTACGTCGCGGCGCCATCGAGCACATTTGATTTCAACATTCCGGATGGAAGTCTGATTCCCATCGAACAACGGTCGGCCGATGAGATTCGCTGTGGATTTGGCCGAATCACAGCGCCGATGGAAGCCGCCGTTTACAACCCGGCGTTCGACGTAACACCGGCGTCGCTGATTACAGCATTGATCACAGAACGCGGCGTGATTCATTCTCCAACAACACAGAACATTGCATCGCTTCTGGGGAAGTCATGACTAAGTTGCCCGCCGGTCTCCCAGCGAAACGTGCTCTCCGCCCCATCTGCAAAACAATAGCCGGACCCCGAACGGTCGCCGACTTGTGTCCTCATCACTGCTTAATTCGCAGGCGATTCGTGTTGTCGTTCATCCGCTCGTTTTCATTCACGATTCTGCCAGTCCAGTTACTGCTCATCGCGCTGATGATCGGACGGGGGCCATGTCGCGCGGATGATCCGGTCTTGCACTGGGTCAGCGGAGACAATCTTCCCGGAAAGCTTGTTACAGCAGATAAGGAGACACTGTCCTGGCAGTCACTCCTCTTTGAGCAACCGATGCAGATCCAGCTTGCGGATCTGGCATCCGTGACCTGGCCACAACAGGAACGGCAATCCATTCCGCCCGGCATGCATGTCTTTCAGATGCGGAATGGTGACGTCCTGGCCGGAGTGCTGACGGGGATAACAGAAGACGAATTCTATCTTCAGACGGATCGTCATGGGCTCGTGAAATTGTTACGCAAACAGATGAGACTGGTTCATTCAGGATCACAGGACTCGCAGCCAGCAAACGCCAGCTTATTGTATGCCGGACCGTCAGGTTTAACCGGCTGGCGACATCCGCTGATTTCCTCATGGACAGAACCACCAGGCTGGGTCGAAGAACGCGGCGGACATGTGACAACGACCAGAGCAGACGCGGTCATGTTTCGGCCGCTGCAGCTTCCGGATCGCTATGAAGTCGAATTGATTCTGACTTCCACGGAATGCCCTTCGTTTGTTTTTTCTCTTGGCAGCAACACGGACTCCAGCTTAAGACTGGAGGTCTGGGATCAGACACTGGTTGCGGTAAGCAATGATGTTTTCAAAGAAGTTCGCCGGCTGGAAAACAACACTCGTCGGCTGCACCTGATGCTCTTTGTCGATCACGTTGCTCATCGAATGATCGTTTATTCAGAAAGTGGTCAGCAACTCGCCGAACTTGACACCAGGAATTCGTCGCCAGGCAATCCAGGATTGCTGATCCGCAACGGATCTCACGATCTTTCAATCGAACATCTCACGGTGTCGCAATGGGATGGAAGCAATTTCGAAGGTGTCAAACCTGAATTCAGCCGCATTCACCTGACGAATGGCATGTCGTACTATGGACAATTGCAGGCCATCGTCGGCACACCGGATCAGGCAATCCTGATCACCGACGACGGCAAACAACCTGTCAAAGTCTCCGAGATCCAGGGGATCGTCAGCCATTATGCCAATGTGCCGGAAAGGTCCGTCAGCCAGATCGCAGCTACGTGGAGCAACGGAGAATTAATTTCCGGCGAATGGATGAAAGCCGACGAAAAAACCATCACTGTTCAAACCCTCAACAGTATCGACCCCATCATATCGTCGATCGAATCCATTCAACGAATTCGACTTCCGGCAACAGGCACGGAGCAACCGTTGCCGGACCGGCTTTTCTTTGCAGATGGAACTCTTCCAGGATCGTTAACCATCGATAACCATCCCACGCACCCGATTCTTTGGACGCCGCCGGGTGGTCGCAATGCGGTCCGTCTGCGTTCGGGCCAGCCCGCCCGAATTCTTGCAGGCCGCAAAGGGAATGAGTCTGATTATGACGCGGATGCCTTTCCGGACGTTATCTACCTGCGAAACAACGATGTCATTCCCTGCCGCGTTTTGCAGTGTACATCTCAGAAAATTCAGCTTTCTTCCCCATTCTTTGACGCCGTCGAAGTGGATGCCGGGGTCGTTCGAGCCATTGAGCTTGCAAATCCAAAGCAGCCAAAGAAAAGCGGCGGCGGATTCTCAGATCCCAACTGGAGACGCATTGTCGGCAGCCCGGATCTGAAACCGGACCACGTTACTTTCCGAGCTTCCGAAGCCATCGGGCACGCCTCCATTCTGAATGGTGACGTTGTCGAATTTTCCCTTTCATGGACCGAGAATGTTTCTGCCAACGTCCTTCTGAATCTGTTCACTCAGATCCCAAGTAACCAACCAGGCGGCCCTGCAATCGCCTTTGCGATTCGCGACAACACCATCATGGTGATGGATGGATCGGTTGATGGACGTCGCAGAGCAGATGATGTGGACACAGAGATCAAGCTGCCCGCGATGAAGGCTCGTATCACCATCTTCCGGCAGGGCAACAAGCTGAGAGTATCTGTGAACGGCCAGGTCGCTCAATCGTTCGAGATGGACAGTATCGATCGAACGTCCCGCGCATTGCTGGTGAGAGCGAGTGTGATCAACCGACGCCGCAGCTCCGGTATTCAACCTCCGAACGCAGTTCGCGCAAATGGAAACAGAGTAAGTCCAAACCCGATCGAGGGCGAGACGTTTGTCAGACTGAGCAATCTTCAGATTCGAGATACCGTCGGGAACTCAATCCGGCACTTCATCGACGACGATGCAAAGGCCATCACGCTGACCGTTCCCAGATTCCGATCTGAAGCACCTGCAACGCACGTGTTGATGTCTCCGAATGGTGATCTGCTTCGCGGTCACCTGATCAATGCCGATGAGACCTTTGTGCGATTCGAATCTCAGCAGGAAACACTGCAGATTGAACGGCATCGTATCGCTTCCATCATCTGGCTGACGCCTCCGCCGAATATTCCGAGCGGGGCAATGGGCAGTGATGGGACCAGTGAGCAGGTGACAGGCGCAACGCTTGTGAAGGATGAGCATGCGATTCAGATTGTCATGGACCAGGGGCTGGCGATGAGTCTGATTCCTGGTCAGATGGATGACACCGCGCTGACGGGAACATCCAGCGTGCTCGGCAACTGTCAAATTCCATCGGGCAGCATTCGCGAGATCTTCTCCGGCCAATGGAATTCCGATGAAAACTTCGCCAGCTACACAGCATGGGACCTTCATCACGCCCCGGACCCGAAATGGCAAATGCCGACAACAGATGAGCAGGTGATGGATCTTGTTGGAGAACCTGCACCGGACCTGTCGCTACCGATGCTGGATGGTTCTCCGTTCCGATTGTCCGACCATTCGGGGAAAGTGCTGATCCTCGATTTCTGGGCATCGTGGTGTGGACCGTGCACAAAAATCATGCCCGAATATGTACGAGCGACATCGGAATTCGCCCCGGAAAAAGTAATGCTGGTGGCGGTCAATCTGAAAGAGAAACCTGCGACCGTTTCGAAGTTTCTGGCAGACCGAAATCTGGCACCGACTACGTTACTGGACCGCAATGGTATCGGTGCGACGATCTATGGCGTGTCCGGGATTCCCTGTACGATCATTATCGGCCCGGATGGATTTGTCGAAGCCGTGAAGGTTGGTTATCAACCGGGAGCAGCAGCCGAACTGCGTCAGATTGTCGAGAAGATCCTGAACGGAACGTGGAAACGGCAAGCTTCCGGCGCCTCCCCTGCAAAGCCGAATATGCCCCGAATCAATCCATAGACATCGCACCCAAAGCAAAGTCAGGCATTGCACGGTGACTCCAATCCGGAGCTCTGCTGGCAGGCTGGGGCAGCTTTCACCCAAGAATATCGTGAATCACATGGCCGTGCACGTCAGTCAATCGCCTGTCAATGCCGTCATGACGAACAGTCAGCCGCTGATGGTCGATGCCCAATTGGTGCAGCACCGTAGCATGAATATCGTAAACCTGCGTCGGCTGACTGCGATCAAGCGGTTTGTAGCCCCATTCATCGGAAGGACCGTAAGTTACGCCTCCCCGAACACCACCACCGCAAAGCCAGTTGGTGAACACATACGGATTGTGATCGCGGCCTTTGCTGCCCTGCGTTGACGGCATTCGGCCAAACTCGGTTGTCCACAGGATAAGTGTGTCATCAAGCAGGCCACGTTGTTTCAGGTCTTTGATCAGGGCTGCGGTACCAACAGCCATTCCTGTCGCCAGCGGTCGATGATCCCGTTCAATGTCTTCATGACTGTCCCAGTTGCGGCGTGGGAAGCCATTGTCGTTTCCGGACCAGATTTGAATAAATCGTACTCCACGTTCGATTAGTCGCCGTGCGATCAGGCATTTTCTCCCGAAGTACTCGGCTTCTTCCGGGATATTGATTTCCGCTGGCCATTCCGTACCTGCACGATCCAGTCCATAGGACTTCAGAGTCTGTTCTGTTTCCTGTGACAAATCGAATGCCTCAGGTGCAGTCAATTGCATTTGAGCGGCAAGTTCATAGGACCTCAGTCGAGCTTCCAGTCGGCTGTCACCCGGGCGTAGCTGCTGATACTGATGATTCATCTGTCGGAGCAGCGCGAAACCGTCGCGGTCCGCCGATTTTGTCGCGAATTCAAGCTCGGGTCGAAGGTCGGCGATTGGATTGGCTCGCTGTGGAAAGATCATCGTGCCCTGGTGAGTTGCGGGAAGAAATGCAGAGCTCCAGTTTTTGGGACCGTTGCTGGCAAAGCCGCGATGATCCGGCAGCACGACAAATGTGGGAAGATTCTGCCGTATCGATCCCAGTGCATAACTCACCCATGCACCGACACTTGGGAAGCCAGGCCTGTCAAATCCGGTGGCCTGCAGGTATGTTGCCTGACTATGGACGCCTGTCTTTCCGACCAGGTTGTGAATAAAAGCGATATCGTCGACGCAGTCTCCCAGCGGAGCAACAGCGTCGCTGAGGAACTTGCCACATCCACCGTATGGACGAAATGGAAATGGCGACTTCATCCACGGACCGAGTCCATTCTGAAAGGCTTCGACGTGCTCACCAAAATCGGATGGCTTTCCGTGGTGCTGTTCCAGTTGAGGCTTGTAATCCCAAAGATCGATGTGACTGGCTGCCCCCGCCATAAACAACTGGATCACTCGCTTCGCTTTGGCGGGGTGGTGCAGTACTGTCAGATGCGAACCGTT
>JAGQQE010000228.1 GCA_020426345.1 Planctomycetaceae bacterium
GCTGCCTTTCCGCAATGACAAACGTGTTGTCCTTGATCTGGAGCAGGAGACCGCCAGCGCCGTCTTCGGTGGTAAGTGTTTTTCCGCTTTCGGTGAGTGACACCGTTTCCCAGTCTCCCTGCAGTCGTTTGAGTTCCGGACTCGCGGGCGACCAGTCGACCGTAACGAACAGGAAGGTGGTATTGCCGTCTTTTGTCGCTGCGGTCATCGACTCCAGCGAACGATCATGAGAGATTTCCCCTTTCCAGTATCCCAGGGCCAGTATCAGTTCTGTTTGACCGGAGGCGATGTTCGCCAGATCTTCCTGTTCAATTCGGTCGCGGAAGGTTTCTTCGACGTCGATTGAGAACACCTTGTCTTCATTGACAGTTGCACTGCGCGAAGGGACTGGAGATTCGACAAAGAGAGCTGCGTTCACACGACGTCCTTCTGGACTCCTCGCATCGTCTTTTACCTCCAGGCGAATCTTGTTGGCAAACTCAGCCGGAAGTTCTTCGAAATCAAATTCCTGGACGACGTCGGTCTTTCCATTCTGAGCGAGCAGTAGTCGCACCGTCAGCTGACCGACGTCAAAACCCTTGAAGTTCCAGTCGTACACACTTGGGAACCCTGGCGTGCCCTTGTTGAAGGTCTTGCCGGTGATTTTGAGTTCAGGCTTGCTATTCGATGCGCCGCGCGACCTGGATTTCCCATTACCCGCAGATTCCCAATGCAGTATGACGACGAGAAATTCAGCTCCCTGCTGGGATGCCCGCTCCATAGCCCCAAAGTCGTCCATGCGATGACCGGTGCCGGCATTCACATCAGAGGGATATTGAGCTCGGGTTAGAAGGAATGCGATGTCATCTTCCCCGATGTGCTGAGCATCCCAAAGGCTCTGTGACGATATGGAACTCAGACCAAGCCCCTTTGCAAAGGAAACGGGCTCGGACTTCGATTCTCCATGATCGTTTCCAAATGAGAGATCGAGTGATAAAGCAACCTGGCCATTCGGGCGATCCTGGCTGTTGAGCACAAGCTGCCCCTGCCGATCACCTTGACCGTCGTCATTCAATTCAAGTCTTGTTTGAAAGGCGGTCCGCCTTTCTCCATTCGAAATGTGCAGAATCTGGGCGAAGACCATGTCCATACCGCGGCCCTGCAGCTTCCATGTTCTCTTGACATCATTGCCGAGATTTGTCGATTCCTCCTCAACCCGCATGATTTGTAACGTTGGGAACGCACCGCTGACCTGATCCAGGTCGCGAACAAATGGATGACCATTCCCCGATCCCGCCATTACGCGCGTAATCTCAACTCGGTCATCCACGATGCGGATCGCGTCGGTCGGATGCTCGAGCGTATATTTTTCGCCGTTCACCGTCAGCACATTGTTGACCAGCGTGATCCTGTATCGACCGTTGGCACTCTTGAAGGAATGGGTTGTGACTCCAGAGGCATCGTCCTGATGGGTGCTGGCTGTGCCGCCCAGCGGTTTCTCTCCGGAAGTATCAACGATTGTCAGGGGGTGTGTCCCCAAAGTCATACGGTCAGATTGCGGCGTTACCTCGAGGTGCCCATTACCGTCGCTCATGTGGTTTAAGAAAATAAAGGCAGAGACGGCTAAGCAGATAACAATCAGTGCAGTCTGGTCCTTCGTCACCTGGTGAGCGTGCTGACCATCACGAATGCCTGATAGCCCTTGATGGATACCTAATATGATGCCGCCAATAGTGCTCAACACCACCGTTGTGAGCATGCCATACCAGAACCAATCCGTTTCGCCGCTGAATATTCCCAGGGGAACGAATTCGTTCACGACGATAAACCCGATAGGAAGTAGCGACGTGTAGAGCAGAAACTTCGCCACCATCGGCAGCCAGCTGGGATTCGATTCGTCATTCAGGAACTTTTGCCCGAGTGAACCGGAATCGTTTCCACCATTTGAGGCACCTTGTCGCAGCGAATTCTCCTCACCTGGTTGCCACCTTCGCAAGAACGACTCAAGAGCTTCGGCAACTTCTTTCGGTGTGAGATATCGCTCATCGGGATCCTTGGCCATCATTCTGGACGCGATGGCCACAAGTTCTTCAGGCACGTCGTCGCGCAACGAACTCAACGGGGCAGGTTCGACCTGAGCGTGACTCTTCAGTTTGTGCATGACGCTGCCATCAACAAACGGAACTCGACCGGACAGCAGGTAGTACAGAGTTGCCCCGAGGCTGTAGATGTCGCTGCGAATGTCGGCCTGGCGAGCGTCTTCGGCTTGTTCGGGTGAGATGAAATCGGGAGTCCCTATGATGGCTCCCACTGCCGTCAGGTCAGATCGGGCTGCCACAGCGTCAGAGGCTTGCATTGCTTCGGGGGCTGGCATTGCTTCGGGGGCTGACATTGCTTCGGGGGCTGACATTGCTTCGGGGGCGAGTGAAGCGAGGCCGAAGTCGAGAATCTTGACCGTGCCATCTTGAGTGACCATCAGGTTATGAGGCTTGATGTCGCGGTGCACCATGCCGCGTTCATGGGCGTGCTGCAATCCAATTGCCGCCTGTCGGATGTACTCGCATGACTCGTCGATTGGAAGTGCGCCGCGGTCTTTGATGGTTCGAGCCAGGTCCACGCCGTCAACGTATTCCATGACCATGAAGTGGAATTCGCCAGCCTGATCGGCATCGTAAGCGGTCACGATGTTTGGATGGGCCAGTTGTGCGGCTGCCTTGACTTCACGATGGAATCGATCAATGACTTCGGCTTTTCGAAACAGTCCGCGATTGATGACCTTCAGCGCCACAGTGCGTTCCATCTTGCGATGACAGGCTTTGTAGACATCGCCCATTCCGCCTTTTCCGATTAAACCGAGAATCTGATAGCGAGGATGCTCAGTCAATTCTGCCGGAACGTCCGGAAATGACACTGAAGGCATCGCGGAGCGATGATCGACCGTCCGTTCTACTGGCAACTGCCGGGCTTCTTTTAACAGGCCAATAAACGTGTCGTCGGTAGACAGACTCATGATCGTATCGCAACACGGCTCACACTCGTTGATGTGGCTTTCAATTGCGTTTGCTTTATCGGGCGGCAGTTGCCCCAGGTTGTAGGCGCTCAGTTGCTCACGACTGGGATGCGCTGTCTTTTGAGTCATGGTAAACCGGTCCGAAGGGTCGTGGGTTTTGGATTCGGGAGTCAGCCAAAGTCACCAGACTCCTGGCGGCGTTGGTATTCCACTGAACTCTCACGAGTCCAGTGATCTTCCGGGATATTCATGAAGACCCACTCGCCACCAAACATTTCAGTTCCTGGCTGGAAAACCGGAAGAAGATTCGACTAACCCTTCGGATTCCTGCCTTAACCTTTTCAGAACACGGCACTTAGCAACGATCACTGCATTTCTGGAAATCCCCAGTTCCTGGGCTGCGACGTCAGCTTTCAGCCCGTCCAGCGACACCAGACAAAATGCTTTCCAGGTTTTCGGGTCGAAATGAGGCTCAACCAGGGCCATCAGCTGCCGGAGCACGTACTGGTCGTGTTCCCGATTCCAGATCTGGCTCATCTCGCTGGCCGGATCGTCCAGTTGAGCGAGTCTGGCGTCGACATCCGAGTCTCCGCGTGCCTGTGGGCGACGGTCCCGCGCTCGCCAGAATTTCCGCAACCGGTTGATCAGAATCGCCTTGAGCCATCCTCGAAAAGCCCCCGGCTGACCCCGATGCTCGAACCTGGAAAGATCCTTCGACACGGCCAGCAGGACTTCCTGAACGAGGTCATGTTGGTCGCTGTCCTGAACGTCGTATCTTCGCAACCAGGCCCGAATTAAAGGCGAATAGAGATCCGATAAACGGTTCCAGCCGTCGTCCTGAGGCGAATGACGCAGACTTTCGAGCAGACTCAGGGAGGTTTCATACATTCAGGGATCATCCTTTCCCAATTCAGTATCCTCCAGTAACAGAACTGCGCCAATCCAGTTTATTCACCCGCGATATCCAAAGTTCTTTGTCTGCCAATTTCACATGCGAACCTTAATTCTTTGGACCACGGAAAGTTATCGAATCTTTGATGGCGCAAGCCGGATTCGGGTTGCTGTCGCGGGTCTGCAACCTCGGGCGATCGTTGCACGAAATACCAGTGCTGCATCGATCGGTGCCATCCCTCCATCTAAAACAGCGGTCAATTTCTGAATCGGATCATTCTGGATTTTTCCTGAGACAAACGTTGCTCACAGACGTCTCATTCAATGCAGAACGAATCACAAGCAAAATTACAGGGTCGTCCAGAAACGTGATCTCGCCACAGCAACTCCAACAACTCTGGACAGAACATTCCGCTGCGCTGCTGCTGGTGGCTCGCGGTCATTGCAAAGGAGCGACGGAAACTCTGGCGGATGACTGCGTTCAGGAGGCCTTCATTCGGCTGGCAGCACAAGACCCGCAACCTGACCATCCCAAAGCATGGCTGCTGCGAGTCGTCCGCAATCTGGCAATCGACACAATTCGCAGGAAGCAACGACAGGCAAATCACGAACAGCAGGCAGCATTATCCGGACCACAACAGATGGCTCAATGGTTCGAGGCGGCGAATTCGGCCGACAACCACGACATTGACACCGACCAACTACAGGCAGCTCTTCAGGAACTGGATGACGAAACCCGTGATGTGGTCGTCGCTCATCTCTGGAACAACATGACATTCAGACAGATCGGCGAAGCCTTCGACATTTCTCACTCGAAAGCCCACCGTATCTATGACCACGGTCTTGCAAGGCTGAGATTACTACTTCAATCGAAAACGGTATCGCCGGCATCGGATTAACAGAACTAACCCAATGATATCACCAGTTTCTTCAATGAGCTTTGTTTCGTGGAGTGGTTGCAGGTTCGGTTATCTTATGAACCGAAGCGTTCGGGAGAGCAGGGGAGGGGCTTACTCAGGTTGATGCAGCGATTTTTGCTGAGCAACCACACAGCATCTCAAAGAGTCAGCTCACTTTGTGACAAGTGTCGTTTTTGAGGAAGTCACTCGCTGTTATCTCGGATGACCTGAGCAGGACGCACAGGTCGAGCGACCAGGACTTTCACACTTCAGGAGAGCGAAACTGCCGCTGTCCAATTCAGTACGGCGAAACGCAAGGAACCGAAACATGACAAACGAATCGTCCGACGGGAACACAGATTCCGTTTTTGAACGACAACTGCGAGACATGCAGCCGACGGCTGTGAACAACAATCTGTACGAAATGTTCTATCAGGCAGGATGGCAGGCCGCGGAAGCGCAGGGCCGGTCAGCACAGACCACGACGACAGCCGTCGTTCGATCACGCCCCTTTCTGACTCAAATTCGACTCGCGGCTCGAACTTCCACAGTGTTCACGACTGGTGTTTTGTTGGGGCTGGTCATCACGGGAGCAATGCATTCCTGGAAGACTGGTTCTCCGCAAAACATCACTTCGATTGTCACGTCGGGAGATGCTTATTCCGGATCAGAGCCAATCTTCTCTGGCAGCGCCGATACCGAATCGCCATCCAGCAATTTGCCGGCAGCAGATGTGACATCAGCTGTCCGAAAGCCTGAATCAGAACAAACAATCGCCGAAGAGCTCGCCGCCGCAGATATGCAGAAAGGCATTCTTCAATCTCAAACCGGCATGTCGTCGATGACGGACGTACTGAGTGTGGCGGCTCGCGTTCAGTGGGCACTGACCGCATCTTCAGTCACGCATTCTGGCAGCTCCGCAGATGCGATCCAGCCACTGGTATCTGACAACCAAGGCATCGAACAAACCCCTTTGCGAGCCGTTCCCTTTACGCAGGCAGTCGCGGAGGACTGGCTTTAGTGGACGGCCATCAGCCGGTCCATTGCCCGGAAAGATGCGTTTCGACGCAGGTTGGACACAACCGTGTCTTTGTTTCTTTACCAGACCCGTTCTTCTGCACTTACCTGAATAATGACCGTCAGCTAAATCGAATCGCGATCCTTTTTCGCAGGAACATGTCATGCGTTCACCACACTTTATCGTGTCGGCAGCTGCCTTACTTCTCACGCTGCAGGCCTGCGGCACACAAGGTCTGATTGCCGAGGAACAATCATTCCTTCTCGCATCCTCGTCAGGCAATTTTCAGGAATCTGCCAGGCCTGCCGACCTGAAAGGCGACGATGCCGAGCCACTGGGTTCCACCATGACGCTGGAAAGTTTGCAGGCACAATCGGTGCAGAAACAACAGCAGAAAGAACCCCCAACAATTTCTGTACAGCCAGCAGCCGAACCTTCACCCGCCTTGCGGCTGAAGTTCTACCCGCCCAAATGGCAACGAAAACCAGACCAGGCCGTGCTGCATTTTTCGCGGGCCATGCTGCTGGCCAACCAGATCCCGGCAGAAGCGAGGAAGTTATGGCAGTCCGAAGAATGGCAGACTGACAACGGAAATGGCAAGTCACCTTCTGACAAAGAACTGGGCGATGCGGTAGGTGGTCTTGCCAGTGTCTTTGCCGAATTGCACGCAATGGCGATTTCGGAAGACTTTACATTCGACCATCGCCTTCGGGACATCCGTGGCGCTGCAGTTTATGAATACCTGCTCCCTGATGTGCAGGAGGCCCGAACACTGGCCCGACTTCTGAAGCTTCAGATTCGGCATCAGCGGCAGCAACGAGACTTCGACGGAGCCGTCGCGTCGATTAGCGATGGCATTCGCCTGGCCGAATTCGTTGGGCAGGGAGAAGGGCTGATCCAGCAACTGGTCGGCATTGCCGTCGCAGGCATGATGCGTGACGAAATCACTCTTCTGATCCAGACGGAAGGCTGTCCAAATCTCTATTGGGCGCTCGCATCCATACCACGTCCGCTGATTTCGGTTTCGGATTCGATCCAGTGGGAGCTGCACAATCTGGCTCAGGTGTTCCCTATGCTCGAGGAGTCCACGCAGGGCATTTGGTCGCAGCAAACCGCCGACGAAAAATGGAGAAGCCTGACAGAAGGAATTCAGAAACTCTCCTGGGGCGATAGCAGCGATTCGCTGCTCGCAATGGCCGTCATCGGAGCCACTCAGACGGAAAACGCACGTCAACGCCTCTTGCAAAGCGGCTTTCCCGCTTCACAGCTGAATCAAATGCCACAACTACAGATTCTGCTGCTGGACACGCACCACGAAGTTCATCGACTGGGCGATGAAGCAGGCAAAGCCCAGTTGCTGCCGCCCGCCATGGCGATGCAATTGGGCATTCAGCAACAGAAACAGTTTCAGACGTGGCTTCGAGAACATCAGCTCACTTCTGTCTCCGGAATACTTGCCGGACTTCTTTTCCCGTCGGTAATTCAGGGTCAGGAAGCCGGCCTGCGCTGCACTCTGGGTTTCGATCGACTAATGACGCTGGAAGCTCTTCGCATGCATGCCGCCACACATGATGGACAACTGCCAGCAACACTGGAGGAACTTGCCCCGGTCCCTGCGATGCTGGATCCCTATACAAATCGGCCGTTTGAATATTCCGTAACGGAGAAAGACGGACACAGAATCGTCACGCTCAAAGCCGCCGGACCTGCGACGTGGAAAGCACTGCAAATCCTGAAAGTGCAGTTCTGATTCGACTATGGGTCAGCAGCATCCTTCGTTCCTTCAATCCCTCGTTCTGGAGAAATCCATATGCCCGGCCGTCCCCTGAAACCAATTCATGCCCATCGCACACGAAACACGCACTCACATCAACACCGCCACTGGCGACAGCTTGTTGCAGGCTGTTGTTTGCTTGGGTTGGCTCTACTCGGGAATTCGTCCGCGAATGCCGATGAGCCAACATCATCACATACGGCCCCGATCGAGAACTATATCAACGCACAGACGACGATCATCGGCTGGGTTGATATTTCACAAGTTGATCTGAAAAGCCTGGCAGATTTCGCCCAGCGTCACGAAATCTCTGCCGACGCATTGTTGCACCTGTCCTCTGCACATGAAGTGTTGGTTCAACTGGGCGTGCGTCGAATCTACTGGTCTGGAGATCTGTCAGACCTTAGCGCAGGACCCGGTGCTTTTATTGTTCCGTTGGAGCAATCGAAAGCCGATTCCATTCGACTGGCCCTTGATATCATCGTAGCGGAACAGGTGACTGCCGTGGTGGATGGTAGCGCCGTATTGTTCGGTGACGCCGCCAGAGTTCAGGAACTGAAGCAGCGCGAAAAAAACCCGGCCGACAAAGAGTTTTTGGCGCATGTTAATGCTTTGCGGCAACCGCATGGACTTGCAGTGCGACTCTCGTCGTCCATGCTCAGCCCTCTTGGCGCTGCTCTGCCTGAACTATTAAAGGGACGCGATGTTCATGCGCAGGACGCTATTGACCTGCTCAGTCATCTGAAGGCTGTCACGTGGTCAACGGACCTGCCGCCAACGTCCGGTCAATTCAGGATCATGACGGATTCTTCAGAGGATGCCGCCTTGATCACCGACATGGCGAACCGTCTGATAGCTGAAGAACTGAAATCGGATGCCGCACCTTTGCGACTGATGGCCGAGGGCAATTCAGCTGCGCTGAAGTACGGCGATTCCAATCCCGCCAACGAAGTGCTCGCAAGCCTCCAAAAGCTGGCAACCCCGGCCAGGATTCGAGCGACAAGCAGCCGTGTCATGAATTCTCTTAAACAATTGGCCCTTGCGATGCACAACTTCCATGCATCACACAACTCCTTTCCGCCACAGTCGTTGTCAGACGAAAACGGAAATCGATTATTGAGCTGGCGAGTGCTGGTACTGCCGTATCTGGATGAACTCGAGCTGTATGAAAAATTCAGACTGAATGAACCGTGGGACAGTGAACACAACAAGAAGCTCATTCCATTGATGCCTGCCGTCTTTCGGAATGATCCGGCAGTCTCCGACGAACAGAGCGAGAAGGGTCTGACGCGGTTTGTTGCACCACTGACTCAAGACAGCCTGTTTGGCCACCGCGGCCCGGGGGTAGCCATCGGCAACATGATTGACGGCACCTCCAACACACTGATGCTGGTTCAAACGACGTCTGAGCAGGCTGTCATTTGGACAAAACCCGAAGACCTGACCATCGATCCGACTGATCCTCTTGCGTCAATCATTTCGGAGAAGGAATCCGGCTTTCACTGTTGTTTTGCTGACGGATCGGCCCGCCTTATCCCACGAACAATCTCAACCAAAACCCTGAACGCTCTGTTGAGCTTTGCAGGCAGGGAAGTTGTTGACGAAGAATTCTAACCAAACCGCCTGTTGAAAAACGGGACTGGCTCGCAGGCGAAGTTCATTTGCTCAAATGGACTGCATCATCTGCGATAACCTGACGACAAAAGGCTCAGTCGCCTCAAGGGAAAACACGCTGATGCACATGGGCCGGGAATATGGGCCGCAAACGCGGGACGTAGCTGGTCGCAAACAACCTTTTCTCTCGGACACGGGTGAAGCGAATCAAAAGCCACGGCCACACGTTGGGGAGTGATTACGCTTCAGAATCCTGTGTTCGGATACCAGCGGCTGAAGTGATTGTCTCCCAGACGAGTCAAAGGCGTGGCCAAAGGCTTGTACAACAGTGAACCGTCTCGAACTTCGTCCTGATGGCCCAGACGGGACAGCAATGGCCAGTACGGATGTTTGCCGTGTTCCCATTTCTCAAACTGATTCGGGTCCCACACTGCGATGCCATCCGCACCGTTATCATAGTCCTGAGCCACTTTGCTCAGCAGATCAACAGCGTCGGTCATTTTCCAGCCGACATAGAATGGAAAGACCTTTACGTCCGTCCCTTCGGTGATTCGCGAATAGTAGCGGGTGTCACCGGATTTTTTCTCCAGACCGCTGGTGTAGTGAGCGAACCAGGCGATGCCGATCTGATCAATCAGCTTTTCCTGGATCCATGTTTCAACGTCCAGCCCGAATCGCTGGTTGTCCGCCTGAGTAGCAAACGTTGTCACGGCCAGTTTTAACCGGCGTCCCGAATCGCCTTGCTGATTTGAAGTCTCATCCAGCAAGGCCCGAACTTTCCGCAGGAAGCCGGTCACGATTTCGGCTCGCATCTGAAACACGCGAGGGTCGTCTTCGGCCAGATTGCGAGGATCTTCGCCAAATCTTTCGATGAAGCGTCGGCAGAATGGTTCCTCCCACAGCATCATCGGCATGCCCCGGTGAAACATAAATCCTGCACCATCCGGACGTCGCTGCAGGACTTCACGGTAGACGTCAATTAGGTGCTCCTGAACCTCTTCAGCCGCGTAACTCAGGTGCATGGTTGGTGTGCCGTCATGGTCGATGCATCGCCATTCCGGGTGAGCTTCGTAGAAGTTA
>JAGQQE010000022.1 GCA_020426345.1 Planctomycetaceae bacterium
TGGGCATACGCAGAAGAGGCGGTGCTTCCCAAACCCGGAGGAGTGGAACCGGATGGAAACAGCAGCGGCCTGCGCTGGGTGCGAACCGGCGAATGGAAACTGTACAACGACGGCCGTCTGTTCCATATGAGCGTCGACGATCGGGAGCAGTATCCGATCGCTGCAACCGCCGCCGACGCCGAAGCCGCATCCCAACGTCAGCGACTTCTGAAAGCCTTTGATCAAGTCAAATTGCCGACACGTACTTCGGACCGGTAACTTCGCAACCAGCCATCCGCAGAATGGAGGGCCTGGGCGATGCCCAGTCCGAAATGCCACGGCCTTTCAGGCCGAAAGGCTGCGCCAGGTCACCGTCTCGAATTCTTCCGCGGCTTCGCACCAGCTTCCATCCTTCATGGTGAGCCATGTGCTTTGGCGGCATCAGAATCGTCTTTGTCAGAGATCTATCGCAATTCTCAGAGCGGAATGCGGACGAAACCGTCCTGCTGGAGATTGACGTTGGCAGTTAAAGCGGACACCGCCACAGCGACCTGTGTTACCAGCTGATTCTGCTGAGCGTGCTTGTGAGCCAGCGACTGTCCACAAACCATGAACTCCACGCCGGCATCAGTCAGTTTCCCGATCAGTTCGAGATTGGGATTTCTGTCTCCCTCAAAACGCTTCGTCCAGTGTTCGTCGGCCAATCCCAGCAACGTTGCTTCCCCGTGCATGACCACAACCACTTTTACCTGAGTGGATTGTCGTCCCGCTCCAGCGTAGATATTGACAAATCGTGCCACCTTCTGCAGACCGGCATTCACTTCGTCCACGTTTCCGCCGGAAGTCAGGTCCACCAGCAAACGTGTCTTTTCACGCGGTTGCTGTGATGCATCCGGAAGCTGCACCACGCCACCAAAGTCCTGCACCTGAGGATAGATCAGCGGCAATTCATTTTCCGATGCCACCTTCGGTGATTTCAAAGCCGCAGTGGGAACGGCATGAGATTCGTGCGCTTCCTCCATGCCATTCGCAACAAACGCAGATACGACTTTTGCATGGGCCTGCAGAAGGAGGACAACGGTGCGATTGTCCGACCGCTGGGTGACCTCGACTCCTTTGGTTGTATCCTTGTACTCCAGCGTCATGGGCTCTTTGACTGAGAACAAAGCTCGGAACAAAGGATCCCACATTCTTACAGGGCGGCCGTCTTCGATTCGCGATGCCATCGCCGCCACATGTTCCTGGATCTTTGCAACAACCTCTGGGTTGTCGGATTCCGTGACGCTGTGAAGTCCGTCCGGCAGATTTTCGACTGTTCGCCGAATCTCCTTGTGGTGATCCAGAAGAAAGTGAAATGTGTCGCGATCGTCTAAGAACGAGTCGTCACCAGCAGCTTCGTCCGGGTGTGGAGAGGCTTCGCCCGCGACTCCATCTCTGGCTTTCGATTGATCCCCGTCCTGAGCATTATGAATGCCCTGCCCGGAATTTCTGCCACGACCTTGTCCCTGACCACGTCCGAATCCAGGGCCATGGCCAAATCCGGGTCCACGCCCGGAGCCGGGTCCCTGAGCGTACACGTCAGCACTGGCGACGGCCAAAAACAACACCGCCAGAGCCAATCTCATCCAGGTGAGTGTCGTGAGCTTCAATTTGATCGGGTTTGATGCCGTACCAGCATGTTCAAAACGTCGCATTTTGTTCTCCAGCCCTTCTTGAGGAGGGGCACGCAAGAGGTCTATCGTTCATGCATCAGCCCATCAACGTGCGGGCGACGACAAAGAGTGCAATGAAAACAATACCGATGGCAAAGATTCGCCTGAGACGCGGCCCCGAAATTCTCGTGACAAGCAACGTCGACAGCGTGAGTCCCAATGCTCCACCGATCAGGAAGAGGGCCGTTAGCTGCCAGTCCAGAGTTCTGCCGCGAAGAAGGAATGACGTGACCCCGGAAAGACTCACCAGGACAATAATCAGGAGGGAGGTCCCAACCGCCCGGTGCATCGACATGCCGCCGAACGTCACCATTGCCGGTACGATGACGAACCCTCCACCAACACCGAAGGTCCCGGACAGGACGCCCGTCAGAACCCCTGTCAGCAAAAGAATTACTCTGCAGCGTGTGGTGATTTGCCCGTTCCCATCACACACTGGTTTTGATTCACCGGCCAGTACGTCTGTGGGTTCAGCGGCAGGACCCGGCAAATCAGGCTCAGACCGCCGCCACATAAACGCAGCAACACCAAGCATGATGCCAGAGAACAATACCAGCAGTGCCGTCTCCGGAAGCAGTAGACTGATCTGAGTTCCCAGCGGTGCTCCCACCATGCCTGCCGCGGCGAACATCAACCCTGTTGCAACTTCAACATGTCCACGGCGGAGTCGCTGAATCACTCCCAGAAGCGAAGTCATTCCGACTGAAGCCAGGGAAATTCCAACGGCGTCCGCAGCGGGTACTGCAAGTCCATACACTAACATCGGGACGGCCAGCAGCGTGCCGCCACCGCCGGTCAACCCAAGAGAAAGTCCAACGAGGACCCCGAAAAACACGCTCAGGGCGTGCATGTCCGTGCCTCTGCCGACGAACCATTGACACGGTTCCACGGCATTTTTGCCAGCATCAGGCCCATACCACAGGTATCAGTGATTCCGGCGAACACCAGACCAGCTCCAACAAATGCCGACAGACCTGCGTAGCGTGGATCATTCAATAATATTGCCGACGCGCCACCCAGGAATGAGAGCATCCCCGCCGCAATTCGTACCTGCCGTTCCAGAGAAATTACTTTGCGCTGACTGCGTACCACGGGCAAGCCGGCCTTTTCCCATGCCATTGTCCCCCCCTCAATGTTCACGACATTTGTGAAACCAGCCGCTTCAAATGCTGTACACGCTTTCCCTCCGCGACTGCCCGACCGGCAAACAACATACAGGGGCCCCTCGTTCTCATCTCGAGAAGCCATCACGTCTCCCGGATCCAACTGATCCAGAGGTATGTTCTTCGCGCCTGTGATGTGGACCTCGTGATACTCCATCGGGGTTCGCACATCCAGAATCTCAATCTTGTTGTCCGCGCAAAGCTTCGCCAGTTCTTCGCAACTTATCGTCCGAGCCATCTCACTGAACTCCGTCGCCCTGTTTCAAAATACAATCTGTTGATTGCTCACCATCGAGCAACCCGGAAACTTAAACACTCCAAACATTCCAGCAACACGACAGCCAGGTCCAGCTGAGAAGACAACTGCCTGGTTTTGGTGTGATCAAGGCCGCTGGACAAGAAAGCGACTCTCAACACAGTGCATCAGTTTCTGAAGATGTGGTTCCGCAACCCTGTAGAAGACCTTTCGGCCTTCTCGCTCACTGGTAAAAAAGCCACACCGCTGCATCAGTCGAAGGTGTTCCGAGGCAACGTTTTGGGGGACACCGGAATCCTCAGCCAGCTCCCCGACGGTATAGCGACCGTGCAGAAGCATCTGCACCATTCGCAGCCTTACGGGATGGGCCAACGTCTTCAGACATTCTGCAGCTTCTGCAAGCGCCATCATATCGGGAGGTCGGAGGGCAAAATTGCCACCGCAACTCACCGCATCTTCCTGTTCGAAATTACTCATCTGCACCTCCTTACAGCAATATATCGCAACCTTGCGATATGACGACCAGCTTTCCGGGGTGTTTTGATTTTTTTTGGCGAAAATACTTTCCGATGCCGTCCCGTGCGAATCAATCTCCCCCGGAGAGAATCCCTGGTAGGATTTTTGTATCTTGTTATCAATTCAGTAGTTATGACGTCCCGTAGATGTCCTTCACATAAGAACCTCCGGCGTTTGAATGGTTCAAAAGGAGAGAGACAACCATGGCAGGCATTCACTGTGATTCGAATTCGACTGAGTCGTCCAGGCTGCTGATGTGGTTTCGGCATGCCATCGGAACCCATGTTTCTGTGATCGCGATCTTTCTTTCCACGAACTCTGGACTACTCGCAGGCGAAGAACAGCCGGCGGCATCAGCGACTTCCCCGACAGCAGCATCCACAGGGACAGCAGAAGCGGCTGACATGGTGGACGAATTGGCGCTGCAGCACGCTCGACGCGAAGCAAAAGGATTGCACAGCACAATTCACGCTACACTTCATCTGGTACACGATCAGTTCTACCGCGAAGACGAAGCGTTGCCCATTCCGGCAGCGATGATGCGCGATGTCTTCGACAAGGTTGAAAGTGAGCATCCGGTGAAATTGAGATGGCTGGTGGTCGAAGGCCTGGCCATGAACACGGATCATGAGGCGAGGACCGATTTTGAAAAGGCGGCTGTCAAGGCTCTGAGATCGGGTGAAGAATCTCATGAAATGATTGACGATGGCCGCCTGATCCGAGCTGCTCCCATTCGTTTGGCGAATGAATGTCTCAAGTGCCACGTGCCTGACCGGCGTTCAACCCGGGATCGAGTTGCCGGGTTGATTGTCAGCATCCCGCTGGACTCTTCTGCATTGCTCCCGGCGAAATAATGCGTCTCGGGCCATAGCCAAAGCCGCACTCTGGCCTTCAATTGTCCATTCGATCACAAGGCATCTCCGGTGATCATTGGTAGTTCGATGCAGGCGGCTTCGATTTCACTTCGGACCAGCAACTTGTTACCGGTCAGGCAGAGCGTGTTCCAGCAAACTCCCTCAATGGTCCTGATACTGCCGAGTTCAAGGTATGCGTCCGGGGAGGCTTCCAGCAGAAACAACTCACCGGATTCGCTGTGCAGAAGGATGTTCTTGTCGACGAGCAGCACTTGACCGTGCCCGAAACGTCCACGCCGTTTCCACATCTGATTTCCATCGGAAAGACGAGAGCACTCCATAAATCCGTTCGACAGCGAATACGCATATCCTTCGTGAACGACGGGACTGGTGAGCTTTGTCTTAAGCACTCTTGAGCTGCTCCAGACGGATGATGGCACGAATTGCCCATCCACGATTTCCAGATGAATGCGTTCACCTCCACCGTCCGGATAACCCTTGGTGGTCAAGACGTCCGTATCAGACACGACGGACAATTGGGAAGTGTTTGCGGCTCCGTCGGACTCTCCGGGGCGAGCGTATTGCCAAAGCACACTTCCCGTTTCGGCGTCAAATCCCATCGCTTTGGTTTCCGCGGTCAGCAGGATCTGTTGCCGGCCGCAAAGGGTTGCCAGAACGGGCGAACCGTACGCAATCATCTCATCGCCGCCCTTCCATCGCAGCTCTCCCGTCCTCAAGTCAAATGCCAGCAAAGTGGCCCGCGATTCCTTCGGCCCTCCGCCTGCAACAACGATAGATTCGCCAACGACCAGGGGTGATGCCGATCGGCCCCAGGACAACTTTGCATTCGACTCAAACTGCGTGTCAAAGCCGTCTGAGTCCTGAACATGCTCCAGCGTAATTCCCAGAATTTCGTTGAGGTCCACCTGCCAGATTACTGATCCATCTTTGCCGTCCAGGCAGGCGAGATTGCCAACTGCACCCATGGAATAGACACGACCGTCATGGATGGTGGGCGTCGATCGGGGACCCACTCGTCCCAGGTTGATTTTGTCCTTGTGTCGTGCGGCATGACTGTAGACCCATTGCAGTTGACCGGTTTCGACGGCGTAACAGGTGACGCATTCCTGCTCCCCCCGCTGTTCCATAGTGACTGCATACCCGTTGCGGGCTGAAAAGGCCGCCCATCCAGCCCCGATAGGTTGTTTCCAAAGCAGCCTTGCCCCATCGACAAAATGGTCGGCGTCGATTTTCATTCCGGAGGTGACGATGCCGTTTTGGTTGGGGCCCAGAAAACGAGGAAAGTCATCAACAGACTCCACCTTCAGATCGATTTCAGCCACCGTCGGAACAGTTGTTTCCAGGGGGATCTCTCGCTGCTTCCAAATTGGCTCAAAACGGACAAGATTGGTATCTCCACCGTGGACAGGGCGAAAGATCTTGAAGAACAGCAATGGCAAAACAAAGAGCAGAATTGAAGCGCCGATGCGAGTTGAGATCTTCCATCGACTGAGCAGACAGATCCAGACGAGCCACATCAGGAACAACAGACCGGCCCCGACGATCGAAAGTACCATAACGATGTCCAGCCCCATGTGGCTGGCGTCTTCAATCTCGCTGATAAAAACCTGAGCCAGAACGGCGGCTGTGATGTACAGAACGGTCAGCACTGACATCACCAACGGAAACTTTGGTGCTTTCGTTTTGGAAACAGGCTCAGCGTCGGTCACCGGGGATGTTGAAGACATAGATGGATTTCTGAACAGAGTAATACGGGCCAATACATCGGGAGTTCAGACACAGATGCCAATAAAGGTCATTCTGCAATTCTCTCTTCGAACACCCATTGCAGTTCATATGTTTGTCTGGCAGCCTGTTGAAAAACGGGACTCCCTCGAGCAGGAGAGCCTGAAACACGATGGTTTTCAGTCGTCCTGTGTGCCTGTCCCGGTTTTTCAACGGAAAGCTAGTGCTGATCGGTCGTGCGGCGAACGACAGAATTCAAAATCTGTCCCTGATCGTTTCGATGTTCAATGGTCAGTTCTCCCACACCGTCGTCCCGAGTCGTCACGAGGACGTGGAGGAACCCACCGGTGGGTTCATCATAAATGTACGGCTGCCGAATTTCGGCATCCGGATCTGTGCTGCCTTTGTCGCCCGGCCGAGTACCTCGAATTGAATTCTCATCATTCAAGGCGCCACAGCAGAATTCTTCAACTCCCGACGGATGGATACTGTGGTACTGCCAGTGTCGATCGCCGCAGAATGTAAATACGGGGCCGTCCAGTTCCTGCTGAACCCAGTTCAGAAAAGCAGTTCCTTCGTGACGAAAACCACCCGGGTTTGTGTGATTATCCTTCTTGCTGGCGCGATCCGGTCCGACCATTGGGGTGGGAGTGACTATGATTTTCCACCTGGCGTCGCTTTGTTTGAGTGTTTGCCTGAGCCAGTTCAGTTGGTCCTCGCCCCAAATCGTCTTGTCAGGACCGTCTGGCTCGCGGTTCGAGGATCGGTAGTCGCGTCCCTCAACAAACCATAACTGCAGGTACTTGTTCACCCGATGGGTGCGGTAGGTTGGTGATGTTGTATCGTCGGCAGGAAGAATGGGCACTTGCTCCCGGAACAGGTCGATCCCGGTGGCTGCGTCGGGAGACTTGCGACCTGAAAGGTCAGCATCATTGAACCGAAAATCGTGATCATCCTTGGACCAGTATGCAGGCGTGTTGGAAAAGAACGTAACAAGTCGGGGGAACCGAAATTGTTCGTGCCATTTGCGTCGGAGTTCGGGCAGCGTTGTGGCGGCCGTCTTCGCCGGGTGATCGTAGTAGACGATGTCACCTGTACCGATAAAGAAATCCGGCGATAACGCGTTCATCGCAGCAAACGCTGGATAGCCAAGCTGTTTGTCTTCATCCGTTGCAGTCACAGGCCCACCACCATTAGCCTTTCCAGTCATGAAGGAGTGATAGTTCATACAGCTACCCATGCAGAAATGAATTGGCTCTGTCGAGTCGATGGGTGGCAGGGTCCTGAATTGACATGTTTTTCCGTGTTGCAAATCTCCTGAACCATCCACAAGCACGGCTCGATAGTAGTAACGTGTATTCGGCTGCAGCCCCGAAATCTTTGCTCGGACAATAAAGTCTGATGATGCTTCGGCCAAATATCGTCCGGTCGTCAGCGGCTCTTTCAGTTCTCTGTCCGGACTCACTTCGAAATACAACTGTCCTCGCTTACCGGGAACGTCACCATCGGTCCCAGTTTCCGGCCCCGGAATCGCAGCCAGCCTGGTTTGCAGCAGAACACTGTCTGCGGTGACTTCCCCAGACATCGCCCCCATTGCAAAATAGCCGGACGATTGCTGTTCTGTTTGCCCCGGTGCCATCGTCGGGAAGATCAGTACCATCAACAGCAGGGTGAAAGACGTTGAAAGAAGGCTTCGCATAGTTTTTCCTCTGTATAAACGAATGGTCGCCGAAACGAACTGCCGCGCAAACGATTCAACGTCGCATCGACCTGTTGTGATGGGTGAAGTCCACTGCCATTTGAGTTCAGCAGATTTCATCGCTCAGCCAGCGTTGATCGTGATGGCTTATCGATCGAATTCCACTTCGCCACCGCGTACTTCTTCGCGCACTTTGCCGTCGACAAATACGGTTTGGCCCAGCACCCAGGTTCTCACGGGCCATCCTGTGAGGGTTGTCCCATGCCACGGAGACCAACCCGCTTTCGTGAGCTGGTTTTCGTTGAGAATCGTGTCGTTCTTTTGCAGGTCGACCAGGACCAGATCCGCATCAAATCCTTCCTGAATCTTTCCCTTGCGTGCCAGATTCCAAACCCGTGCCGGCGCTTCACACATCCATGCCACCACCTGCTGGAGGTTGCAGCGGCCTTTCGCAACACTATCCAGCATCAGTGCAAGTGAATTCTCAACGGCAGGCAGCCCGGATGGGGATTTGGGATAAGGTTGACTCTTTTCCTCAAGCAAATGAGGGGCATGATCCGTTGCAATCACTTCGATGGTGCCATCCAGCAGGCCACGCCATAGCGCTTCGTTGTCGGATCGAAATTTAATGGATGGGTTCATCTGAACCAGAGATTTCAGGGTCGAGTAATCGTCCGTGTTGAAAAACAGATGATGCGGGCACACTTCGGCCGTAATCAGAGAACTGGTAGTCTTCAGAAAATCCACTTCCTGAGCCGTGGAAACATGAAGGACATGAAACCGGTGCTGATGGCGTTCGGCCAGATCAACAGCTCGCCTGGTTGCAATCAGTGCGGCGGCGTGATCGCGAATCAGACTGTGATCTTCGTATGAATGACCTCCATTCAGTCGCTCGGCGTTGCTGCGGACGGTGGCTTCATCTTCGCAGTGCGCGCAAATGGGCAATGTTGTTTCAGCAAAGATTTGCTCAAGTGCCTGCTGGTCATCCACCAGTAAATCGCCGGTACTGGATCCTATAAAAATCTTAATGCCGGGAGTTCGCCTGGCACGCTTCAGTACATCGAGATTGTTTGGGGTCGCACCAATGTAAAAACCATAGTTGACCCTGCATCTCTTGGATGCCAGTTCCAGCTTGGCATGCAGAGCTTCGATGGTCGTTGTCGTGGGGTTCGTATTGGGCATCTCCAGGAACGTGGTCACTCCGCCCTTCGCGCAGGCCCGGCTTCCAGTGATGAGGTCTTCTTTGTGGGTGAGTCCCGGATCACGAAAATGCACCTGATCATCAATCACTCCGGGAATTAAATGCAGTCCGGACGCATCCACGATCTCATCGGCGGATGTGTTGGAAGGGGCGTCAATAGAAACGATTCGTGAGTCTTCCACGAGTACATTCACTTGAGCCGTGGTTTCCGGCAAAACCACAGACGCGTTTCGGATCAGGGTTCTCATTACTTCAGTTCTTTGGTTCGGAATTGATCGATTGACACTTCATCCGGCAGTCTATGCAGAAAGCCCGGTCGAATTCGACCGGGCTTTCCATTTGATTGCAAGTGACGGCACCCGTCATGTACGGCATTTGACCTGATGACAGGATGACCGGAAGTTTGGTGACCTTCGGAAGAACGTGTGGTCGGATCAGATTCGCCCACATCCGCAGGAGGGACCATGGCCGGAACAGCATTTCCCACAGCCGCTGGCACAGGGCTGAACTTTCCATTCGATCACACACTTTTCAACTTCGTAGTCGATCTTTTTCAGCTTGCGTACCATCCGAACTTCTGCACAGGCTGGCGAATGGCAGTCATTATTGCATTGCCCGTTCCGGCATCCTCCATTGCAGCCGTTCTGCCCGCAACCATTGCAGCACGAATCGCTGCAATGTCCGGAAAACAGGCCACACCCAAGAAGTCCACAAGGTTTGCCGATACCAAGCATCGTTTTCAGGGACGGACACTGGACCTGCGGCACGCAGACAGGCTCGCATTCCACGTCGAACGCTTGTTTCTTGATCTTGACCGTCTTGTATTCCGGGCTGCACGACAACATGCAGCAGCCTTCACCACATCCGTGGTTCATGCAGTTGGCCGGTTTCTGGCAGCCGCACGAATCTCCGGCAGTCACGTTCGCAGCTGTCAGCAGGGCAAACAGGGAAGCCACCACAGCCATCCCCGTGTTGTGATGTTTTCGCATCGGTTCATCTCCGTATGAATCGCGCTGGCACACATTGTTGTGTTGGATCGCCACTTCGCGTTGAATTTAGTGATTGGCACTCAGTGAAAAAAATGACCATCATCAGAACTCAATGGCAAAACGTGTGCCCAGAGTTGTGTAATCGCCCGCCATGTAGCCGCCGACGTTCCTGTGGTCGGTGACGGCACCATGGGTCAGATTGAACTGCACTTTTGCAAACGGATTCCAGAACCAGTTCAACGCCAGGGTTCCGGCGTTGCCGACTCCTCCCAGTACGTCACCGTCAGTCAGATCCAGGTACGAATAGCGTGCAGCCACATTCCATGCACCCCAGCCAACTCCATGTCCACCGCACTGGCGATCGACAAGGAAGAAGTTCTCGTGGGGCACGACTCGCTCAATCGTGCCACTGGTTCGATCAAACGGAATGTACTCACCCGTCAGGAAGTAGGACACATAGACATATCCACCGCTGAGGTTAATGTCATTGAATCCACTGTCGCGCTGGACAAACGTGTGCTGATATTCGCCAACAATCTGTGTTGGCCCCACGTTCATAATGGCTTCTGCAGCAAGCACCTCGTACCAACCGGCGCCAGAGATGGCGGAGGTATCGAACCAGCGGCTTCCGCTGCGATTTTCAGCTCGCGTCGCAAATCGGCTTTCATTTGAGAATGGGTCCGCAGCAGAGGCTCCACCGTCCGGGTCAGCAGCCATGCCAGCCACGGCCCAATGAAAATAGCCTCTTCCGTCGCTGGCGTCATCGTACCAGGGCGTGGCCCCGAAACGCCCGTTGACACTCATCTGACGAGAGTCCCCCAGCGTCCGACCGTCTCCGGAAATATTTTCCAGGTAAAAGGCACCGTAACTCCAATGGTATGTTTCATCATCCGAGTACCCGTGCATGCAGATCCCAGGGCGACGTGCATCGGAATTGAAAGTCTCGACAACCAGCGGCCGTTCCATAAAGACGTTGAAACGGCTGCTGTTCAAATGGTCCAGACCCAGCGGTCGCTTTTGATTTCCAATCAGTAGGACCTGATTGCCCGGCAGATTGCTGAAACCCAGATATCCGTCTTTCAACTCTGCAGCACTAGGGTTGTTGAAGTCGACCTGAATTCTCCAGAGCATGTGATCAGGAATGTCGCCCTTCATCTCGAGTCGAATTCGGCGGAAGGCAAACATATCGTCCGGATCGTTGCCGAACGCAGCCCCACTGGGGTGTTCGAAATAGCCAATCCCGGCTGAAGTATTCAGATAGTCCCAGTAATCAGCGTGGATTCGTCCGTTGATCTTATAAGTAGGCTTCGAAGCAGCATCCGCTTTTTTCTTCTTCTCTGCGTCTTCGAGCTTTTTCCAGGCCTTATCCAGATCCTCCCAGCCCTTTTCCATTCTGGCGAGACGATCCTCGAACGAAAGTTCACCTTCCGTGTCCGTCTCTGACGCTTCGTCCTCATAGGGGCGCACAGGGCCGTTCAGTGAATTTGTGGCACTGGCGGAGACGGGAACCACGTTCAACGACTCAAATGCATCCGATTGCAGCGAGTTGCTGGTCACACGAAGGCTGTTCAGAAATCCGTACTGATAGTCAGACGGTGGACCATCTTCGGCGAGTAACGCTGCTGTTCCACCTGGCCACAGAGTAGCCAGCGCGAGGGTGACGGCGGCATAACGTTTTCTTAACACGATAAGGATTCCTTTCCACCTGATCTGACGCAGGCCTTCCTGGCCCGCGCTATCGTATTTGGCTTCCACAGCTCCTGCAGTACCACGGATCGTGGCTGCCTGATGTGGTGAAGAGGTTCAACCTGAACGAATCCGGTGGCAACCTCATCCGGAATTAACAATCGACGGCAATTTGTTAATGCACACACACACAGTCTTTAGTCTTAACATTACATATATCCGCCATCGACTGTCGCAACGATCGCGGAGACTGTGCCTGGTGGACTGCTTACCCGGATCGCCATGACAGGGAGGCTTCTGTCGAATTCGCGCAGAATGCCGATCAACACGGGATGGGCACCATCCAAAGATGAATTTCGATGCCCTATCGTCGTAATGACTCAAGTTTCGCGTCTGCGAATCCTCTCTCACACTTGTGCGAGGGGGAAAACACTCAGGCGACAGGCGATTCACGCTCCAGCGGCAGACTTCCTTCACGCGAGGTAGTCTTCCTATGCCTTAAAACCAGTATCTGACCGTCACCAATTGCCTGATCGTTAAATCCATCAGACTGATCATCCATTGCGGTCGATTGCACTCACGGGCTCACGTTCATTGCGGATGTACTTCCGCCATGACACATGGTTTCGACAGTAGCAATTGAGCAACCGGTAGGGATCACACCCATCCTTCCGGTCCTTTGAAATCTCGGGAAACAACAGGCGATAGTGGAGCCATGGCAGACGAACAGGCAGCAGAAGCAAGCGACGAGAAAGGGAAGCCCAGCGTCCTGCCCTGGATTGTTGTCGGAATTATCAGCGCAGCTGCAGGAAGTGCTGTTCCGCTGCTGATGCCGACGAGCGATCCAGCGGAGGCAGAGCCGATTGTGGAGGTGAAAAAGCCTGTCTTCGAGTTGCCAAAGGAGGAAGAAACCGTTTTTGTCACATTCGGTGACCCCAAGAAAGATCAGGATATCACTGTCAATCTTAACGAAAGCCGAATGACGCGTTTTCTCCTCGTGGCGATCACACTGCAAATCCCGAAGTCACAGGAACTGGAATTCCCGAAGCTGCTGGAAACCAAAAAGGCACAGCTTCGCAGCTGGTTGTTGAGCGAAATGGCAGACATGGAGCTTGACGACGTCCGCGGCGCGGCAGGCATGAATCGACTTCGCAGAACAATTCGAGAGCATTTCAATTCTGTCCTTTACCCGGACGGGACGGACATGATCTATGACGTGCTGTTCGACAAGTACAACGTGCAGTAATTCCAAATTCATGACACAGTATTCATGACTCAATCCGATGCCATCTTCAATGTCGACTTCTCTGCCCCGCGTGGTTTGACGGGATCAGCCAACCGCGCGCTGTCTTCGTGGCAGACAACGGCGTGTTCGATTCTGAAGGAGATCTGGCAGGGACTGCTCGGGTCCGAATTCGATCTGAATCTGGGACAGCTGGACTCCAGCGTCGCTCAGAAGGCAATTCGCAGCCTGCCGGATCCCGGTTATGCCGCACGACTTGCCATTGGAGAAGAACGATTTCCTGCGTTTGTCGTATTCTCTGCGCAAACGATTCAGGCCCTGGTATCAGACATGCTCGGGACCCTTGGCGAGGAGTGGCCGGAAGTAAAGCCCCTGACTCCGGCGGAAGCATCGATGGTCGAACTGCTCATGGGCGAAGTCGCGCGTTCGTTCAGCGTTGCGTGGCCAGATGTCGATCCACTTCAGTGCTTCCTTCAAAGCGTGGTCTCAAGACCTCTTCGCAGTCGCGTCTTCCCTCCGGATGAGATTCTTGCACGAACTCGAATCACGCTGACACTGCCGCTGGGAACGGATGAGATCACGCTGTTGTTTCCGAGAGCCGGGCTGGCATCAATTGGCATTGTCGAAACAGACCCGCAGGAATCCGCGGCTCAGCCCGCGACACCACAACTGCGAGCACTTGCTGAAAAGCTTCCGGTAACGCTGATCGTGGAACTCGGACGCGCCAGTCTCACACTGAAACAGATGAACAACCTGGCGGTCGGAGATGTTCTGATGTTGGATCAACCTGTCACAGCCCCGCTGGAAGCATCGATAGGCGGCAAACTGCAATGGCTCGGGCACCCTTGTCGAATGGGGCCGCGTCAGGGGTTCAGGGTGATCGCGACGGCCTCACAAAAGAGACAGCCCACGAAGCACCAGTGACAAAACGTTGTTTATTGTGATCGATCGATAGTGAAGGATGATCTCTCGTGAGTAATGCAGAAGAAACAGCTGTCGCAGAAGAATCCGCCTCTGAAAGTGTTGTCGATCAGATTCAGGGAGATGTGGCTGAGAACGTTTCAGAAGCTCATCCCGTCGAATTCCCTCAGGCGTCGAAGTCAAAGGCAAAGTCGAGCCTTCCAATCGAACGTTTTGCTGAGGTCAGCATCGAACTGTCGGTAGAAATTGGCCGAGTCACGATGCCGATCGGTGAGATGCTTCAACTGGGCGAAGGCGCGGTTGTGGAATTGAATCGGAGTGTCACTGAATCGGTGGATGTCATGGCCCAGGGAATCCGTATCGCAAGTGGCGAAGTGGTGGTCATTGATGACCGTTTTGCCGTTCGGATCACTGAGATCGCGAGCAGCGAAGAATAGACACCCGTCACAAGAGTTGTTGACAGACAGAAACTCAGGATATGCAGGTCACCAGCACGGAAGCCGGTTACGAATCCTTTCGCAGAAGACAGGCTCCTGGCCTGCCTCTGGACAGAGATTCCGCGCGCGAGCCATTCCGGGAATTGTGTCAGTGCGTCTTTTGCACCGGGCTGCGTTTCGCAACGGTCTCGGCTGCCTGCCTTCTGGTTTTATGCAACGACGCGTCACAGGTTTTCGCGACACCAGAATCTGGGCTCTACCAACTCACCGAGCTTAGCTCACCGGAATCCAACCCGGTGCAGAATCATCCGGCCGGAGAAGCGACTTTACAGAATCCAGCAGACCGAACACTGGCACCGCCCTCCATCCCGAGGACACAGTTAACTCCGACAGATCTGTTCGCGGCTCCGCCGGCTGTGACGAAGTGGCCAACGGGACAGCGCCAGCCCGCCAGCAACCCGCCCGTCAGCGACCAGCCCGCCAGCAACCGTGGGAACCATCTTCGCCGGACATCAGATTCCAGTGCGCAGGAGCCCTTGTCGGAGGCAGCGCCGTTTCTTGATCTGCGAGCAGAATCAGCTGATGCTTCGTCTCCGCAGGTGCCATTCTCAAAGAGCCCGGGAGAAGAAGCGATCAACAGTGGTTCGGTGTTTCCAAAATCTCGTTTCATCACGACCGTGATCTGGCTGATTGTCTTGTTATGTATTCTCATCCTTTCTGTGATTGGAATGCGAAAATGGCAGCAGAGTCGTGGTTTGCTTCCGGTCAGCAACGGTCAGTCTCGGGTTCTGCAGACGCTTTCCCTGGGGCCTGGTCGTACCATATCGTTGATTGAAATGGATGGACTTCGCGCTCTTGTTGGATCGGACTCCGGTGGTATTCGCACGATTGTTCTGACACCGCCCTCTTTTGAAGAGACGGTTGTGCAGGCTGACCTCCACACTGATGATCAGTATTCCATCAATACACGAATGGAGGCGTAGCGATGGATCTTGAGTCAGCATCGACAGTCCAGCAGGTCATTTCCTCCGACGGTTTCGAAGCGCTGTCGCCCCAGTTGAAAGTGGCATTGTTTATCGGCGGTATGGCGCTGATTTCATCTGCCCTGGTCACTATGACGGCGTTTACACGCATCGTCATTGTTCTTTCGTTTGTGCGCCGCGCACTGTCAACTCAGGAAATTCCTCCGACGCAGGTGATTCTGGGCCTGTCCCTTTTCCTGACGTTCTTTGTGATGTCGCCAACAATCACGCTGATCGAGAAAGATGCCGTTCAGCCATACCTGGCCGACCAGATCTCGCTTGACCAGGCACTCAGTAATGGATCAGACGCAATGAAGTCGTTCATGCTGCAGCAGACACGACTGCAGGACATCGCGCTGTTCGCGAAAATGGCCAGGATTTCCCGGATTCAAACGCCTTATGACACGCCGATGAATGTGCTGATTCCCGCCTACGTCATCAGTGAACTGAAGACGGCGTTCATCATGGGATTCTGTCTTTATATCCCATTCATCCTGATCGACCTTGTTGTGTCCGTCATCCTGATGTCACTGGGCATGATGATGATGTCTCCGATGGTGATTTCCACACCCTTCAAGATCATGCTGTTCGTCCTGGTGGATGGATGGCAGTTGATCGCTCACGTCCTCAGCATGAGTTTTCACTGACCGCGTCCGGAAGGCGAATCAGCCGTCTGAAGTGTTCGTTCTTTAATAGACATTTGCTCCCGCAATGACTCAACCCAGTATCAATAAGCCCGGCGGTTTTCTTTCGCTGAAGAGCGAAACAGCATTGTCTCTTGCGATGCTGTTTGTGCTTGTCATCATGCTCGTGCCATTGCCGCAATGGCTGCTGGATGTGCTGCTTGCGGGCAACCTTGGAATCACAACGCTTCTGCTGCTGGTGACGCTTAGTGCCCGCCGGGCACTGGATCTGACAGTATTCCCGTCGCTGCTTCTTTTGCTGACGCTTTACCGCGTCGCGATGAATATTGCCACGACGCGCCTGATTCTGCTGGAGGGTGATGCCGGCCACATCGTGACCGCCTTTGGCAATTATGTTGTGGGCGGAAATCTGGTTGTTGGGCTGGTTGTTTTTCTGATTCTGGTCGTCGTGCAGTTCATGGTTGTCACGAAAGGTGCCGGCCGAATTTCAGAAGTCTCGGCACGCTTTACTCTGGATGCCATGCCCGGAAAGCAGATGGCGATTGATGGAGAACTGAACGCGGGTTCGATCGATGACAAGGAAGCACGCAGACGTCGTGAGGAGCTTTCGCGGGAGACAGAATTCTATGGTGCGATGGATGGGGCCAGCAAGTTTGTTCGAGGTGATGCAGTTGCCGGATTGATCGTCACCGGGGTGAACCTGGTCGGCGGCGTGATCGTGGGCATTTCGCGAGGAATGTCATTTGGTGAATCCATCAAGACCTACTCGATCCTGACAGTTGGAGATGGACTTGTTTCACAGATTCCCGCCCTGATCATTGCCACAACGGCGGGACTTCTGGTGACCAAAACCTCATCCGACGACAGTCTGGGGGATGAAATCAAGACCCAGATGCTGGCATCTGAACGTCCCGTTTGGGTTGGCGCGACATTACTTGTGGTGATCAGTCTGATGCCGGGCCTTCCCAAGCTGCCATTTCTGGGCGTCGCCGGCGCCATGTATTTGGGGGTCCTCAGTTCACGGAAGAAGTTGACGGCGCAGGACGAAGATCCGAGCGATCACCATCCTGGGCAACCGACGCCTCCAGGAGGCGGAGGCGGGATCAGTAACAATGTGGCTGGCGAAGAACCTGATGATGACCGCTACCTGGATGAATTTCTCCTGACCGAACGTGCTGTGGTTGAAGTCGGTTCTCGACTGGTTCCATACATTCAGAGCAAGCGAGTCAAAGGACTGTCCGAACGTATTACGGCGCTTCGACGCGAGTTTTCGAAGTTGAATGGCCTTTGGGTTCCACCGATGCGGGTTCACAGCAACCTGTCTTTGAATCCGGAAGAGTACCGGATTCTTATCGCTGGCCGAAAGGTGGCGGGGGCCGAGCTTCGTACGGACCTGATGCTGGCGATTCTGCCGGATTCCAAGGCTGTCAACGTCTCGGGTGAAGCAACAACAGAGCCTGCTTTTGGACTCGATGCGCGATGGATCGCTGATGAAAATCGTCGCACTGCAGAGATGCAGGGTTGTACGGTTGTGGATCCGCTCAGTGTCCTGATTACGCACCTGGGTGAAATTCTGAAGCGTTATGGACACGAGTTACTGACGCGAGAAGCGCTGAAACAGATTCTGGATCGAGCACGTGAATTTGCTCCCACCATCGTAGATGAGATCAAGCCGGAGACCATTCGCATGGGAACGCTTCATCAGGTGCTTGTTCAACTGGCCGAAGATCGGATTCCACTGTCTGACATTGCTCTGATACTCGAATCTATCATCAATCATGCACCGTCGTGTAAGACCCCGGAGGAGCTAACGGATTTTGTCCGTGTCGATCTTGGCCGTCTGGTTTGCGAACGTTTTCGCGGCGTTGATGGTCGCCTCCGCGTCATTGCGATTGACCCCCGCCTGGATACCCGCATGCGTCAGTCCGTAAATCAGGATCAACTGGCACTGGGAGCTGTACCATTGACGCGATTGATCGAAGCAGTTGGCAAGGCATGGAAAGATTCTGAACGTAGACAACAGCCATTGGCACTTTTGGTCGATCAATCTCTCCGGAGACCGGTTCGACGGCTTCTTGCCAGGACAACTCCTGACCTGGGAATCGTTGCCTACCAGGAAATACCCAGTGATATAGTAATCGATTCCGTTGTCATTCTTCAGCACGATGACATCGTCGGACCGAATGCAACGAATGAACCGACACAGGGAAGGGTAAATACGGGGGAGATCAGTCCGACGAAACGCGAGGCTGCGTGACATACTAATAGAAGGGACTCGAGGCCGTATATCAACATCGCATTCGACTTCTCTCTCTTTGATCAAAGCGTCTGAAAAGTGGATGGATCAGTTTGTTCGTGGAACGAGCTGAGAATATGGATGTTCAAAGTGGTGCCCATTTATGGATCAGGAAATCAGCAGTCTGCATCAGCAGCCATGGGGCCGGGTGATCGGTCTTCTCCTGAGCTGCTTTGTCGTTCTGTTCGGCCTGTTTCGGCAAATGGCTCCGGCAGAGATCGTTATCCGCTCAACAGCGACGGGATTACTGACAGCATTCTTTGTAAGGGCTTTGGTTTGGATCGTGGTGACCTCCGATCCGGGGCAGGACTCAGATGACTAACCAGCATCGTTTGCATCAGCGAAAGTATGGCGGGAACTGATGAGCGCAGGAATTCAATCCGCAGTCCGTGCATACCACAAGGTGTGCAGAGCAGACCTGAGAGACCAGCTGATCCTGGAGCATCTCTCCTTCGTGCGCCACATCCTCGGTCGCATGCTGGGCTCGTTGCCGGAACATGTGGACAGCGAAAATCTGGAGTCTGCGGGTATCCTTGGCCTCGTGGAAGCAGCTGGTCAATTTGATCCGACACGCGGTGTAGCCTTCACAACGTTCGCGTATCGTCGCATCAAAGGTGCGATTGTTGATGAGCTGCGTCGCAACTGCCCACTTCCTCAGAAAATGCTGCAGACGTGGGCGTTGATCCGCGAGAAGTCGGCCGACATTGAACTCCCTCTGACATCTGAAAAAATCTCTGCAGCGACCGGGCTGTCCATCGATCACGTGGAAGAGTGCCTGGCTGCTATTCGTCTAACAAGGCCCGAAAACTGGACAGACGAACTCTGCGAGATCCCGAATCCGGACGATCGAATCCTGGATGGTGAAGCTGCATCATTTCAGATGGAACAGCGAGAAATTCTTATTGAAGCGATTTCTCAGCTCCCTGATAACATGCGAAATGCTGTGGCCATGTACCACTACGAAGACATGCGGATGAAGGAAATTGGTGAGGTTCTTGAGCTTTCAGAATCTCGAGTTTCGCGCCTGCTGGCCGAAGCCGAATTGCGACTACGGACCTCAATCATTCGAATGATGAGCGACGTTTCCTGACACGCCCGTGTAAGAACTTTGTGTTGACAATCCTGGCTCTGAATTCTTGATCAGGGATGATTCCAATGAACGCTCGCTCCGTCAGCTCAGTTCTTTCCGGCAACAATGTTCGATTCAGCGGACAGGTCGTCTCCCTCGCCGACAGGATTCGTTGCGGAAACGAAGTTCCCGAAGTCTCAGTCGAAACGGATCCTGAAACCGGAGATATCATCGAGATTAACATCCGCTGTCGCTGCGGTGAACAGATCGTGCTGGACTGCCACTACGATGGCGAATTCGGCGTACACGAAGATCAGAGCGTCGCCTGAAGTCGCATTATTGCAGCTGGAAGCATGGACGGTGCTGGCAGCGTTGGTCCGTAGTGTCCGCCACCGCCACCAGCAATGCGGGGCGTTGCCGAAAGGGGCACGACCTCCCTCGATCTCCGAAAAAGCGTCGGGCGTCTGATACGATTCAGGCAGAATCATCTGACGCCCGTTTTGCCGCTTTGATCAACTGCGGATTCCCCTGACAGACTAAAGCTCCAGGATGCCGGTGCTGTCTCCCAAACGGTCGATCGAAACACCCATTCGCTGGGACATTCCGAGAAACAGATTGTTCAGCGGAGTTTCTTCCTTCATCACTATGTGACGACCAGTTTCGATCGAGCCGCCACCCTTGCCAGCCAGGATGATTGGCAAATCGTGGTGGTTGTGTCGATTGCCGTCCGCTATGGCACTCCCGTAAAGGATCATGCTGTTGTCCAGCAGTGTCCGATCGCCTTCCCGGACGGATTTCATCCGCTGCAGGAAGTAGGCGAATTGTTCGACCAGGTAGCGGTCGATTTTGGCAATCTGCTTCATCATTTCTTCATCATTGCGATGATGAGACAGCTCGTGATGACCATTCTTAACGCCGATCTCCGGATACGTTCTGTTACTGCCAGCGTCCGCAATCATCAGAGTTGCAACGCGTGTGCAATTCGTCTGAAACGCCAGCACAATAATATCGAACATCAATCGCATGTGTTCCGGCAGTTCTGCAGGCACGCCTTCTGGTAAGGCAAGTTCCGGGATCTCTTTCGGGCCGGAAGCCGCCCGCGCGACGCGTTCTTCGATTTCGCGAACGCTTGTGAAGTATTCATCCAGTTTCTGTCGATCCGAACTGCCCAGATTGCGGTTCAGTCGTCGGGCGTCGTCAGCAACGAAGTCGAGGATGCTTTTGCGATTGCGAATGCGCCGTTCCATGTCTGCCGCAGTTTCCGGGCTTCCGAATAATCGTTCGAAAGCTGCCCGCGGATTGACTTCCTTGGAACAAGGCGTGCTGGCAGACTTCCACGAAATGTTGCTTGAATAGGCACAACTGTAACCGGAGTCGCAGCTTCCCGCATTTCGGCCGCGGTCAATACCGAGTTCGATTGATGGCAACCGTGTTTGACTGCCGACTTGCGCAGCGACGGCCTGGTCGATTGAGATTCCGACGCTGATATCCGCGCCGGACGTCTTACGGGGCTGAGCGCCTGTCAGGAATGCACTGGCGTTTCGAGCGTGGTCTCCGGCACCATCACCGTTTGCGCGAGCATGGTGTTGGGCCAGACCACCCAGGATATTTAAATCGTCCCGGAATGCTTCCAGTGGTTCGAGCGACTTTGAAAACTGAAAGTCCCGACCTTCACCCGTCGGCTTCCATTCGGGCATGATTGCCCCGTTGGCAAAGAACAAGCATGCCATTCGCACATTGGCTGCATTGGCCCCCGCAGCAGCTCCACCGGCTAGTGATGCACGCGCCGCCGGCTGCATGATGTCGAGCAGGGGTAGAGACAGGCCGGTTCCAATTCCGCGGAGCACCGACCGACGGTTCAATGAAAATCGAGAGGTCATTTGGCAAGCCTTGTGGTGGGAGGTTTCTGCAGGCGGGAGAGTCAATTGGAAGCAATCGCTTTGTCGCGTGTCCGGCTTCTCTTTAGAAATGAATCGGACAGAACGATCCCTTCGATCAACGAAGAGAAACGATTGCCGTGCTGATTCATGGTTTTTACAGTCTCATCAACAACACATTTATCGTAATACTCCAGACCACGTCCCAGAGCGTATACCATCATACGCTCCGTCAGGGCCCGGTGAAACTGTTGCTTTCGGGCATTCAGGATCCCCATTAATTCCAGAGACCCCTGAAATTTTTCGCCGGACGGGAGTTCTCCGGAGGCATCCACGGCTTTATCGCCGTCGGTTTCACGCCACCGTCCCACCGCGTCAAAGTTTTCGAGTCCAAGTCCCAGGGGATCCATCGTCTTGTGACAGGAAGCACAACCTGGATCCGCTCTGTGAAGTGCCAGTTGTTCCCGGAGGCTTAGCCCCGGTGAAGCTTTCGCCGTCGCTTCCAGTTCCGGCACCGCCGGTGGAGGTGGCGGTGGGGCTTCTCCAAGAATATTCTCCATGATCCATTTTCCACGTTTCACGGGGCTTGTGCGAGCCGGGTTGGACGTCAGCGTCAGAATGCTGGCATGCGTCAGGACACCTGCCCGATTTGTCCCGTCCAGAGAGACTCGAACAAAGCCATCACCGCTCACGCCCGATATGCCGTAATGTTTCGCCAGACGCTCGTTGACGAATGTAAAGTCCGCCATCAGAAAGTCATCTACTGAACGATTCTCATTGACGACAGCCCGAAACAATGCCTCCGTCTCTGAAGCCATTGCGGATCGCAATGCGTCATCAAATTCAGGGAAGACATCCGGGTTCGGACGAACGTCCTTGAGGTTTCGGAGGTTCAGCCACTGCGATGCGAAATTCGCACTGAGCGATGAGGCCTTTTCGTCCTTCAGCATGCGGGCAATTTGCTGGCGAAGGATATCATGGTCCAGCAATCGATCGTTTTCGGCGAGCGTCAGCAATTCATCATCGGGCATGCTGCTCCAAAGAAAGTACGAGAGCCGTGATGCGACTTCGAAGGCCGTCAGAGAACGTTCGGATTGCCCCTCTGCCGGATCGGGTTCGATGCGGAACAGGAAATCGGGCGACACCAGAATTGCCTGCAACGCAATTGACAGTCCGTAGTCGTACGACTCTCCCATTTCATTGACATACCGATCTGTCAGCGAAGCAAATCTGGCCACTTCATCTTCCGTGATGCGTCGACGGAATGCTTTCCGAAGAATTGGCGTCAGCACCTGAGAGGCAGCCTCCTGAACACTGACCGTTTCGCTCGGGCGGATCGTGACAAACCTGCGATGCACATCATGCCATTCCGGTTCCATTCCACCTTCCGGACCGACGATCTCGATTGTTCGAACCATCGCATTGCGATCTTTTCGACCGTCTTCGGCATTTGCATCGAAGAAGTCATTCAGGAAGGCGGCCGAAATCGTTTGCAGGCCTTTCTTCAGATCAACGGTTTGCTCATTCCATTCCGGTCGGCGGCCCTCGGCGATATCAAATTCGAACAGGGTGTGCTCGTCACTGCGCACTGCCATCCTCGGCTTGTCCGGTCCCGCCTGATGCGCTGTACATTCGACTCGAATTCGATATCGACCGTCGGCAGGAGCTTCAAATTGAGTGGAGACGCTGCCATTGGTCTGCAGCATAACAAAGCCTCGGCCGTCGGCTTTTGTTCCCAGGGACGAGGTAAGTTCCGGGCCTCTGAATTTACGGACCTGAGGTTTCGAAAAATCCCGAAGATCGATAACAGCCTCGGAAACTTTCTCTGCTGCGTCCAGGTACTTTTCCATCAGCAGTGGCGGAAGGCTCAGCACGTCGCCGATGTTATCGAATCCTTCGCCGACATCATCCTGAGGAAACTCAGCGGCCGGCTTAATGTCGATTCCAAACAAATCGCGGATTGTATTGTTGTATTCCGCTCGGTTGAGCCGCTGAACGGTCGGCCGACCGGCATGATACTCAAGCTCGCAGTCGAAGTTGTAGAGTTCGTCATAAAGTCCCTCGGCCATCGAACTGAGTTCGTCAGTTGTTGGAAACGGATCGTGGCCGGATGGAGGCATCGCACCAGCATTCACCATCCGATAGACGCGTTCCCAGTTCTTCCGTTCCGTCAGGAACTGGTCCGGAGACTGCAGTCCGTCCAGCGTGATCCCCGCGCTTTGTTCATCGGGGCCATGACAATCGACGCAGTATTTGTTCAGGAACGGCACGGCCGTGTCTGAGACCCATGCGCGGCGCTGATTCTCTTTCGCGATCTCCTGCGGCGACGGAACAGATGACGATGAGTTGCTGTTCGCGGGACTGGCAGCGACAGTCAGAATTGCATCATCGATCGAACCGGGAAGGGTATTCCGATGTGACGGTGAGTTTCCGGCCGTAACACTGACGTTTCTTCCCGTGTTGCTGGACGCTGCTTTGGAGGAAGAGTTGGCGTCTGCTGACAAGTAGGACCATCCGGCAAATGCACCAACAAACAATGTCGCAAGACAACTGAAAACAGCAGGCTTCCATCCCGACGATTTCGACCCTTGTCCTGAGCCTGAGGGTCGCGACTTCGGAACACCCTCGCGCACCACTCGCTGTGGGCGATTCGCAGAAGCACGTCCGTCGAACTCTTCGGTGGAATGGGATTTCACAGATGATCGGATAGCCACTCCTGAGGGCAGCCTTCTGACTCTCGATGGCGAAGCACCGGCTTTCGTGTCGGCACTGGCCGTGCGGGCCTTACCTAAACGCATACGCTTCCCGCACCCAGGCGCCGGACACGAGACGACGGCACCGAGAAAACGTTCTTCGGCACGGAATGAAAATCCGCAGTTTGGACACTGAAACGATGGTGGCATGCGAGATTTGTTCAACTTGCGAACGATGATGCTGGAACAGAGTGTTCCGTGGGTGGGGAGATTCGGCGGGTAAACACACTACGCAAGTATAGTACGCGAAAAGACTTCTTTCCAATTGCCATTTCCCGGATGTTGGGAAGGATTGGTCCCTGATGTGATTGTTTTCCTACTGGCGAATGACGGAGCTTTCGTCCGACTGCACCGATAAACCTGACTGGGTCAGGTCGATTGTGACGGGATTTCCACGCGGCCAGCTGAGCACAAATCGCGTCCCTTCTCCCGGTCCGCCTTCAATCCGGATGCGTCCCCCATGTTCACGAAGAATCTTTCGACTGACAGGCAATCCTATACCTGTGCCACGTGAGCCCTTGGACGATTCGAAAACATTAAACACCGCAGCTCGCTGCTCCTCCGGAATTCCCGGACCGTTGTCGCTGACCGCCACAATCATCATATCAGCCTGACGATCGTAGCCGGTCTGCATGACAACCGCGCCGCGTTCCATGCCATCCACCGCGTCAATTGCGTTGGAAACAATGTTCAGTACCGCCCGATGGATGCCTTCCGGATCGAACATCGTTGTTGGCAGGTCCGGAGCCGGACGAAATTCAAAACTCACGTCACATTCTTCGGCTCGTGACTTCGCCAGCTCAGCCACTTCTGTCATCACGCGATTCAGATCAGATGCTTTCAGCGAAGGGACTCGGTCCTTGCTGAAGGACAACATATCCATGACCAGATCGTAGATTCGAGTCTGGTTGCGTTCGACAATTCCCCAACCCTGGCGAATGAGATCATCCTTTTCCTGGTCGAGCCCCATTTGAATCAGGTAGCTGCCACCACGCACTCCCTGAAGAATATTCTTGATGTGATGGCTGAGCACCGTGATGGTCTGTCCCATCGCGGCAAATCGTTCTGCTTTCAGCAGTGCATCCTGAAACTGCCGTGATTCTATTGCAAGTGCGGCCTGACGAGCGACCGTGAGCATGGCTCGCAAATGATCGTCCGTCAGACGTTGCCGTGCCGTGGCGGACGTCATATCGCGGGATGTGGTCGTATCGATATAAAAAACGCCCAACAGCTCTGAACGGCCTCTCATCGGTGCACAGATGGCTTCGCTGATTCCCGACGAGACAATACTGTGCCCACCACCGAAACGATCATCGAGCAAAGCGTCCGAGGTACGGACGGCCTGCCCCGAACGCAGTACATATTCGGTGATCGACCGTGACACCGGCATTCTCGCGGTACGGGGATCGCCGGCGCTGTTCCGATTGAAAAAAGCGATCGCGGTCAGTTCCGAACCAATGGGATCGCGAAGCAGGACACACCCTCGGTCTGCACCGAATGACTGCATCGTCAATTCCAGAATACGCTGCAACAGCGTTTCCAGCGTATGAGCGGGGGTCACCAATTCTTCCGCCACCTTGTACAGAAGATCCATTCCAAACTGGTTCGCACTGATCCCAACAATTGATGACTGATCTGCACGAACTTTCTGGACGATAGCCGAATGCTGAGCCGACGGTGTATCATCGATGAAATGAATGTGGTCGCCGGTGGCGACGCGCGCGTAACTGCTGGTTGCCGTCTGAAATGTCAGCAGAGTGGCTCCCATTCGAATACTGTCGCCGTTTCGAAGAGCAGATTCGTCGATCGACTGACCATTCAGCTGAGTTCCGTTTGCACTATTCAGGTCCACAATGCGATAGTCGGTGCCATCGAAGGAGATGCGTGCGTGCTGGCGCGATACTTCGCTGTCATCCAGTCGGATTGTGCTTCCGACGCTGCGTCCAATGATGCAGTCACTGCCACTGACAACTTCATAACGGTTGCCGCGGTTCGAGCCATTAATGACGAGAAGAGTCGCGTGAGGCACTGTATTTCTCTGTTGAGGTTTCGCCACATTCATGATGACGATGCCCTGGATCTCTGTCGTAAACAAAGATGCAATTTCGAATAATTCACCGTTGCAGATCTGCGATCAGGATCGCTCCCATACCGGCATTGCACACAATCTGACTTCAACTCTCAACCAACGCCAGAAATTCGTCTTCCGTAAGGACCCTGACACCAAGTTCCTGGGCTTTTGTCAGTTTACTTCCAGCCGCCTCACCCGCCACGACATACGATGTTTTCTTCGAAACGCTTCCGGATGCTTTGCCACCGTGGTCACGAATCAGTTGTTCCATTTCATCACGTTTCATTCGTACCATGGTACCGGTGACCACGACAGTCATTCCGGCAAGCTTATCACCGGTACTATCAGTACCACGAGCGGAAACAATCTCCGTTCCGGTGTTCAGGCCCAGTTGTTTTAATTGCTCGACAAGATCCTTCCCGTAGTCCGAGTTAAAGAAGCCTGCAACAGAGGCCGCGATCACCGGACCAATTTCATCGACAGAAGACAGGCTCTCTTCTGTCTGCCCGGCGATGGAATCGATCGTACCGAACGCTCGTTCCAGCGTGCGTGCGTTCGTCTGTCCGACGTGTCGAATATTCATCCCCGTCAAGAGTCGCCACAGCGGCTGCTGTTTCGAAGCTTCAATCCCGGCCAGTAACTTGTCGATCGATTTCCTGCCCAGACGATCAAGTTTCAGGAGTTCCTTTTCTCGTTCCTTCAGGCGATAAAGTGAAGGAACACCATCAACGAGGCCTTCGTGCATCAGCTGTTCAATGAGTTTCTCTCCCAGACCGTCGATGTTCATGGCTGGCCGTGATGCGAAGAAGATCAGCGATTCCCTGAGCTGAGCCGGACAACCCGGATTTGGACATCGGACGTACACGCCACCGTCATCCTGCAGGACGCCGGTTCCGCATTCCGGGCATTCCGTTGGAAACCGGTATGGCTTCTCGTTTCCTGTACGAGCTCCTTCATTGACGCGGAGGATATGCGGGATGATCTTTCCTGCTTTTTCAACCACAACGGTATCGCCGATCCGCACTCCAAGTCGGTCGAGTTCGTCACGATTGTGCATACTGGCCCTGGAAACTGTGGTCCCTGCAATTTCCACCGGCTCAAGTTCAGCCACAGGCGTCAGCGCACCGGTCTTGCCAACCTGAATGGTGATTGCGTTGACGCGAGTTTCAGCTTCGTATCGTTCCCACTTGTAGGCACGTACCCATCGAGGACTCTTGGAAGTGGCGCCCAGCGAGTCACGTTCGGAAAGACTGTTTAACTTGATGACCAACCCATCAACTTCAAATGGCAATTCCGGAACCTGCTCAATCATTTCTCCAAGAACTCGCATCAGTTCGTCGTATCCAACGGCCCGGGAAACATTGGGCGTCGTTGGAATCCCGAACTGTCGGATCGAATTCAGAAACATGTCGTAGGAAGCCCACGTGACCCCTTCGACATGTCCAACACCATGCGCCAGAAATCGGAGTTTTCTGGCTCTCGCGGTCTTCGGATCCAGAAGTTTGAGCGCCCCGGCAGCAGCGTTGCGAGGGTTCTTAAATGGCTCTTCTCCATTGCGAACCTGTTCCGCCTGAAATGCTGCGAAATCGTCATTCAGAATGATGACTTCGCCACGCACTTCCAGGGTCGCGGGAGGGTGTCTGGATGTCAGCCGCAAAGGAATCCCCGCGATGATTCGCGCATTCGATGTCACATCATCACCAACGGCTCCATTGCCACGGGTGGCCGCGCGGATGAATTCACCGTTCTCCCACGTGAGCGAAATAGCGACTCCGTCAATCTTGTATTCCACGGAATAATCGAGGTCATCCCGTCCGAGTGATTTTCTCAGGCCAGCATCCCAGTCCGTGATTTCCTGCTCCTCGAATGCATTTTCGATCGACAGCATCGGAACACGATGGGTGATCTGAGTGAATCCGTCAATCGGTTCGCCTCCCACCTTACGGCTGGGGCTGTTCGGCGACTCAAACTCCGGGTGCTCGTCTTCCAGACGCATTAATTCGGCCATTAATGCATCGTACTCACGATCCGTCACCTCAGGACGAGCCTCCACGTAGTACAGGCGGTTGTGACGCTCGAGAGCTTCTCGCAATTCCTGGATTCTCTTACCCGCAGACATCGTTTCAGTTCCTGAACCTGTGCTCGAATTTGACCGTTGCATTCCTTCGATTTGCTGCCGAAGCTTCTGTCAATGCAAATTGTGCCCGGCACTTTGTGTGAGAACTGTTGAATCCTCAGACGGTCGCGTCAAGCAACGCCGCAGAAATGTCCGGAATGAACGGGTTCGGAATCGAGTCTGCTTCGTGCAAACTCTGACGCCCGCCGCCCCATCATTGGAGGTTGTTTGTGGTCAGGGGCATCGTGCGACGGTGAGGTGAAAAAGGGCCGTCGTTTGCTGATCCCGAGCTGAGCGGGCCCCCGTACACGCAAAACGTCGAATTCGAAATACAGATCTCCAATCTGAAACTTGAGCTCTGTTAACACCGTCGATGTCCCGGTTTTCAATGGACAATTAGCAGCAGGTTGTGCGAATGAGTGGGCAAAACCCACCACTAGCTGCGACGATGAGAAATCAAATACGAGACCGGGCTGGTGAGCGACCACGTTTGATAATCCCGCGGCCAATGAACAGCGATGCTCATCGGAAGCAGTATCGCAACCGGACAACCCCACGCCGGATTGATTAGCCTCAGGGCAACCAGGCTTAGTAGGCTGGCGGATGACAAGATCATCATGCACGGCCCCAGCCAGATACGATCGTATGCCGGAACAATCCATCGCCTTAATGACCACCGAGCCGGAAGGCTGAAATTTGTCTGGCAACGATCTGCCAGCGCGACGCCATGGAGCATTGAGAGCATCGTCACCATGATTGCGATGATCAGGAGACCGTAGATTGATGAATTCCACGGAAACACAGTCAGCCAAATCATCAGAATCAGGAAGGAATGAATCCAGGTCCTTCGTCGGCTAACCAGCCAGCAGGCGTAGACCGATTGATAACGATCCGGCGACAACACATGAAAGACCGGCGCGACCCTGGCCTGAAAACCCGGGGCAGTGCCCAGATCCAGCGATTGCTTCGGGATTCTGTCCACCATCCGGTTGCTGAGCTTCCATATCGTCACAAATGCAACGGCCAGTGTCCCGGATCCTGCCAACGCAGCGATCAGTAGGTTCCGGGACTGGATCATATGTACGATAAGACCAGCCGACGTCAAAAGTCCTGCACCGAAATTCGGATGTTCGCGAACGACGACAAGGCCTGTTGCAACCATCCAGGTCGCCAAAAATACCACGGCGGGAAAAGCAGCTGCAATCGCACAAGCGAGGCCCTCCTGAGAAGCGGAGAACGGATTCGCGGATCCGAATTCTGGATTCGAAATGGCAGGAGTTATCGCAGTCGTGCTTGCACTGGTAAGCCGGCAGACGACGACGACTTTCAAAGCCGCGAACAACCCCAGTGCCATCAACAGAATCAAGTCACGCCAAACAGGAGTCGCCGGACCGAACGGTAAACGTTTGCCAGAATGCCAGGGCGTAATGGTCAGCCATTTTCCGTATTCACGGTTGATCAGAGGATGTCGTCGAATTCGCACCATTGCCAGCAATCCCCCGCACGCACAGACGATTGCAATGGAAACTGTGAGCGGGGGCAACAGGATTCGCAGAGAGTCTGCTTCCTGCATCCATTGGCCCCAGAACACCCAGACAAATAGGACGAATCCATCGACAGCCACGGTCAGGATGCCAGCCAGACCGAGAACTCGAACGGGAAGATTTGAGAGTTGATGCCAGCGACTCATTCTGCCACCTGTCTGTTGAGGTACCTGGTCAAAGCCTCTGCAGTGTCAGGAAAGATCAGCCTTCGGAGAGCTTCGTCGAGGCTCGCGGCATCCGTCTCACGAATGACCTGCTCGACGGATCCGTGCATCAGAACCCTGCCGTCATCGAGAACCAGGATTTCGTCTGCCACTTCCTGAACCAGTTCCGGAACCGGACTTGTCAGAACAACTGTTCGGTGGCTGCTTTGCGTCAGTTGCTTCAGGATCTGCTTAATGGCCGTCAGACCCGCCGGATCAAGTCCGCCTGAGAACGGTTCGTCGAGCAGCAGAACAGGCGACTCTGTCACAAGGGCCGCGCAAAGTCCGAGTTTCTTCTGCTGTCCGCTCGAATAACCCCGGGCACTCGAATCTGCAACGCGCGTGAGGTGGAACAAGTCCAGAAGTTGCTCGGTATGTTCCAGCAATGCGCGCTCAGGCACGCCCCAGGTATCGCCGACGGCCAGCACAAACTGGCGCCCGGTAACTCCGGATGGCAGCCAGAAATCAGCTGGCAGAAAAAATGTCTGCTGCCGGATCGCCAGTTCATGGTCCACCGTCGAACGACGGCGGAGCCCATTAATTTCGACAACGCCACCTGCCGGAGAAATCACACCGGCAAGGATATTCAGCAGCGTCGTTTTCCCCATCCCGTTTGGGCCAATAATGGCCAGCGTCTGTCCGGACTCAACCTCAAAACACACTTCTCTCAAAACAGGCTGTAGCCCGAAATGATGAAAGACATCCGCCACCCTGATCATGGTCAAGCTCCTGAGCGACTGCCTGCACAAACGGCGTACGTGTGCAGGAAACGATCAGCAGGTGACAATGGATCAAAAAGTTCCGGCTGAAATTCCGGGCGGGCCCGGATCGATTGACGCTCCGCTCTATGGAACGTTCATCATCAAAGTGTCGTGGCTGGTCTCGCGGACTGTGCATCGCATGCGCTTCATGCGCGTGCTGTTCCGGAAGAAGCCATGTTGCAATAGGAATCTTCTTCCGGAAGGAAAAACGAGCAAATCAGACACGCAAATCTTCTGACGCTTCGGAAAGATCAGCGGCAAAGCGACTTCGCACAGGTTCGACATGTTCTGCAATAAACTGATCCACCTGCATCGGGGCCCGCCCAATGTAAAGTCTGGCATCCAGTGTTCCTTCGAGGTCGACCGCGGAAAACGATTTGTCCTGTTTCAGCCTGCTGATCAGATCGTTTGGCTTTCCTTCTCGCTTGACCTGGTCTGCTGCTTCCTGACTGTGAATTCGGATCTGTTCGTGCAATTCCTGACGATCGCCACCAGCACGAACACCGGCCATCAGAATCTCTTCCGTTGCCATAAAGGGCAGCTCTTCGTTCAGATGACGTTCGATGGTCTTGGGGTAGACAACTAGTCCGTCAGTGATGTTTCGGTAAATGAGCAGGCAGGCGTCGATGGCCAGAAAACTCTGGGGCAGGGTCAGTCGACGGACAGCGCTGTCGTCCAGCGTACGTTCCATCCACTGCGTGGCCATCGTGGCGTCTGCACCAGCCTGAAGGCTCATCGCAAACCTCGCCAGCGCACACATCCGTTCGCTTCTCATGGGATTCCGTTTGTAGGCCATGGCTGACGAACCAATTTGTTTTGAACCGAACGGTTCTTCTACTTCTTTTCGGTGCTGGAGCAATCGGATATCCGTTCCGGCCTTGTGGCACGACTGACCAATGCCGTTCAGCGTCGCCATGATCTGAGAATCGACTTTTCGTGAATAGGTCTGCCCAGTTACCGGATGGCTATGGGAGAACCCCATTTTCTCAGTGACCAGTTGGTCCAGTTTCTGAACTTTCGCATGGTCTCCGTCGAACAGGCTTAAAAATGTGGCCTGGGTTCCCGTGGTTCCTTTGACCCCGCGGAAACGCAGTGAATCGATTCGAAAGTTCAGTTCTTCCAGGTCCTGAACCAGATCCCAGCACCAGAGAGCCGCCCGTTTTCCAACGGTCGTTGGCTGGGCCGGTTGCATATGCGTAAAGCCCAGACACGGCAGGTCACGATACTGTACGGCGAACTTTGCAAGTTGATCGATGACTTGTACCAGCCGACGTCTGAGCAGATGCAGTCCGTCACGCAGTTGAATCAGTTCTGAGTTGTCTGTGACATAGCAACTGGTAGCGCCGAGGTGGATGATTGGTCGGGCGTTCGGGACCTGATCTCCCCAGGCATGAACATGGGCCATCACATCGTGGCGAAGTTCTTTCTCGTA
>JAGQQE010000229.1 GCA_020426345.1 Planctomycetaceae bacterium
CCATTGGTTTCCAACGGATGACTTTCAGCTGAACACAACCATGATGCCGCTGGAATCGCTCAAGTCGCACTTTCAGGTCATCAGTGGACTCGATCATGAAAACGCGACCCCAGGGCGAGACGGCGCTGGTGATCATGCGCGTGCCAGCGCCACTTTTCTCACGGGCGCCCGCGCACGAAAGACGGCGGGAAGCGACATACACGTTGGAGTCAGTGTCGATCAGTTTGCCGCGCAAAGGGCAGGGCAGCTGACTCGATTTCCATCACTTGAATTGTCGTCTGACGTTATCCGCAACTCAGGTGGCTGTGATTCCGGATATGCCTGCGCCTACCAATACAACCTGGCCTGGAGTTCGCCCACGACACCCGTGACACCCGAGGCAAATCCGCGTTTTGTCTTCGAACGCCTTTTTGGTGCCGGTGAAGGGGAAGAACGACGACGCAATTTCGAGCTCCGACAAAAGACGCAGCGAAGCATACTGGATTTTGTTCTGGACGAAGCAGCTGATGTCCAGCAGACACTCGGCGTCAATGATCGACAAAAGTTTGATGAATACCTGACGGTCGTGCGAGAGCTGGAAAAGCGTCTCCAGGCTGCAGAAATGCACGGCAGCATTCCGATGGTGCAGCAGGCGACACCGAATGGCATCCCCGCCGACTTCGCGGCCTACATCGATCTGATGTTCGACATGATGGTGCTGGCGTTCCAGACGGATACAACCCGAATTTCCACCCTGCTGCTGGCGTATGATGGAAGTAACCGCACTTTTCCGCAACTGGGGATCCCGGAAGGCCATCATCACCTCACACATAACCAACGGGATCCACAGCTGGCGCAGAAAGTGGCGACAATCGATCAGTTTTACATCAGTCGATTCGCACGGTTTCTTCAGCGAATGAATGAAACAAGTGACGTCGACGGAAATTCACTGCTGCACAACTCAATGGTTGTGTACGGCGGAGCGATTGCAGACGGCAATCGACATTCGCATGACAATCTGCCTGTTATCCTGGCAGGCCACGGTGGCGGTGCCATCCAGACAGGCCGCTACCTGAACGCAGATTCTCAGCCGATGGCGAATCTGTATGTGCACATGCTGAATCGCTTTGGTATCCCGACAACGGAATTCGGGGATTCCAGCGGTGAATTGAAACTCGCGTAGCGGATCACATTCGGCAAAGAAGATCCGGAATTGAGCGTTGTCGGCCAGACATCGTGACGCTATTCACACCGCGGCGGTTCAAGCCATCCGCATGACCGTCTGATTGACAGAGAGACCTTCTGAGGTTTCTCACCGTGGATGATGTCAAAGGTCCTGCGAGCCTTCACCGGGCGGTATTGTAAACGGAAGTGTCTCTGCTGGTTTGCCGGCAATACTCAAGTCCACCTGATAGGAACCTGAGGGCATCGGCCCATCGTTTGAAAAATCAAAATTCATCCGGTTGAGCGTTCCATCGAATTTTTGTGTGAACGCGCCGATTTCGGTGTCTCGCGGGACATCAGGGTGATCGACCTTTACGGCGATCAACGAAGCTGTGACTTCCGTGCCAGCCGGGGCACCGACCAGATCCGCTTTTACAAAAACGGTGTCCGTCGGCTGATAAGTCGTAACACGGCTTTCTCCTTCCTTATCCGAAGAAAGCCATGCATCCTGAAAGGACGGCCCGGTTGCAGAAGAAACAGCAGCGGTGTCCCCTGAGTCACCACAACCGGCGCAGACGACCAGAAATCCGATCCACAGCAGCGACCGCATCGCATTCTCCACATACTTGAAAAGACGTCGGAACACACTCTGAACAGGCTTGGAATCCAATGCAGCACTGGTCCTGCATGGTGCCTGTCATGGAAATAACTCACTGAAACCAATACTGCGGTCTTCGGCGCGGTTCGTACAAGTCATTCAGGTGTTATCTCCATTTCAATTCCGAGCAGGACAACGTTTACCGCAGGGGAATCGAAAGGCATTCTGGAATTCCTGACGTTTATTTGGTTCTGGAGACGATCTCCGCCGTTCCGAATCGTTCACGAATCGTCGCCGCTCGTTCGTTCACAATCTGAACCGCGATTCTGGTTTCTCTCAGGAGAAGTGCTGAACCAGATACCAGCGACGCCACCGCGACGACACCCGCGGTCACCCCCGCCAACTCCAGGGGCACAACCAGCACCTGTAATTGCAGTGGCACCGATACCGCTCCGACCAGAGAAACCAGAGCGGCAAATGCGAATGCCCCCAATGCCACATAGAAGCTTCGGAGCGAACGCAACAGCAGCAGGGTACGGCGTTCGGCCGCTGTCAATTCCCGTAGTCGCCTCTGGGCTTCGTTTGTACTGAGGTCATCTGTCGCTTCGAGCTGCCTGGACAATTCTCTTGCGCGGTCGACCCCGCGTGCCAGACGATTGCTGGTACTCATGATCAATACGGACGATGCATTGGTCAGAATGGCCGGAGCCACGATCAATGACAACACTGCAAAGGGATTGGATTCCATTGGACCAGCAGGGCCTGCGAAGAATTACGATTCAATGTGGATCAGAACTGCAAATCCGATGTTAGACATCAATGCCGGATCTGCAGCAGAAGTCCCACGACTTCCTGAAAAGTCACAAACTTCCCGGATTGGCAGCAGAGGACGGGGCCAGTGGAGAACCAGTGGTCAGACTTCAGTCGGCAATGCCTGGTTGGATTCTATCGGTTGCACGGGTTACTTCGATCAGGGAAGCAATTCGCACGAAAGGGTATTGGGAATGCGTAGGAAATTTCGTGGCTTCGCGTATTCCCCGAACAACAATTGATTCGTTTGAGAATCGCCACGGGATGGACGAAGTCTGCGACAGGTCTCGCAGGTCAGCCAGCCACGTACCTGCGACCACTTGTCTCATCCGGCTGCCAAATGCAGTCTCCGGTCACTGGATATTCGCCCATGTTTGAATTGTCGACATCTCAATCAGTCTTCCTGGCAGCCGTTGTGATCTACACCACAATCGCAGCGATCAGCGACTACCGGTTCCGGAAGATTCCTAACAAGCTGACAGTGCCCATGTGCGTCGCAGGGTTAGTCTACCAGATTGGCTTCTTTGGGCTGGCTGGCCTGCAAACAGCTTTGCTGGGATTTCTTGTAGGTTTCGGGATTCTCTTCGCATTGTGGATGATTGGATCCGCCGGAGGTGGCGACGTTAAGCTGATGGGCGGTCTGAGTGTGTGGCTGGGCGCGAGCCTTTCATTGAAAGTCCTCTTCACAAGTCTGCTGTTTGTGGCGATTGGCACGATGGTGATGATGCTCGGCAGTATTGCCCAACAGGGGTTCCGAAAAACCAGGACTCAATACCTGAAGAACACGAACGAAAAGAAGTCGGGAGAGACGCTGGAGCAAAAATCGAAGCGTCGGGTCATGGCATTTGCAATGCCTGTGGCGTTTGCGACGTGGAGCGTGTTAGCGTTGTTTCGGAATCAATGGTGATGCGGGCAGTCGCCAAAACACTGATCCTCCGGCACACAATCAGCCGAAGCGATATGAAGCCGCCGATTCTGCCGAAACGCGAATCCGGGCGGCTTCATGGCATTTCGGTGGAGCAGGAAATGAAGATCGTGGATCGACAACGCAGGAGCAGTGCATTTGCCCGACAGCAAGCGCGCAAAGAGGTGCAGATGTCGCCCGGTCCGTACATTTCTCCGGAACGGGGAGCCAATCGACGGGGCGCGATTCTGTCGATGGAACTCGTCCTGGTGCTGCCAATCTTCCTTCTGCTCGTGTTTGCAATTGTTGAATTCTCAATGCTGATGTCGGCACGCACTCGCATCGGTGATGCGGCTCGTCAGGGTTCACGCATGCTGTGCCTCACTGGCCAGCAGCCCGATCACATCAGGGATCATGTCACAAGAATGCTGGGCCCGAAACTGGCCTCGGGCTGCCAGATTGAGGTTATTCCTGCACCGTACGCTGGGGGCATTGGGAACGTTCACATCAGGCTTCCTATGAATAACGCTGCGCCGGACTTGTTATGGTTAACAGGATTTAGTGTCAAAGGCCGCTTCATCGAAGCTGATGCTCCAATGGTTATGGAACAACAGGTTGCTTCAGAGCAAATAGAACGGTTCTGAGACGACCTCATAAAATCATGAAGAATGAAACATCGTTGAACCGTTAACAGAGACATTGCGGTCCAGGAAGAAACGACCGCAGCAACAGGATTACAAATCGCTGCCGGGCCGTGGCGTAAAAATGCGATGACACTGACGTCGCAGCGCAGGGATGGTGAACGCAAAGTCAGACTGACAGGTCATTTGACCAACCAGGAACTCGCTGAATATTTCCCCTCTGCGTTGAATAGAATCGTCTGGAGATAAACGTCGTGAAACTTACGCCGTGGATGCTGACTGTTGCCGCTTTTCTGATGATCGCCCTTCTGGCTGTGGGCTTCATCTTCAAGAAACTGACGGCCCGAGAAGTAATCGCTGAAGCCAAAGAAGATCGCCGCACTCTTCCGATGGCGACCACTGACATTGCGCCCGGGACGCTGATCACCCGACAACACCTCGCAAACGGCCCCTGGCAGACGGGCGATCTGGCTCCCGATACCTTCCTGAACCAGGATTCGATTGTCGGCCGAATTGCGAAAGAGGCAATCACAGCAGCAACGCCGCTGCGAGGTTCTCAGTTCTATGCTCCCGGCGATCATCCGGATCTGGATATCGCGGACGGCATGCGGGCTGTAACCGTCAATGTCGGCGACGACACCGCAATGGTCAACGGGCTGATTAAGCCGGGCCAGTACGTCGACGTTCACATGACAGTCGATTCCACCGGTTTCCAGCGATCATCGGATCCCCGAAGAAATGGTGCCGATCAGAATGCAATGACAATGACGTTGTTCGAGGGCGTTCGGGTGGTTGCGATCAACCGCAGCTACACGCAGAGCGCTGTTGAGCGCGGTCATAACGTCACCCTGGAACTGGATAAGAAGCAGTCACAGATCATGCTGCTGGCGAGCCAGAAAGGACAAATCGATCTGACATTCAACCCGCACGGTCCTGGTCACAATGGCGTCGACGTCCAGTCGGATGAAGATCGAGTGACACTGAAACAGTTGCTGGGCATGGTCGAAGAAGAAGAGCAGGAAAAGCCTTTTGTTACCGAGCATTACCGCGGTGGCGGGCGTGGGGCTTACTACTGGGATAAGGATGGAAAAAGGCTTGGCCAGAACGGAAATACCGATGACATGGATCTGGATGTTACGCCGCTGCACAATAACAACAATGGAAGTGACTGGACGACTGGCGTCGACCGCAAATCCACTGGCTCCGTTCAAACAGCATCCAGTTCTTCGCTCTGATACATCTCTATTCCGGCCAGGTTCGCCCGGCCTGTTGTCCATCGAATGCAAGCCTGGCCTGACACTCAGGTCAGGCTTTCTTTCTGCAAACAACGTCTGAGCGACAGGACACAGTTGTTGACGAAAAAGGATTCTCGCCGATGCAGGCATGCGTATATCAAAAACTGGATCATCGCGAACAGCGCTTACACAGTCGGCGAGGTGTGATTTCGGCCTGGAGCGTATTTGCCTTGATGCTGGCGGGACTCTGTACGTCACTCGTCATCAATCAACTGTGGCTCAGCCAGATGCGAGCAGAGGCCATTCGCTGCGCTGAAGCAGCCGCATTGGCAGCGGGCAGCGAGCTCCTGTCCGACGATCTGCTGAAAGTTCACCCAGCCGACCTCGAAAATCAGTGGCGACTGGATCGCGCAAAACTTTCCGCCATCGACATGTCTCGAAAATACCACGCCTCAGCCGGTGTTCCTGAACTCGATGAGTCCGATATTCTCTTCAACGGCACAGACTCCGTTGTCGCGTCGTCCACATCGACAATTCCAGCCTCTGTCACTGTGACATACGGCGGACTCCGTTCTGATGGCGGGCCAAAACACAGCGTCCGAATGTTCTTTCCGGGACTGAGCGGAGTGCAACAAGCAGCCATCGGCATGCACGCGACGGCAAAGATTGAGAACCAGCCGGTTGCATTTCAGGCAGGCCCCGGGATTAACATTCCGATGGCCCCTCTGGCCATTCCCGATGACAGCACCGGCAGGAATTCTCGCTCGTGGACGTGGCTCATCGAACAGGGGCACGGGAAGGACCAGTACGCATGGAGCAACGACAGTCATACCATTCAACCGGGGCCGGACGGGTTGCCTGAAATCCAGCTGACGTTTCAGCCCAACAGTGTTGCTAATCAGTGCGGAAACATCATCCCATTGAACCTTTGTAATCAGCCGAATTTGGATCCGTCTCTGCTGACAGACTGGATGGCCGGAGGAATTGATGCAGATTCGCTGCATGGAGGAGTTGCCGCTGGAGGTCCAACTGATCGCACTGCAGCGACCAGTATTGTGTTCCCTCATCGCTGTACAGGCGTTGCACTGACAAAGACCAGCCTGAATCCATTTGCAGATGCGATTGCATCTGCGCTGGGTCGCCCCGTCCTGTTCCCAATCACGCAATCGGAAACGGAATCAGACGACGCCGAGCCCGAACATGACGGCTCTTCGAACAGCACACAGGCTCTGACGCTGGACCGAACGGTTGCGGCACGAGTGATGTCAGTCCGTATGTCAAAGTCCGGGCAGGTCGACATCGTCCTCCAGCCGTGTGTGATGACCACCGCGACCGCAATCATGGATTCGACCGGCACAGCCCCGTCAAACAGATACGTCTACAGGATGCGATTGGCGTATTAGTTTCGCAGCGAACTGTCCGTTGAAAATCGGCACAGGCACGCTGGACGGCTGTAAACCGTCGTGTCATAGGGCCTCCGGCTCGAGCCATTCCGCTCTTCAACAGGCGATCCAACAATCAGCTTTGCTGGTCCGCTGTCAACCCAATCCTGCCGACTGTCATAAACCTGAAACTCGGTCGGGACAGAGATCCGAAGTCGATCATTCAGGAATCGCACCTGAGGTCCGATCGCGAAGTCCTGCCAGACAGTTGGAACGTTCACCCGACAAAGATGGTCCGACTGTTGACGTCGCGCGGATTCTGCCGTTTTCGCATGATCTTCGGGACACTCTGCCTGCAACGTGACATTCGACAATTGTGTACTTTGCACGGGTGGGGATCGATAACAGACGGGAAGCATTAGTTTTTGACGTTACGACTCCGTCATGCACTGACATGGCGGGCTGTTTGAGATTCGCCGTGAGTCATTTGTTAACGGCAGGGATAATCAATGGTGAGTTCTACAGATTCCTCGGTCGCCGCGAGTCGTGATTTCCAGCGACTGAAAACGTCAATCCATCGACAAATCGTTGACGTCATCGACTTCAGCAAGGCAGAAACACTGACGGAGGCTGAGCTGCGGACTCAGTTGCAGTCTCTGGCCCAGCATCTTTGCTCACGTCAGGATGTACACCTCGATGGCCAACAGCGCGAAGCGATGGTCACCGAGATTATGGATGAGATTTACGGATTCGGGCCAATCGAATCGCTGATGGTTGATCCCACCGTCACCGATATCATGATCAATGGACCCGATCGCGTCCTCGTTGAACGAGGTGGTGTTCTTCAGCCCACGAACGTGCGATTTGCTGACAGCGGTCATCTGATGCACTTCATCCATCGGCTGGTCGGGCGAGCCGGTCGTCGAATCGATGAATCGAATCCGATTGTTGACGCACGCCTGCCGGATGGATCTCGCTTCAATGCAGTCATTCCGCCGCTCGCACTGTGTGGTCCCACTGTTTCCATTCGACGATTTGGGAATCGTCGTTTGCAGATCGAAGACATGATCAAGTTCGGTTCACTCGCACCTGCGATCGCCGACTTTCTGATTCTGGCGGTTCGGGGGAGAATGAACATCATCGTTGCTGGCGGTACCGGTGCCGGCAAGACAACTCTGCTGAACTGTATGAGCCGCTTCATCCCGGAAACGCAGCGTATTGTCACCATTGAAGAAACAGCGGAGCTTTCTCTGCAGCAGCCCGACGTGGTGCCCCTTGAAACCCGCATGCCGAACATGGAAGGCAAGGGCGCTGTGACCCAGCGAGATCTGCTTCGAAACTCGCTGCGAATGCGACCAGACCGAATCATCGTCGGCGAGGCACGCGGTGGCGAAGTGCTGGACATGCTGCAGGCCATGAATACAGGTCATGATGGCTCCATGAGCACTGTGCATGCGAATGATACGCGGGAGACTCTGGATCGACTGGAACTGATGATCGCCCTGTCAGGTGCAGAACTTCCCTCACGCATTGCACGTCAGTATATCGCAAATGCCATCGACATCATCATTCATGTCACTCGCCTGAGCTCGGGTGAACGACGCGTCACGCGTGTCTCAGAGGTCTCCGGCGTACGCGATGGCGAATACAAGGTCGAAGACATCTTCGTTTATCGCATCACCGGCCATGATGAAAAAAGTCGAATCCGGGGCAGTTTCTTCGCGACCGGCTACCAGCCTGTTGCGCTTCGACGACTGGCACTGACCGGAACAGATGTTGAACAGTACAAGCCACTGTTCGAACCTCGCGAACTGCACTTTGACGAATCGAAATCAATATGATCGCAAGTGACACATCATTTCCACAGCCAAAACAGCGCGTAGCCGATTTTTCCGGACTGCTGAAGGAAGATCATCGCTTCTCCACCGGAAGCAGTGACTCAACCGGTGACTCTGTCAATGGCTGGTTCGATCAACTGATGCTTCAGTCGGGCATCCGAACGGCTCCCTCCGTATGGCTGGGACTTTGTCTGCTTTGCGGCCTGACGCTGGGCGGGCTCGCATTCGTGATGTTTGAAGACCCCATTCGGTCGGGCATCGCTATGATTGTGGGAATGCTGTTGCCCATCGCGACTGCCATGCTTCTGCGTTCGCGTCGCCAGAAGAAAATTATGGAACAGATGCCAGCGATGGTGGAAGAAATGGCAAGGGCTGCGAGGAGTGGACGCAATATCGAAAACAGCTTTCAAATGGTGGCCGCAGATACACAATCGCCTCTGGGTGACGAACTTCGACTTTCAGCCCGTCGGACAGAGATGGGTCTGGATCTTGCCAGTGCGGTAAAAGATCTTCCTTATCGAACCGGCGTTACCACGCTAACCATGCTGAGCTCTGCCATTGCCGTTCATCAGGACACCGGGGGCGACCTCATTTCAGTCCTCGAACGTATGGCGACGTCAGTGCGGGACCGACTGCACTACGCATCTCGGCTTCGCGCAGCCACAATCGCCAGTCGTGCCGGTGCGACCATGATGGTGCTGGTGCCCATCCTGATTATTGGATTCTACCTTTTCCGAGACCCGGACTACCTGGATAAGCTGTTGAGCTCATTCTGGGGCCGACTTTCGCTCTGGTCGGCCGTCGTCCTGCAGATTGTCGGCGCCCTGATCGTTTTCCGCGTTCTGCAGCGAACGGCTCGCTTCTGATTCCTGCTGTTCAGCCTGTGCCCGGCGGTTCTGGAGAATAGATAATGTCGTCCTACATAATTATTGGCTGTTTGATTGCTGTCATCGGCATCGCACTGAAGCAGATGTTCGGCAGCACATCAGCAGAGCGGCCGCGTCTGGATCTCAATCAGAGTCCACACCCATCGCAGCCGCCTGCCACCCAAGACCGAGAGCACCAGCAACGGCTCGAAGCACTTGCGCACGGTCCTGCAAACAGTACCAATCCGGACAGGAAGAGTCAGAATACGGCTGGTCAAAACAGTGAAAGTTCACTCGATCGCTTCACAAGTCCGATCAGTGGCGCGATTCACGCAGCAACATCACAGCTGTCTGATTTTGGTGATGCCCTTCGATCCGGTGCCGCCAATGTGTCGGGTTCAGCTCCGGTGGCGTCGTTTGCTGTTCCACAAAGCGAATTACAGACATCGACATGGCGTGATCGGAAGCTGTTTTCCTCCTTCAGCGGAATCCTGACCGATAACGATCTGCAGCTTCGCGCGCTTCAACCAGAAGAACTACCGATCCCTGAAGACGATTACATTTTTGGTTCCGTCACCCCTTCACTGGCAGCGTTGCTGCCGGAATCCGAAGAACGGCGAGAACATCAACGAATGAACCTTAGCGCAGCGGGTTATCGTTCGCGTGCTTCGTGGCTGAATCTCAGCGCAATTCGTTTTGTGCTCGCATTCCTGGCACTCGTCTTTTTCGGTGTCCTGTTAATCATGGCTCCCCCGGCACTGGAACTCTGGATTCTGGGTGCCGTCGTATTGGCTCCGTTGCTGATGTGGGCTTTGCC
>JAGQQE010000230.1 GCA_020426345.1 Planctomycetaceae bacterium
CAGTATTCTCGCGAAACATTGCATTGCGCAGTGTTAGCGAATCAACGTTTTGGATTTGAATCGGCCCCAGCGTATTTGCTTGAAAGGTCGAATCCTCAATCACGACGTGCAATCCCGGCGAATCCACGTCAAATGAGGTGAATTGGTTCGCCTGAAACAGAGAACTCTCTACTCGTAGAACGCCTGTTAGGTTGCGTCCCATCAAGCCGGTGTCGCCACTGGAAATCACATTCCGCAGCAGTGGTGCCGCGACGCCGCTAACACTCAGTTCCGAGGTGATCCACAAGTCGCCAAGTGTGACGTCGTCACCTCCCGACTCGATGAAAACTCCAGCTCCACCAAGACGTGTGTCGAGTCGATCTGAACTCGTGCCATCGATCGTCAACGGTTTAGAGATCCGAATGTCCTCATCGTACAGCCCCCCGACCACATGAACGGTTCCTCCAGCCGAAATGGCCGCAATTCCATCGACGATCCTTGAAAACACATCAACGCCAAACGTCCCGGGTTGTGCTCCTGGAGCGTCCGGATTGGCATCGGCAATCGGCGTTCCATTGGCCGTGCCGAACAGGTCGTCGTCGACGTAGACCTCCATTGGTGGGACAGCTGTCGCGGTTAGAGTCACATCGTTTCCGTCTCCGCCGACATAGCTGATTGAGAAATTCTGACCATTGAGCAGGACCTGTGTGCCTTCCGGCAGGCCAGCAAATGTACCGCTGACAGAACTGCCGGAATTCGCAAGATTGATCAGGACGATCACGTCTCCTGGAGAGGTGCCGACAATTGCTCCGGAAACGTCCAGTGCGGCACCGCCGAGATCTGCGGCTCCATGTACGACCAGTTGATCATGATCGCTGCCGGGTGACTTGCCGCGGACTTCAGCTTTGAAAGTCGAACCTGCATCAAAGCTGATTGGTCCAGTGCGGAGTATGCCCACGCCACCTCCCTTCGGATCAACCGTCGCACCGCGTACGTTCACCATCGAATCCAGGAACCCATTGCCGTTGCCAACGACTTCACCCCGGCTGCTGATTGTCATTGAGCCGATCAGTGTCTCTGTGCCGTTAACGCGAACCTGATCCAGGCCTGAACCAGTTACGATCTCGACATTGGTGACACCGTGAAGCGTGGTACTGCCATTGACGTCAATGACATCATTGCCATCGGCACTGTTCGCCGTGGTATCGATCTTCAGCAGGGTGCCACTGGCGACTCGCAGCTCCTCCATCGCGACACCACCCGATGTGCCACGAACCACCAGGTATCCGTCACCGCCGAATACAGCGCCCTCCAGCGTTAGTTGATCATCCGCGTTCGGAGGCGCAACGGTGATACTGCCAAACCCCATCAGGTTTACTGGTTCCAGCCCGTCGAAAGTCAATTGCAGGCCGCCAGTTTCGCTGATTTCACCATCACCAAACGTCGTGGCACTGGGAGCGTAGGTATAATCCCCGGTTCCGTTACCCAGCATGGTCAGCAAATCGTTACCGCCAACACCGCCGGAGAAGTGGATGCCTGCAGGTGGCGCAATGGGGCCGCCGGTGAGATCGACAATGAGTTCATCGTCTGCAGCATCTGAACCAATCACTTCGATAAAGTGGATGAAATCGCTGCCGTCGCTGCCATAGATTGAGCCCTCATCGTCTGTGAAGAAGATGCTGTCACCTTCTCGGGAAATTCTGTAAGGGCCTGCCGGTACGTCTGGCTGCAGTGTGAAATTCAGCGATGCGATGTTCTGGTGTCCCGGACTCTCAATGCTTTCAAAGTCGATTTGACCGAAGCCACCACCGAGCAACCGGTAGTCGCCCCTGCCAACACCTCGCATCGTGTAGCCGCCCGCGGCATTTTGAAAGTCGACAATTAGTTCATCACCTGGCGACATTGTCGGATCGCTGCCCTGAATCAGTCGCGTCACACCGCCGGGCAGGAAGTCGGCCTGGAAGGTGTCGGCCTGCGTTGAGCCGATGACGTTTTCGATAGCGTCGTTCAGAGTTACGCCTTCCGGACCGCCGAGTGACTGCAGAATCCCCGAAAGGTCGAGATCAAACGTTACTCCCGTGGATCGCGTTGAGAAATCAATCGTGTCCGAGCCCGCGCCGCCGGTCACGATATCCTGACCGAGGATCGCTTCGAACACATCGTTGCCAGGTCCGCCGTCGAGATCGTCGTCGCCAAAGCCCCCGCTGAGTGTGTCATTCCCGGATGAACCGACCAGCGTGTCGTTGCCATCGCCACCGCTGAGCCGTGTGTCAATCCCAGGCGCTGCCGTCAGATTGTCGTCAGCCTGGCCGCCTGTGATCACCTCGATTGTCGAACCGTTCTGCAGCGTTATGGTTGTCCCTGCAGCGACGGACTGAGTGGCCGTTGTACCGGCATCGAAAGTGACGCCCGTTGTGAACTGACTGAACTCAAACGTGTCGATGCCGGTCGCGGTTTCATCGAACGTGTTGCTGCCGAGGCCACCGGGCAGGTTGCCCACGAATTCGTAGACGTCGTCGCCATCGCCGCCGCGATATGTATCGTTTCCATCAAGAACGTAGATCAGGTCATTCCCTGCCCCACCTTCGATTACGTCGTCGCCGTCTCCGGAAAGCAGTACGTCGTTGCCGTCTTCTCCCTGGACCAGCGAACTGATTCGGGGTGCGATAATCTCGTCATCGCCAGCTCCGCCTTTAATCGTTACTCCTGTAACACCGCCGAACACCGCCGGATCAATGTTCCGCAGATCAATCACGTTCGGAAAATTGCCGGTTGCCGTGACATTGATCGTCACGACCCCCTCAGCGAAAGCAACGCCTGTGTCCGGATCGGCACCATTGATCTTCACCTCGCCCAGAACAGCCGTGATGTTGATGTTGTCCGCTGCGTCAGCATTCACACTGAGCAGTCCCGTCACACTGTCGAATGCTGAAACAACAGCCAGAAGCGTTCGGTCTTCCAGATGTTCAACCAGCTGTGCTCCGGAAGAACGATGCGACCAGACGCTGCGACGACTGTTCCGACGAATCCGACGTCCATGTTGTTTGGTGCTCAGGAATCGTTGTAACATCGTCAGTACAGTGCGTTTATTCATGTTTTTTTCTCCCAAACCGCTCGCGATCGCCCCGGAGGTTCGACACCATGAACCATGGATCCTGAATGTGGTACTGCGGTTTGACGTGTGAGTCGTACAGAGAAAACCAGTCTGTTTCGGCTGAGTCTGTTTTGGCTGTACAAGATCCTGACGATTCCGCAGTACTCGTTCAGGAAGGAGGAGGAAATGACGCACGACAGACCTGAGAACGTACAGCCGGGGCTGGCCGAAGTCGATTTGGGTGAATTGCTGGCGAATCATCGCGATCGTCTGCGCAGAATGATCTGCCTGCGCCTGGACCGGAGACTGAATGGACGCGTCGATGCGTCGGATGTCATTCAGGATGCGTACATCGATGCGACACAGCGATTTACTGAATATCAGGCAAATCCCGAGGTCAGCCCGTTTGTCTGGTTGAGATTTCTGACCACCCAGAAACTGGCGCAATTGCATCGCTTTCATCTTGGAACGCAGGCCCGCGATGCCGGGCGAGAAGTCTCGATTGATACCAGCGGCCGCCTGGAAGCGTCGTCAGCCGCGCTTGCCGCCAAACTGGTCGGGCCGTTTTCTTCGCCCAGCAACGCGGCCAATCGTGCTGAGCTGCGGCAACAGATTCAGGACGCTCTGAATTCGATGGAAGAAAACGATCGAGAGATTCTCGCTCTTCGGCATTTTGAACAACTGGACAACAACGAAGCCGCTCAGGTACTGGGTGTCGAATCTCAGGCGGCTTACAAGCGATATGTGCGGGCGATTCGAAGACTGAAAGACCTGCTCAGCCCGGAGCAGGGACTGCGTTCCTGACGGAATGCCCGTTCTCCTGACGGAATGAGAGGTCCCCTGTTTCGAATGATCTGAATTTAGTTCGCCTCAGGATACAAACGCCCTTCTGCGAAAGTGTTACCCTGCGACGGCATTACCCTGCGACGGCATTATCTACGACGGTATTCGTCCAGGTCAAATTTCTGCATTTGGCATCGGCATCATACTGTACAAAGACGGAGTGTATTCGCAGTATGACCCTTGTCGGTTCGGGCCTCAGCATTTGGGAGAGGCAATGGTTCGGATGGGCAGAAAGCGTTTCTGAACTTCTTCATGGATCACAGAGAATAGAGCGTAGACGCAGATCGAAGAGTGGTGCACGATGTCCTCGGATAATGACGACAAACTCGGCCCGATGATGGACGAATTCCTGAGCCGAAAGCGGAAGGGTGAATATCCATCGCTTTCTGAGTTCGTCCAGCGTCACCCCGAGCTGGAGAACGAGATCCGTGAACTGTTTCCGGCCATTGCCATGATGGAACAGGCTGAGGTGTCCGAACCGCCGCATCGTCATGCGGGGGTGATGACTTCAAACGGAAAGAAACTCAATCGACTGGGCGACTATCGTATTATTCGCGAAATCGGTCGCGGAGGCATGGGAGTTGTCTACGAGGCAATTCAGGAATCTCTGGGCAGGCATGTCGCGATCAAGCTGCTTCCGTGGCAGGTGACTCCAGGCGACACTCAGGCCAGACGATTCCAGCGCGAAGCACGCATCGCAGCTTCCCTGCACCACACAAACATCGTTCCCGTCTACGGCGTTGGTTACGCAGACAGCATCCACTTTCTGGCCATGCAGTTTATCCACGGCCAAAGTCTGAACTCAGTGCTTCAGGAATTGCGGCACATCCAGAGGGCAAAAGATCATTCGCACATCCAGGCGAGGTCGCCCTCTCAGTCAACACCGGCGACCGGCCGGACCGCAGCAGCCCCTGACGGTCGTTCTGCCACGGATGCAGCGACGAGAGAAAGTCATGTCATCGCGAATTCGCTGGTCATGGGACGAGACATTAACGATGGCCAGAATGTTTCCTCAACTTCACGCTCACCAGCCCCCCAGTCCGGCGGATCCGCTGCCTCGTCAGTTTCTGTGCTGCCGTCCAGCTCCGGACGCATCTCAAATGTGCTCCTCTACAGACGCATTGCCGAACTCATGGCCAGCGTGGCCGATGCCCTTGATTTTGCCCACATGCAGGGAGTACTGCATCGGGACATTAAACCGGCGAACCTGATGCTGGATATCGAAGGTGGTATCTGGATTACGGACTTCGGACTCGCGAAGGCCGGCGATACCACCGATTCGCACGACAATCGATTCGACGAAGACTTTGATGCACTGACGCAGTCCGGCGACATCGTCGGTACGCTGCGATATCTGGCGCCCGAGAGATTTCGCGGTAGCAACGACCGGCGAAGTGACGTCTACAGCCTTGGCCTGACACTGTATGAGTTTCTCACCCTCGAGCCTGCTTTTGCCAACGCAGATCGAGCCACGCTCATTCATGCGATCACTACGACTTCGTGTCCTGCACCGCGAACGATTGCCGCGGATATTCCACAGGATCTCGAAACCATCGTCGTGAAAGCGACCCAGGCCGACCCCGGTCTGCGATATCAGTCCGCTCGGGATATGGCCCTGGATTTGCGACGTTTTCTTGATGCGAAGCCAATCGTAGCCCGCCGTTCGTCGTCCCTGAAACGCATACAGCTCTGGTGCCGTCGAAACCCAACTGTTGCGGCACTCAGCTGTCTGGCGTTTTCACTGCTTCTGATGATTGCCATTGTTTCGACTTACTCCGTCATCGAACTCAGCCATCGCCAGTCGAAACTAACGGAATCGCTCGGGAGAGCCATTGATGCCGAAGCACGCGAGCGATCTGCCAACAGAATGGCAACCCTGAATCTATTTGATGCCTACGCGGCACGTGCCGGCTCCGGTCGGGAAAGTCATCGACCAGGCCGTCGCTTTGACGGACTGGAAGCGATCTCCAATGCCTCGGCGCTGCGAGATCAGATTGCTGTTGACGATGATGACGTCATGAAACTCCGGAACGAGGCCATCGCGTGCATGGGCCTTGCCGACATCGCTCTGGAGGTTGATCGAAAAGATGAAGGCACCTACTGCCCCTTCAACCGATGGGGATTTGATTCGCGGATCGAGCATTATGCCAGGATCTCCAGTTCAACGGGGATTGAGATCCGGACAGTGGCAGACGGAGAGACCGTTGCGCATTTCTCGAACGGATGGTCCCACACGTATCCGCCGTTCACCTGTTTTAGCCCGGATGATCGGTATGTCGCGATTCTGGGATGGCACTCGTACCAGGGCTGTGCAATAGAAATCTGGGATACGCGTGATGGCTCAGTGATCCTGCCAGCGGTTTCTGTCGATGCGGAATGGTATTCGCGATCGATCGCTTTCAGTGGTGACAGTAAGCTGGCCGCTTTTCCGGGCAGAAATCAGATCCTGATTTTCAATCTGGAGATGAGAAGGGTTGTCGGAATCCGGCCAGTCGATGTCTCACCCGCCTTCATCCGGTTTTCAGCCGCCGACAGTCGTGTCGTCATCGGCCTTAACAACAAGGTCGGTGTTTTCGACCTTCAGACGACTGATCCCATGGAGATTCTGGAACACACGCAGTATGTCGCAGACGCAGCTTTCAGTCATAGTGGCCGGTATCTTGCGACAGCCTGCTACGACCATCAGGTCTATGTCTGGAATCTTGAGCAACGTGCTGGCCCCGTCACAACATGTTCCGGACACACCAGCAAGGCTCTGCGTGTTGAGTTCAGTCCGGACGATCAACTGCTGATGTCAAACGCATGGGATGATACCAGCCGATTCTGGAATCCGTGGTCGGGTCAGCAGGTCATCCGTGTTGAACGGTATGCCTCACGATTCAGTTCGGACGGGCTGCGAATCGCATTGCAGGATACGGGTGTGTCAGTAGGGCGTTGGCGCGTCGCAGATTCGATCGCGTGTCGAGTTCTGGGATGGAAGAGCGGTGACTTTGGAATCTATGACGCTGCGTTTAACCAATCATCAACATTGCTCGCGCATACGGCGGCAGATCAGGTCGTGATCCGCGACTGGCCTTCGGGTGAAGTCCGGTACGTCCTGCCTTTCGAAAGCAAAACCGTGCAGTGTCAATTCGCTCAGGACGATCGCTTTCTGTACTGTTCCGGGCACTCACATTTTGCTCGGTGGAACTGCCGACACTTTGCGGACGGAAACAGCATGGATGCGTCTGCGTCACGTCAGTCGGTATCATCGTCAACCACAGTAACATTTGATCTGACGCGGGACAGCAGAAGTGGCCTGATTCACACTTCGAATCGGGGAGTTCAGCAATTAACACTGACCGACGCGGACATGCAACTGGGAGCAGAAGTTCCTTCCCATCCGGATGAATGGATTATCGAAACCTCCGATGATGGCTCACTGTACGCGCTCGCTGGAAAACATCTGGACACCGTCCGCGTCCTTCAGAATTCAGACCATACGGTCGTCTTCGAATACCAATTGCCGGGAGCTGTGAGCGCCGACGCCCTGTTCAGCCCGAACGGAAGGTGGCTGTTGCTGTCGACGCGCCGAAAAGCCATGATCTTTGATACCAGCAACTGGCAACTCAATTGTGAAATACCACTGTCTAACTCCGGGTTCGGACGCGGAGCCTTCACTCAGGATGAATCGATGCTTGCGCTTCAGGACGGAGAAGGGGTGCGACTGGTGCAAACCAGCCCGTTCAGGACTCTTGCGTGGCTCCAGAATCCATACGGCGAATCGTTTTCCGCAGCCGGCCCCGAAGCCACCTTCGCCCTCGCGTTCAGCCCCGATCAGAACTACCTCGCCTGCGGGACCGGCGGGAAGACGGAATCGATGTACGTGTGGAATCTGCAGTATGTGCGACAACAACTCGCAGACATGGATCTGGACTGGTCCCTCACCGACCGGCCCCAGAACAGCCGCCCATGACATCGCCCTCAGATGACTTGTTCTGATGGCATTCGGAATCGGCATTCACCGGGCGAATGAGTTTCCCCCGGAGCTCCCGTCCTTCTCGCAATTCCAGGTTGTCGTCGTTCTATTGCCAGCGGCAGGGACTTCGACCTGTTGATTGCCGTCCTGATCGTAAACATACGTTGTTCTGTCCGTCGAAGCCTCCCCATACACGAGCTGGTTCGCAACGCCGTACGCATATGTTGTTTGAACCGTGTCGATATTCTTCAGTGTCCTGTTGCCAGCTGGGTCGTAGGTGTAAGTCTGTCGGTACCAGTTCGTTCCTGTGCGGTATTCACCAATCAACTGAATCGAATTCAGAAATGCAGTGCAAGCCAGGTGAGGTGCTGCGTGCAGGCGGTTCTAAATCTCAACATCGCGAACGCGCGCCACTTGAATCCATAAGTCAGGTCGCAGAAGTCGAATCTCGTTCAATACATCTGCATCAATTGCTGTCTCAGGGATCGAGAGAACTTTCAACTTCTTGTTGTCTCTTAGCTGGAGTAAAGCATTCTTCTTCAGCTGCTTTGTAGAATCATCACTTACCAGCGGAGAACGCAGTATCAGCATTTCGATCGAATTTTCTGAATTGAACAATTCGCCGAAATCTCCGTCGGCTAACCCGTCAATGTTGATATCCAGAACACGCAGCTCCACCATCGAGCGTAACGTCTCACAAAGAGCCTCATCAGCGTCGACGCCATCAATGCGAAGCACCTCCAGCGAATCTCGACAAGCCATGCGGCTCAGCCAGGAAGCTGGAACAATACTTCCTTTAAGAGTTAACCATCTCAGATCCTGCAAACGCTGGACTGCTGTCAAGACAGTCTTTGGAACTGACTGTCCGGACAAGTCACAGGAACGCAATGATGATGCATGCGACAAAACATCAACCAAATCTACTGGTGCCGGGCCTCCATCCGAATAGTACTTCAATTTAGTCAGACCACTTCGGACACCAAGCCTCAGTGTCCCAACGACACAGCTTGTTTCAATCACCAACTCTTTTAGGTCAGGAAAGTCGTCTGATATATCCAAAGAGTCAATAGCCATTCCACTGAGCTCGAGATAGCTCAAGTCGTTACAGATTGAGAACTGATCGAAGTCTTCCTGTTTCAACAGACTTTGTGGTTCTCGCTGTCCGTACGGTCGGCCCGAAATGATTTTGACGCATCTAATTTCATGTGGGCAAAAACGGTTCTGAATATCTAACTGCGGCACTGCATCGTAATCGTCACCCAATTGGATCCGAATTCCACTCCAATTGGAAAACGCAATTTTGTTCCCATTAGCTTCATACAGCACTTGAATTCCGTCTGCAGCCAATTCCTTGTCCGCTTCGCTTCGAAAACTGGCTATTTGGCTTAACTTGCTATAGGCGCGAAGTCTGACCCAAACACGAACAGCAGTCCATGAACCATAAGTGAGTGCAAAGAACAGGAAGGCTGTCAGTAACAACTTCTTTTTGAAGGTCATGTCCGATTACTTCTTGCACGTGTATAGGTTCTTTGGGTTGAATGACATCTCAACCCCAAAACCGTGCGGCAAGGGGTCTGCCGGACTGAGTTAAAAACTCGGGCGGTATTATATTGCCACGCAGGAAGTACACTTTTCCCGTTTGAGTAGAGGCCGTCTCCTCGACGCAGGTGTCAGCCCCGCCATTAAAGCCAAAATAGTCCATTCCGCCCCCGACAACAGCACTCTTCTCGTCAAACACCCGATTCTTCGATGGGCTGCGACGTAGTCGTCCAGCTGTCGCGATATCGCCGGACTTCGTCACGTACCAGATCTCCCAATATGTGTGCAGCTCGACGGCACCAGAGTTGCCGGTGATCTTTCCGGACCTGCAGGGTTGGCTCTTTATTGAAACAGCCGAATCACATTGACCGATATCAAACCAAAACGACACCTCCTGGAGGATCCAGCCCTGTCGTTCCGATTCAGGAATAAACCTGACCGGCCAGTGGTACATTCCGCACGGGCCGGTTTCCAGTGTTAGTGACTCCCATGTCAATAGACCCGAAGAATCAAGATGGCTTACCGGACGATTCGTTCCGTAAGCAAACGCCACGTTCGTTTCGTCGAATTGCGGATCAATACTGATCCACCTTGCCACAGTCGGCTGATACATCCTTGCTCTGACGTAAACCTGCGTTGTTGATTCGTCAGCGTAGTAGCCGTACTTTCCGACCCATTTGAACGACATGGTGGTTGTGCCGGTTTCTGCGACGGTGTTTCCCCAGGCATCGTATCGGCAGGTGTCGGTGACAGTGCCGGATTCGTCCGTGAGGAATCGGGTGCTGCCGA
>JAGQQE010000231.1 GCA_020426345.1 Planctomycetaceae bacterium
GTTCCGGATCGGTGGGTGATGTCCATCGACCTGTCGACGCCGCAAAGGTATAGAGGTGACCGTTCCAGTTGCCTCTCACCAAATCATGGTCAACGATCGGAAGATTCGCGTTGTTCATTGCCACCTTAACCACATCCCAACGGCCGGCCATGCTGCTGTAAGCAGCAATGGCGTCGTCGAGAACAACGGCGGCGACGGAATCGCCGACAACCGGAAGAAGGCTTCGATGCGGGCTGACATGTACACTCAACTTCGTCCATTCGCCCTTCGTGAGGCTGAACCCACGCAGCTCATCATTGCCTTCCGACCACGAAATGATCACTGAACCCGACTGAACAAACCGCTTCGTTGCTGTCCGTGATAATCCAGGGCCACCAGGATCCAGGTCCAGACTATCCGAACTGAGACCGCCTGAGCCCGGTAGATTCGGTTCGCCCATCCGGGATGCAGACGTTTCCGATTTCGACGGATTGTTGTCCTTCGAATTCTGTGAAATGGGTTCGTCAGCCAGACCAATTGGCATGACCACGATCACAGCAAACAGTTTTAAAACAGCCAGTTTCACAAGGTGAATCCTGTTCCACATGTTCAATCTCCTCTGCAGTATCACAGTGTCTGAATCGTCAATTCGTGTTTTCAATTTCAAGAGGCCTTCCCGCTATCTGCCTTCACGGCAGTTCGCTTGTGTCTTCCAACAGCTGATCAATTTCTTCATGCAGTTGCTCAATGTCGAAGCTCGGATCATCTGGGAGATCATGACTGCTGCCTGCAGAGAAACCTGCCGATTGTCCAGTTGCTGAGACTCCGGATCCTGATGACGATGGAATCGGAGTCAGCAGCTTACCGCTGGCCAGGGAATTGCGATCAACAGCAGTCTGGCTATCTGTACCGTACTCGGCTTGAAAGTCGTTTGATGGTCCCTCAACCAGAGTCGCAGTTTGATAAGCAATCAAAACCAGCAACAAACCTCCACCAATAGTTGCCAGCCAGAGTCGCCACCGCGACAACGGCCCGGACGACTTGACCAGAGATCGAGCGGTGATCGGGAGTGGTATCGCCGCAGGCTGCTGGACATGGGCAAGGCAGTCTTCCAGCAACTCTGCAACGGCTTCTGCCGTCTGAAACCGATCTGCTGCAGACTTCTCCAGAAGTCTCAGAATAATGGCACAAAGCCACTCGGGTACTTCAGGATTCAGTTCTCTCACTGCCCGTGGCGTTTCATCCGTGACCCGGCGAAGAATACCGTAGCTGGTTTCCGCTCGAAACGGGGGCCGACCGGTTGCCATCACATACAACACGCTTCCAAGGCTGAACAAATCGCTGCGTGGATCAACGGCGTCCCCGCGCGCCTGTTCGGGCGACATATACTGGGGCGTGCCCGCAATTAAACCGGTCCGAGTCAGTGAGGCATCGTCCACCGCGCGCGCTAACCCGAAATCGGTCAGCATGACACGTTCCACACCTCGTTCCAACAGGATGTTTGCCGGCTTAACATCCCGATGCACCAGGCCCTGGGCGTGCGCTGCCTGCAGACCTCTTGCGACCTGAAGACCAATACGAAGGACATCAACGACCGACAGGCCGCCCACCCTGTCGATCCGTTGCTGAAGCGATTCGCAATCGACACAGGGCATGATCAGGAATGGCAATTGCCCGGTTGAATTCACACTGAGAATTGGCATGACCGCAGGATGAACGATCGCGGCGGTAGCCTGCGCTTCTCTCGCAAAACGCTGGCGAGCTGCAGCACTGGCTGCCAAATGGGGAGCCATCACCTTGACGGCGACGAGTCGATTCAGTTCGGGCTGAAATCCTTTCAGCACGATACCATTTCCTCCATGGCCGATCACTGATTTGATTTCAATATCTGCCAGGCGACCAATGGAGTCGACCTGATCTGACGGGCTGAGAAAATCGACGGCAAAGTCAGCGGGAAACTGCTCTGGAGGCTGCAGCGGTTTGACGAATTCACCCGCCGAATCAGACAGGGAATTCGCGTGTTCCAGACGCAGGACGGCGCTGATCTGATGCCATGCGGCATCATCGGCTGCCAGATGTTCCAACCTGCTGCGACACGTCTTACAACCATTCAGGTGCATCGCGATCTGCTCTTCCTGAATCTCCGTCAGCGCGTCGGCAAGCAGCAGTCGCAACAGTTCTTCACTGCATTGTGAGGCAATTGGTTGCATAGTTTCTGCCGATCAATTTCAAAATGAGAGACGGGGCCACCCCTCTGAAGTTTTCAAATGGAACAAGCTTCTCACTGGAAACGACAAGAGCCAGCCGTTGAAACCGCACGCAATGTCAGTGTTGGCCACAGCGATAGCCACGAAGACAGACGGCTTAGTCGTTGAGCTCCTGAATCTTCTTCCTGATACGGGACATGATTCGACTGCGTGACATGTAAATACTTCCCGGGGTAATGCCCAGTTGTTGCGCGACTTCACCCACAGACAAACCTTCGATGACCGTCAACCAGAATGCAGACCAACTGGACTCCAGAAACTCATGGCGCACCTGCTCTGCGGCCCAGACGATCAACTCATGCCGATATCGTGCGTCATCGCCGGGATCGGGCACTGCCGGCACACTGCGAAGCTGTTCGACCCATTCGGTTCCGCCGGGGCCAGCGGCCTGCTTCCGTTCGCGGGTCATGAACTTAATAACGACGTGGCGAGAAACAGTTGTCAGCCATCGACGAAAAGACTCCGGACGATCATCAGGACTCCAGTTTTCGACGGATCGACCGATAGCGATCAGAATCTGCTGCGTGACATCGGGTACATGATGCTCCGGAACGCCCTGTCGAGAAACCAGTTTCCTCAGAAAGGATTCGTAAGTCGTCACGAACTCGCGCCATGCTGGTTCATCTTGCTCATTCCTGAGCCGCACAATCAGACTATGGCGTGTTTCCGGATGTGGCATATTCGTATCCTCCGTTGATACAGTCCCCGATTCGTGCAAAATCTCACGGCACAATTCCGGATTTTGCAGAATTCAGCATCAACGAACTCAGGTTGTTACACTGCTGAAACCGCCGATCTCCCAGTTTCCCCGGCTATGAACAGGATTTTGAGCTCAAGCCTCAATGTAAATCAGAGGACCCAGATGTTCGACAGGCTCTTAACCCGGCTGCAGCGTCATCTCGGACGTTACGCCATCCCCAACCTGACCATCCTGCTGATCTTCGGCCAGGTCGCTGTTTTCGTGCTTTCATCGGGAAACCCCGAACTAATCGGCAACATCGTGATGGATGTGGGTGCAGTAAAACGGGGCGACTGGCATCGGCTGCTGACGTTTCTGTTTGTCCCTGTCGGAAGCCACCCTGTCTGGGCATTTTTCTACTACTGGCTGTTCTACATGATGGGGACAGCGCTGGAGCAGTACTGGGGAACGTTTCGCTACAACATGTTCCTGCTGATTGGCTACATCTCGACGCTGATCGCGGCATTCATCCTGCCAAACGGATTCGCCACAAATGCCTTCCTGCAGGGAACCGTTTTTCTTGCGTTCGCATTCCTGAACCCGGATTTCACTTTGCACCTCTTCTTCATCCTGCCGGTAAAGATTAAGTGGCTGGCGATGCTGACATGGATTGGTTACGGACTGGGAGTCATCGTCGGAACCTGGCCCCTTAAGCTGACCATCATCGCGTCAGTGCTGAATTTCCTGTTGTTCTTTGCCGGCGACATTCGCTACCGCATTCTTGGCGGACACCGGCACATGAAACGGCAATTCCGACAATTGTCTGACAAACCGGCCGAGTACTTTCATAAGTGCACGATTTGTCAGATCACGGACAAGACACACCCACAAATGGATTTTCGATACTGCGCTGATTGCGACGGTGACCTCTGCTACTGCGCAGACCATATTCGAAATCACGAACACGTGACCAGCGGCAAATCCATGTCGCATTGATTCGACGCTGGAAACCGAATCCGGAATCGGCGTCGGATCACTCACAAACTGATTTCGTCGTCATATTCGCTCGTGTCAAACTCTTCGTCCTCTTCATCGACGTCATCATCATCCGGTCGCAGCCAGATATCACACTGGATCGGCTTTGCAATCGAACCCTGAAGTGCCCAGGCTTCGGACTGCCCTGCAACCTGAAGCAGTTTTTCGAAGGCTTTTGGCACAGGTTCACGTCGCAGCAGAGCTTTGAGTTTCTCAAAAATACGGGCTTGTCGCCGGGTTTCAGCATCCGAATCTTCATCGTCCATGTTCGCATCCGCCAGTTCAAAATCGGGGAACACAGCCATCATCATTTGTTCCGGCTGGATGCGATTATGTATTACGGTCAATCGATGCTGAATCCGATCGAACTGCGCGTCTGTCAGGCTCTGATCCTTTTTCCAAAGCTGCAGCGCCTTTTCAGAAAGAAACTCGCTGATGGCTCTTTTCCATGCTGACTGGACCTGATCAACGAATTCGTCGGTCGCTTCGTCGCCGTTGATTTCTGCCATACGGCGAATTTCCTGTTCCGTCGGACCTCCTCGTTCAATGTTCCAGTTCATTGTTCGTGCATAGGCGGCTTCAACCACATAGGCAAATTTTTCGCGATCCGCGGGCATAATGTTGTTAACAGGAGACTCTTCCAGAACTCTCTGCATGAGTTCTTCGACTGAAGATTCCGGAAGAAAAACCGCATGCGCGCCGGGCGGCATGTTCATGCCGTCGTACTTCGAATTCGAAGCTGTCCAGCTTGCCATATCCGTGTATCGCCTGCTCACATCGCAAATTGCGCCACCAACGGGATGGTCATAGACAATTGCGAACAGCCGATGCTCCGCGTGAATCCAGCCTCGAATTCCGAGCGGCATGTTTGTGACGTCAAAATCCGCCACCCGCTCAAACCCAAGTCCATCAAACTGTTCACTCAGACGCTCAACATCATCGATGTGATGAAACGGTGAATCTTCGTCGTCATCGGATTCGTGCAACTTCAAATGCATTCGGAACGGGGGCACCATGGAACCGGACATGGCCTGTTCCAGCGCCTTTTCGATGATGCCTCCAAAGTTCTGGGTAAACTTACGAATCTTGCGTCGAATAAACCAAAAGGCGAGGGCTCCTACAAGTATAAGAGCGACAAAGAACCCCGCTACGATTTGTAAAAACAAAGTCATCTGTACTCGCCCTGGACAAACAACGTTCCGGCACAACTCTGAGACAGGTGCCAGGGGCGAAAACCGGTTTTTCGCTCCCATTCTGGTGGCTGGCATCTCGCCGCGCGAGCAAAGGCTACCAGGAAATGTAACACGTCGCGAGTATTTCGCGGGATTCCGGACAACGGATTGAATCTTCGGTCTGGTTGTGGCATTCTTTCAGCTCGAACAGGCTGCCCGGCGTTCAGAACCCTCCTTCATCCACCCGAAAGTCTCGGGAACATGCAACCGACACAGAAAAATACCATGCCATGCTGGTTTCTGATCGGATTGTGGGCGTCGAGCATTCTGCTGCCAAAAGCTACCGGGCAGCAAATCGTGGTATCGGAAAACGATGGGATCCTGGCCGCGGTGGTGATTCGATCGAGTCTTGTCGAAAAACGGGTTCAGGAACAGCGACGCGAATCTGAGCCGGTAACGAAAGAACTGCTTGGAAATCCTGTTCAGGGATGTCAGACGACCATCACTGAAACCCGTCTCCGAATTGTTCCTGATGCCCGCTGGCTGCACGCAGAGATCATTACTTCAGGCACAGTGACCAGCCGCACCGAAACCAGAAATCCACAGGCGCTGATTCACAGCGACGGATTGCATCGTTTTGAAATCACCAAACCCGTCTACATCAACGGACCGCAGCTGCTTACCAACAAAGGCTACGGCGTGATCCAGGCTTCGCAGAACCCCGTTCGCGTGATGAGCATTGCCAGTATGCTGCCACTAATCGGCCCGGCCGCAGATCAGATCGCCTGGTCCGAGGTCCTGCGGCGATCACCCCGGATCGACCGCGCTCTGGCCGAAGATCTGTCGCGAGACATTATCCCGCGTGTCGACGCTGGGGTCGATGCCGAGTTATCAAAACTCAATTCGACCATCCAGTCGATCATCCCGCGTGTGGAATCGCTACTTCAGGTGTCCGGGCAGCAGCTATCGACTGATTCAACGGAGCAGTCCGTACGAGGTTTGATTCTCTCGAAGGAGCTGGCCGGTCAGCTTGTCCTGAGGCAACCAAACCCTGATCGTGAACGCATCGCGCCGGACATAGAACTCGCAGACAAAGAAGACGTGTTAGTTGTTCTCAATGACCACCTGCTGAACAATGTTATCAACCGTTTCGTACCCGGCGGTCTGATCATCACAGACAACCAACTCAACCGACTCCAGGCCGGATTGTCGAAACTACTCCAATCCGACGATTCGGCCGGGATAACGCTGGACGTTATTCAGCGACAAGCCGAGCGCATTGCGGCAGACCTTTTCGCTCCTGAGGCTGGCGTTGCCACGGTCTTCTCTGTGGAACTTGCCGCTCAGGCTCCGCTTCAGGTCATTTTTTCACAGGGTCGTATTACGCTCAGATTAACACTGCGTGTCATCCCGACATTCGGAGGAACCAGCCAATGGATGGTGATCGAATCCCGGTGGAAAGGTATCACAGTCGATGACAATCGCTGGGCGCTGACAAATGATGGAATCACGGTCATTCCAGTGAAGCAACAGCTTTCGGAGGATTTTTCGCAGCCCCTTCGCATTCCGCAGGGTTCAGAACCTGCCTCCCAACCGGACGGTCCGACTCAGGAACAGTACACAGCCGGTGACCCGCCAAACGTGATGACGACACTGGTCGAACAAATGAGCCGAAAGCTCTTAAACGACTTAACTCCGCCAGCCATTCCGAGAGAATTCTCGATGCAGGCTTTGGCGGAGTTAACGGACGTTTCAGTGCTGTCAGGTTCTGTTACAGAAGAGGCCCCCGGAAGTTATCGCATTCATCGAATCCGAGCGGATCGACATCGACTCATTCTGTCGCTGCGTCAAGTCGAAGCTGGCCGGACTAGCGAATGAGGTAAGGCTGACTGACAATGGAATCGAACTGGATATCTCCATTGGATCGAATGACATACGGTGACGAAAACTCGGCTGGCTGTACCATCAGGTAACGACTCTTGGGGCCACCCTTCAGATTCACAGCCATGATTCGCACGCCCACAAATTTCACGACCGTGTAGTTGGCATTGTTTCCCGGCCCGGATACCTGAGTGAAGATCGGTATAGCTCGCACCTGACCAATAATGCTCTTCAATGACGCTTCAATTCCGGCACTGATGCCCGGATCTCCGTTCAACTGAACCGGATGCTCGAAAGAACACATGAGTTCACCATTTGGAAAGTAGCTCATGTCATATTCATTCAGCCCATTGACAATCTGACGCTTCAGGTCGGCGGTGCTGTTATTTGGACTGCCCAGATCGACTGTGCCGCGATTTCCAGGTGGTAAACTCGTATTGACATCCGGGTAGATGTCAAACTCCAGAACGCCGTCTGAGCCAGACAGGATTCCACCGGTAGAATTCGCATAGCGATAGACATCTTTGAATGTGGAAGACGTGCCCCCACTTGAATTTCCAGCTGCAGCAACCATCAGACTTTCCCACGTCTGCAGATCCACAGCTATCGGAAGGATATCAACGGTTTCGTTTGGCTTCGGTTTTTCGAAACCGTTAATCGGTGCGACTGAGGCAATGCTGGAAGCCGCGACGTCGTGACTTGAGATGCCGAGGAAACGAGCGAATGTCATGGGTAATGCGCTGTTCGTTGCAGCTGTTCGCCGCGCGGTCACTTCGACCATGTTGTATGGCTGGACGCCCCATTGCATCAACCACTCCTGGTTCGCTTCGTCCCAGCTGCGATTTCCAAACCGAACGTCACGCGTATCTACGGCAATCGTGGACTGGACGTCCCCACTTCGGAACCGCCCCACCATTTCGACTGCTCTTGCCCTGGCTGCAGTTTCTGCTTCGGCTGGAGTCAGCGTCGCTGAGGGACCAAACGCCCGAAGTAGCTCTTTGGCGGTGGCATGCGCAGCTGAGTCTGCGGCATTCTGCAGCTGCCCCTTGGTCACGGTGATCATACCAAGGTCCACAGTGAAGGCTGCAAACGCCATTACAATGGCCATTACAACCGCTGCCATCACAAGGATGGATCCTTCTCGCTTTGGTGGCTGATTGATCTTAACGCTTATTCTCATGACCTGTCTCCAATTGGAAGAACGCCCGGATTTTCCTGATAAACCAGTGAATGCTGAACACCAAAACAGAAGCCACTCTTGAGGGAAGAAACAGGCCCGTTCTTTATTCAAGAACGCTTGAGTAGTAGTCCAGCATGATCGCGCCTTCCACTTCCACATACCGTTTCGCGTAGCGAACGGTTGTATCGGTCTCGACGTCTCCGTTGGAGTAGTAGCGGCGACACTCCTTCATATACATTGACGCGACACGATGTGCACCGACGTGAACGCTGCTTGATGCCACAGAAAACTCGGGTGAGTAATCATCGAGAGTGGCGTCTTCCATCCGGAGCCCCAGTACCATGACATCGTTATTCAGATTGCCCCACGATTTGGAGGCTACCTTCTTGACGATCAGCAGTAAGTCGGCATTGTCGAAATATTCTTCCTGCAGAACTCGAAGCCCGACTGTGTACTGCAATCGATCATAGCTGTGACGCAGTCGACGATCGTAAGCGAAAGAACGAGCCCAGTTTAGATCTTCTCCCGTTCGCCCCTGAAGCTGAATTCCTCCTTCGTTGAAGGTTGGGAAGGAGTTGTGGTTGAGTTCAACCATGCCATAAAGTCCCGACAGAGTCTGTACCGGGGAGATCACATTGATGATCTGCGGGCTGCAGGAATCCTCGTCAGCTTCTGTGATCAGCGCTTCCCAGTCTTCTTCAACCTTGATCAGAGTTCGTTCTTCTTCCGCCTGAAGCGAATTTGATGCTGAAGCGAGGCACAGCCCCGTAAGCAAGAGACCGACTCTGCGGGCACACAGGCCCCGCAATGTCTTCGGGATGGTTGAAGTGACCATGGCATTGTTCTCCCCTGAATTGTCGAGATGGAATTTGGTGTATTCACCGGTTCTTGAATCGTGCCTGACTGAGCAGATTCGGAACTCTACTCGTGCCGCATAGCACACTGCCCACGCAGGGACCGACCAGACAGCCAACGGGACAGCGCATAGCTGCAGGATTCCTGAGGAACCAGAACGTCGACTTCAATCAAGTCTCGAGGCTTTGCCAGACTGACGTCCGTTAGCGTTTGCCCGGTGGATTCGGAGGTCACCGCGATCGTGACAGTCACTGCACCAATCGGGCAGTTGACCGTGTTGACAACCAGATCCCTGACGTCGGCAGTCACATTCGCGTTCGTCGATCCATCAAGGATCGCCTGTCGACAACCCTCGCGTGCAGCAGCGTTCAGCATCTGACTCACCGACATCGCTCGACCAAATTCAATAATGCCGATCAGCGTCATCATGAACACCGGCAGGACTGCAGCAAGTTCCACAATGGCCGCGCCTTTGCGATCTCTGAACCGAAATCGACGGGGGTTTCTGGTGACGTACTGCATGATTCTACTTTCGTGTTGCTCAAAAGACGCTGGAGGAAACAGAAGGGCCCGCAACGACAGTAACCTGGCACGGAGAATTGTGAATTCTGTGCACGACAACCTTGCTTCCTGACAGCGACAAGAAAAGGCCAAAAAATCGACGGCGGCACAGGATTGATGTCAGTTATTCGGTTTTGTTGAGGCGGTAGGATGTCGTTCTGTTTCTTAAAGAACTGTTGAAAAACAGCGACTGGTGAAACTCCGCAGGATGATGCATCCGGGCGACTCAGTGTTGGCAATCCGCCACACAAAATTTGCAAAACCCGCACGGTTGCACGCCTGTGACGCAGGAACCCCCAGCCCATTGGGGGCAAATACGCAACATTCGAGGCATCGGAGGCATCACTCCGCCTGCCTTGCTACACTTTCCCAGGCGTTCCGGGAAACGGAACAGGCAATGGAATTTAAAACTGAGGGACTTCAAAATGCGCTTCCTGCAAGGAATAGTTCTACTCGTGATCGTGACAGCCAGCTCACGGGCTGAGGACTTGTATTCAGGTCTGGATCTGGACGGTATTGAGCCAACAGTTCGCGTTCAGGACGATCTGTTCGAACACATGAATGGCCGCTGGCTTAAAA